>SXPJ01000087.1 GCA_005776395.1 Bdellovibrionales bacterium | reverse complement strand
ACTGAGCTATGCCGGCCTACTCGGTATAAAACCAAGACCCTATCTTTTAATGATTTGGGTCCGACTTGTCGAGTTTTTTAAAGCTCCAAGCTGAAAGTTGAACTTCTTCTATCGAATTGATATCCTTAAACTATCCGAAAATGCTTCTCTCTCTATTAAAAAAGCTCGACCCTTTTGTACTCACAGGCGGATTCTTTTCCCTTTGGGCCTTCCTAAACACCTATCTCGATGTCCTTAGATACGGCATCGATCAAGGTTTTTACTGGTGGTTTTGTAATCTAGCCCTCATCGGCTCAGCTATAGGCCTTATGTTCAAACACCGCGGCTGGCTCACAGGCTTTCTTAGTATCGCCTGCTTTACACAAATCTTCTGGATCATCGATAATCAATACCGAGTCTTTACCGGAAAGAACCTCTTGGGCCTAGTCGAATTCATGTACCAACCGGGCCTTCCTCTGGATGAATTCCTCTTAAGCCACTACCACTATTTTACGATCCCTGTAGCCATTCTTGCCCTCATCCACCTGCCACAAAAGAAAAGTAACGCCCTACTTTTAATCTCCATTTTTAATCCTTTAATCTTTGCCATCTCCTATTTCTTTTTCCCAGCCACTCAAAACATCAACTGCATTCACGAACCCTGTTTCCCTGGTCTCACTCACTGGGCGGGCCCCTTATATTCCCTTCTCTTCTGGGGAGGTGTATTTCTTGTTCATTTAATAATCGGTTATTATCTTGAAAGTTTCTTCACTCAAACAAAATTCACTGAGAAGTTTAAGGCCTACACGCTTTGGGCGTTTATTGGTTTTTGCACTTTAGCCTGTGTAAGTGCCACCTTCGATATCCAATATCGACTCTCTCTCCCCTCATTCAAATGTAATTCCTCATCCCTTCCCTCAATGGAAGCTAATTGCGGTTTTACTTTAGACCACACCGATCAAAAGATGCTCTTTAGTTATAAAATGAAAAACCTCTCCCCCTCTCCTCAAATCTGCTCAACATTTTTTGATCTCAATGGAGAAAATGTGCCGCTACATCAGGAGTTTCAAGTTAAGGGCTCAGAGAATAAACGACTCGAAGTCATTCTCCCCTATCCCAATCAATCGGTCACAGTCACTCTTAAGGCCTATTGCACAGCCATGATTAATTGAAATGAGTTTTACTCAACTGACTGCTGCTATCAGCAATTTTCTCTGAAAATAAAAAGCAGAAATAAAAAAAGGGATACGTTTTAAACGCATCCCTTAATTAAACAGATTCTCTAGACTCGAAACGCTACTCTGCTTGGAAGATCGCTAAGAGTTTTCTACCTGCTTCAGTATTATAAAGTAGCTCTTTAAGTGCACTGTCTCTTTCAAAACGACGGATCGCTTTTCGAGCCAGGAGCTTATACTCTGTCGGGTTCACTGAAATATCTAAGTCCTCGAAAACAGTTGTCGTTGAAGGATCTGGATTCAAATCGTTTATCACCGGAACAAACTGAGGTATGTGCAATTTAATACGATCCACATAAGAAAGCTGAGCAATGAACTTAATCTCTGTAAAGTACTCAGCCGCTTTTCTCACCGAATCCAAATTGACCCGCTCCGATTTTTCTACCACTGAAGCTAAGAAAAAATCCCTTAAATAGGTATATCTCGTGAGCAAAATTACATAGGCAGTATCTTCATAACGTCCGCCACGATGGATCTGAGCATCCATAATCTGCACCAACTTATCATGAGGAATAAAAGATGAAATCACTCCGCCTACAGCAAGACTGATCTTTCTCCCATCAAGCCTCATGTCCTTAGCGGTAGGATTGGGCCTTCCTGTGCTCCCCCCTAATTTTACGTCGGCTAAAAATGTATGATAGACCTCAGTGATCTCATCAGAAGTGGCCTCTTTGCTGAAAGTATCCCCGTAAGGGAACATTCTAGCAGGAGGAGTTAAACTCTCAGTATTCACCGGAGCTAACATTTCTTGAAGAGCTACAGTTAACACCTGTAGGTGAACTGCATTCCCGGTCTTTCTTAAATTATCTCGAGCTTCATCAGCCATCTCCTTGATTCCACATCCAGAAAGTAGAACTAAGGAGAGAGCCATCAATAAAAGATTCTTCATACTTATTTAGCTCCTGTAAGTTTAGCTTTCAATTCGCCCATCAGTGCATCCACAGGCTCACCAAACCAGATTTTCCAGAAATCTAAACCTAAAAAATTTCCAACGGTGCTGATACTAACCTTGGGCAATTCAATCACTAATGTTTCAGCATTTCGCTCGTTAGGATAGCTAGCGAGAAGGATTCTATTTCCAGTATATAGATCCCCTTCAAATTTAGAGAAAACAGATTGAACGGCTTTAGAATTCACATCCACGCCGTTCACATCAAGAGCCTCTTCAAAAGCAGTTCTAATATCTTGAGCTGTCATTGTTCTTAACATATCAAGAACAATCACGCTGCCATTACTGTTTTTCAATGAATCGATAGGGTTATTAGTGTTTAAAGTGGTGGCTAAATCTACATAACTTGTCGCCATATACACATTTACTTTTATAAACGCGACCGATTTTTGACGAATACCATATCCAGTGAGTTTAAGCTCTGTAGGCCCCTTAGCAGTCTTTAATATTGCCTGGGAATAGACCTTAAAGTTAGATCCAGAAACATTCACATCTACTACATTGCCTTTAAACTCGACTGCCGAGCCAAAGCCTAGAGAACTTACAAATCCAATAACAGATAAAACAAAAAGAGTTTTTGTCATAAATAATTCCTCACAATCAATTAGTTGCTGCGACGCAGAATAGCGGAATTGAATTTTAAGTCAATGCTTTAGGATAGGGCTCTAGAGCCCATTTTTGGCAGAGAGAGGCTAAAAGCTTAAAATTACGAAGTTAAATTCAGACAGCCTAAACTATAAAAAAAAGCCCCCTGGAGACTCAGATCTCCAAAGGGCTTAGACACAGGATTAGGGCTATTTAACTTACAAAGATTAAGGCACTAAATTTTCATCGCCCAAAGTAACCGGAACTAAACGGGCCACTGGATGATGATAGGCAGCTGTATATTTTTGAGCCTTAGTCACAAACTCGCTGACTTTAGCTTTTGATAAAACCGCCTCATCAAACGCCTTTCTCATATTAACTGTAAAAGCAGATCCCTCAGATCCAGCGGCTGAAGTTTCATCAGCTCTTGAGGAAGCGAATACGAAAAGTTTTTTCCAGTAAGCCTCTGCGCGATTGCCGGCTTGAAGCTCTTTCACTAAAGCATCGGCAAACTCTTGAGAAGCTCTTGTATCCGTTTCTTTATGTTCAACTCTTCTGACTCCGTTTAAAAGAGCCCCAGAGTAACAAGAATCAAACATCATAACTAAACGCTGCAAAGGAGCTTTTCCAACGCGACCTTTTTCAACTGCAGCTCGAATCTCTCCGATTTTCATCACCCGATCACTCATTAATAAACCCTCTGTAGAACCATGACCAGAGAAGTAGAAGAACAGTGTTCCTCCGTCAGTCACGCTAGCCGAGAGATCGGTTAAATTTTTAGCTACATTTAAAACACTCCCCTCATCTTCCCATAATTCATGAGTATCGAACTGATACCCAGGGTGAGCGGCAATCTCTTTTACATTTTTAAGATCGAGATCAATACCAGGAAGTCCGTAAGTAACACCGACCAGCAATGCTACGTTTTTAGCATCGGCTGAATCGACAAAGCCTGTTCGACTTGTCGTGGCGTTGGAGACTGAAGCCAGAGAAAAGGCGCACAATAGCGCGGTGATAGATCGTTTCATAGACCCTCTTTTGTTGTAGTTATTAGATTGTTATTAGGTACGGAAAGGAATGACTTATTAATAGTGTATCTTATTTTTAAAAACCTATTTAACTCCTGCGCGTTAAAATCCCCTCTATGCATTAAGCTATCTTTTATGTCTGTTGTGTTACACTTTTATTTTCACCTTTAATTTATGAAGCTTAATTCCTTCTCCTCTATTCAAGATCGAAACTCCTTTTTATTTTCCATTCTTGTTTTTTGTTTCTCTTTTGGCTTTTTTTTGTACCGAACATATTTTGGAATAGACTTTTTTGATGAGCCTTATTACTCAGCTCTCACACTAAGACTCCTCTTGGGGCAAAAACTCTTCGTTGATGAGCTCTACCTGGCCCAGACATTTTCAGTTCTAAGTTACCCCTTCTTTAAACTTCATTGGCAACTCAATCACTCGTTGGAGGGGGTCATTATCTTTATGCGTTGGATGGTTCTTGGGCTCTACTTAACTCTTGGGCTTTTTATCTATTTTTCTCTTAAAAAATTCACCGATCGAAGCTTAGCTCTTATTGCAGCCGCCTCTTCCTGTCTCTACTTTCCTGGCAATATGCTTACTTTAAGTTACAACTCACTAGGAACTCTATTTTTAGTCTTGGGGCTTTTTGGGCTTTTCCTAGCTCAAAAAAAGGAATCTCCAGGATTTTTCTTTTTGTCCGGTATTTTTATGGCCTTGTCATCAATCGCCTATATTACTTTTTGTGCGATTACCGCCCTGCTCTTTTTATATATTCTTATTTTAACTCCCAAGAAAAAACTGAGCCTCTTCTTTGCCGCAGGAGTTGCAGGAGTGATGCTTTACCCAGCTCTATTCATAGCACAGCACTTTTCCGATTTTTTATCCTCTCTAGCCTTTGGAAAGGAATACCTTCACGGCACACCCACTCTTTCACATATGTTCGAGGTGTTGCACAAATTCTTTCCTAAAACAGTTCTCGGCTTCGGGATGTTATTTGCCGGAATTGCACATTTCACTTCAAAACGCTCACCTATTATTTTTTACTGGGTACTCTGCCTAACCCCCTTAATGGCTGTAGGGTTAAGTATTCTCTCCTATGCAATGTGGAGTGTTTATCCTTTCTATTTATCTCTTCTATCGCTCATCTCTTTTTACAAAATCAAAAATAGCCCCTTGGCAGTAAACTTACTTAAATGGATCTTTATCCCCTCTTGGATTACTGGACTCATTGCCTCTGGCACCTCAGCCTCCGGTCATATCAATGCTCAGGTAGGAATGGTTCCGGCCGCAATCATCGCTCTGGTGTTTTTAGGAGAGGCCTTAAAAGAGTGCCGAATTAAGTTTAATATTCCAGCCCTTGTTTCAGTTTCACTTCCCGTATTTTTAATTCTTTTTTTTCCACTCAATATTTGGTCCGATTCCGAGTTTAAATATCTCACCGAAAAAATAGAGGTAGGGCCGTTCCGAGGAATTAAAACCAGCAAAGAAAATAAACTGGTCGCTGAACGCATGTATCGAGAACTTAAACCTATTCTAAATACAGAGGGGCCTTTGCTTGTCTATCCCAACTTTTCATCAGTCTATTTAATTTCAGCGATTCCACCCGCGCGTGGAGTCACTTGGTATCAACACTCTGGAAGAACCAATAAAATCTTAGCTGGGCTTTATCAGAAACAGATAGCTCCCCAGGCCCTTGTAGTACGAATGAAAGTGGGTCATGGAGCCCCTTTTAATAAACCCACTTCCTTTTTTGATTCTAAAGACCCATTAAATCATCTTATCGAATCCACTCACTCTCCGATTAAAGACACCGATTGGTTCACCGTTTTTTCTCCCAACGTAGTTCCCCTATCTCCAATTCCAAAAGGCTAGTTAGGCATGAACTCGTTTGACCTTTTCGATTGAAGCAAAGTTAAGAATGAACAAATTTTAATATGGGTTCAAAATCTCCGGCATCCGCTGCTTGAAGAGCTTTAATGTAGGAGCTTCTCACTTCGCCCTTTTCTAAAATCGACTTAGATCCCCAGGTAAGCCGGGGAAGGTTTCGGTGTATCAAAAAAACATCAGCAGCTAAACGTGCATGTCTTCCGTTCCCATTTGGAAAGGGATGGATAAAAACGAGTCGGTAATGAAATCGAACCGCGATTTCATCTAGCGAGTAAATGTCATTTTCAATCCAATACGCGACATCGTCACACAGTTCTTTCAACTTCGAAGAGATTGAATCCCAACTCACACCAATATTCGTATTTATCGTCCTAAACTTTCCAGCCCATTTCCAAGTCTGATTAAACATTTCCTTGTGAAGCTGTTTTAGTCCTTCCAGTGTCAGAAGCTTTTTCTTCATTCTGGAATTCCCAGTTGCCCATTCTGTTGCCGAAACAATATTGTATTGCTCGAAACTATTTAGCTCCTCCTGAGTTGAAAGAGCCGGAATCAAATCCTTCTGACTATCTGGATTTAAGGGAGTAGAGCCTTCTGGTTGGTTAAACTTCACTTATCGCGCCATAATGTATTAGGGAGTTCTCTGATAAGTTTTTCAGTGAGCTCTTTTATCTGTTGATTCTTTTCCTTTTCAGACAGCCCTTGTTTTTCAAGATCCATGGTATGAGAAGTCTCCTTTATAATTTTTTTTGCTACTTTAGCTGCCTGTTCATCAATAATTTCTGACAGGGCTCCTGTTTTAGGAGCGAGAGCGTAGTGCAGATCACAACCCAGGGCCTCCGCTACTTTTCTCAACGAATTAAGTGAAATCGTTCCATCGACTTCTCCTTTATGCATTTTCATTACGGCAGGTTGAGATACGCCTATCCGTATAGCCAACTGGCGTGTGGTCATTCCTAACGATTCAGAAAGAGCTTTAATCCAACCTCCAGGAGGAGTGTGTACCCTCCCTAGTTTCTTAAGGCGGGCTTCAATCTGCTTTCTTTGTAGTGTTTGTCTTGAGACTTTGTTCATGCCCATATAATAACTTATAGGTTATCTACTTACAATAATTTAATAACTTATAGGTTATCATATTCAAATGTATTAACTGAGAATCTCTTATGAGAATATTCGAATGATTTGGAACCCTCCTGTCGACACTCTTTTCACTTCCCTGAGTAACACTTAGAACTCTTTGCATTATTAAGAATATGAAAAACTCTCCACAATTGTTTCACTGAAATTCCTTAATCACTTCTTTAAACTAAGAGAGTAGTTTGTTTCGGGGACGTTTTATGAAATTTAGTTCAAAATCTTACAGCTTATTTAAATTTGCATTTCAGATAATTTCAGTTGTTTCTCTTTCCTCTTTTATTGGGTGTGGGACACCCATAATGAACAGAGCTACAAGAGCCACCCAACGGTTAGCCATTTCCCCCCCCGAAAGCACAATCTCATTAAATAGCTTTAAGGATTTCACAATCTCTGGAGGAATAGCTCCCTATCAGTTTCAGTTAGAGCTAGGAACCGGAACTCCTTTGCAAATATCCAATACCCAGTTCCGATTTAGCTCATCCTCCTCTATCCCCGAATTAGCCGTCGTAAGGGTTCTAGACAATGAGGGGACGATCGTTAACGCCCGTATCTTAGTGGTCGGAAATCTTGAAATTTCTCCTAAGAGTTGGGCTATGCTACCTGGACAAACTCACCCGTTTTCAGCTTTAGCCAGTGGACTCACAGGACCAATGCGCTACTCTATTGATGGAAATGCTAATGGAGCTGCTATTAGTGCTGCTACCGGTTTATTTACGGCTCCAGTCACAACGAGCTCAATCTCAGTTACAGTTAGAGTTACCGATAGTTTAAATCGCTCTGATACTGCGACTATCACTATCGCTCCAGCATTATCCTTAAATATAAGCTCAGTAACTCTCAAGCAGGGGGGCACACAGATCTATACTCCTAGTGGTGGGACTCCCCCCTATTCTCTCAGTCTGTCTTCTTCTGCTATCGGTACGTTATCTGCCGATACAATCACTAATCTCGGGGGAAGTGTTACCTTCACGGCGAAGAACTCAGTTCTTCAAGAAGAAAGTGCAGAATTGAGAGTCACTGACAATGTAAACCGCGTTGCCAGATCTACTATCAACCTTAAACCCCCTGTCGTTATCAATCCTCTTTCACTATCCATTCTCCAAGGGGTTCCCTACACATTTACAGCTAGCGGTGGAAACGCCCCCTACACATTTAGTTTAATTGGAAATTATGGAACAGCGACAATTAATGATCCTCAGAATGGAGTACTTAAGACCCCAGCCCCACTCACTTCAAGTCTAAATTTCAAAGTCAGAGTCACCGATGGACTAGGACAAACTTCAGATAGCGCAGTTACAGTAGATCCCGTTTTTATTATAACTCCTCCCAATGTGACCTTAGCAAAATCACAACAGAAAACATTTATTCCAAATGGGGGACACCCTCCTTATACCTTTGCATTAAATCCGAGTATCAATTCAGGAACCATTTCAGTTTCCCAAGGATTAGAGACAATCTATACAGCCCCTTCAATCATTAATACTGAAGCTACAGCAAATTTGATTATCACCGACAATAGAAACAGGACAATAACAGTTCCCATCTCTCTAAAAACAGGGCTCACTATTTCAGGCCCTCTTAGAAACTTAACTCAAAATAGATTCTATAATTTCACAGCCAGCGGAGGAGATGGGGCTTACACTTTTAGTATCTCAGGAGATCCCCATGGTTGTATTTTGAATAACGCTCCTGGAGATGTATATCCATCTCCTCGTGGAATATTAACGACCCCATCTACAGTTTCTGAAAACTTTTCAATCACTATGAGGGTCACAGATGGCTTGGGACAAATTGCCAACATGAATGTTCTAGTCAAAACCCCACTTGCCCTTACCCCCTCCGAACAGATCATAGGTTTTAATGAAACCTATTCTGGTTTTCTCCCCCGAGGAGGAGAACTCCCCTACACCTACTCAATTGTTTCTGGAACTGTTGCAACAGTTACCCCATCTGGAGTTTTTTCAAGCTCTAGCAATGCAGGTGTGCTTACATTCAAGATCACTGACAACTTGGATCAAACTATCAATGGAAGACTTATCGTTGAATTACCATTAAGTATTACGCCTAATCCGATCAATCTTCAAAGGGATGAACGATTGGCATTTAATTATTCAGGAGGGGTTCCCCCCTATGCACTTTCTCTTACCCCAAATAAAGGAACAATTAGCCCTGTGGGACTTTATACAGCTCCAAGTGACTGGTCAGGCCCTCTAAATATCATTGTAACCGATTCGCTGGGGGCAACCGCAGCGGCCCATATTAATATCGGACTCATTCTCATCCCTATTAACGAATCTATTGCAAAAGGTAAAACTCGCCAGTTTCAGGCTTCTGGTGGACGAAGTCCTTTTACCTATTCAACCCCATCAAGTAACACGGTAGGAACTATCAACTCTTCATCAGGTCTTTTTACCGCAAAAGCTACCGCTAGTGGAGAGACCACAGTGACAGTAAGAGATTCTATAGGGCAGTCAGATGCTACGACTCTCAGAGTGGCTCCTAACCTCACTATATTGGCTCCTAAAATAGCTCTTATACAAGGGGAGGTTATCACCTTAACCGCAACAGGTGGCCATAGTAGTAATACCTTTTCAATAGTGTCAGGGTTAGGAAATCTCACGGCAGCAGGAGTATTTACGGCAGGAACTGTTTCCGCTAAATCAGATACGGTTATCAAAGTGTCAAACACTCTAGATCAAAGTGATCAAATTACAGTCTCAACCTATCCTGTTCCAACTGTTTCACCCGCAAGCAAAAATTTGGCAGCTAGTCAAAACATGACCTTTATCCCTTTAGGAGGAAAATCCCCCTATACCTATTCGTTAAATAACGGAGTGGGAGGTATCTCTGGAAATATCTACACAGCTCCATCTTCTATCCCTCAAAATACTACGGTTAATATCACTCTACAGGATTCTCTTGGGCAAAGCACTCAGGCCAATATTTATTTAAAATCTACACTTCAATTAGCACAGGTGACATCCCCGGTGATAGGAGGAGCTAATCAAATTCTAACTGCCTCAGGAGGCGATGGAATCTATACCTTTAATATTACAGGTGGAGCCACGGGTGGGACATTAAGTCCTACCTCCCCAGCAGATCCTACCAAAAGAATATTCAATGCAACTCAGAATCTTCCTTCTAACACCTCCGTAGTTATCGAAGTTAAGGATGGGTTAGGACAGTCGGCTTCAAGAACTATTATCGTAGTCCCCCCTGTCAAACTTTCAGCTGCTAGCCCAGAGTGGATGCTACCTGGAGCCTCCCAAAACTTTACAGCTTCGTTAGGAGCACCTCCCTACACTTTTACTGTTTTAAATAATAATAGAGGGGGAGTTTTTAGTCCTGTAACTAACTCACCTAATAAAAACCTCTTTACTGCTTCAGCTTCACAAGATGAAAAATTTAATGTCCAGGCTTCACTTGAAGTTTTAGATAGTTTGGGGCAAAGGGCTGAAAGATCCTTAACTGTAGCTGTCACACCTAAATTTTCAACGACTCAGTACTCAGTGCTCACAGGTAACTTCCAAGAGATCTATGCACTTCGTTTATCCGGCAAGCACCCTCTTACCTTCACAAGAATAAGTGGCACCGCAGGAAATGTTATCGTCTCCCCTTCCTCTGAAGGTAGTTTTAGTGGGAATGACTCTATTACAGTTCTTCGTTGCACGACTGCCACACTTGGAACTCCCTACCTGCCCCTTTATCCTGCAGTGGGTTCCTGCCCTACCGGTCAAACATTTGTGGGCTCTACAGTATTTTCACGAGCTACGACTCCAATTTGGCATGTTAATTTAGGCCCAAGATCCGGATTTCCACAGCGAGGTTGGATCTACGCTACTAGCCTAGCGAATGAACAATTAGGTTCAGATGAGCTCACAGGGGTAGGGACTTACCAGATCAGCTACGATACTTTATTAAAAGAACTAAGGATCACAGATCCAAACTCACTTTATATTTTTACCACTATTTCTACTACAACAGGAAGAGTCACGGTAGAAGCTAAAGATGCTCTTAATCAAAAACAGACACTTATTTTCGATGTTCTTCCTAAAGTATTACCTCGACCTACAGATTCTTCCTCTGCAACTTCACCTTTAAATCATCCCACGGGGATTGCACTTAATCCGCAGGATGAAATTCTCACTGTAGATTCACTGAATAATCGAGTGGTAAAACACTCAGCCTCAGGCAACTATCTATCTAGTTTTGGAGTAAGGGGATCGGGAGCAGGGCAATTAGATACTCCTTGGGGAATTGCCATTGATAGCACAGGCTCTATCTATATATCCGAAGAGGGAAATCACCGAATCTCGGTCTTTAATTCTAATCTTCAATATGTCTCAAGCTTTGGATCCCAAGGTAGTGCTAATGGCCAGTTCCAATATCCCAGAGGTTTAGCCTTTGATAGTTTAGGAAATCTTTACGTAGCCGATACAGGAAATCACCGAATACAAAAATTTAACTCACAGGGCACCCATTTACTGACTCTAGGAGGTATAGGAACAGATCCTGGAAAATTCTATCAACCTCAATTTATTCTAGTCAGAAATAATATTCTCTATGTCTGTGATAAAACTCGAGTCCAAAAACTTACTATTGAAAATAATATGGTAACCCAAGCCGTTGTCTTAGGAACTCCAGAAGTCGACTATATTCAGCCAGGAGCTGTAACCGATATTTTTTCTCAAATAGTCGTTCTAGATACAGCTCAACATAAGCTAATTAAACTCACATTCAATGGTGCTAGCCAGGTAGCCGTGGGGCCAGCAGCCACTAACAATTATGGAATATTAAATAGCCCTGTCTCTTTTACATCAGGCCCATTAGGAAAATTATTCATTGCAGATTCGGGGCATGATCGAATTCAGGTGTGGATGCCCGCAGTTTCTCAAAGTACGTTAACTCGAACTCAACGGCTTAAACCGTGGCAATTCTTAGCCCCCACAAATAATCCCTGCAACTGCAAAGCCGTTATGCAACATGATGGAAACTTTGTCGTCTATCGAGAGACTACGGCTCTCTGGAACTCTAACACCTCTGCTCCAGGCTCCTATCTTCTTTTTCAAGCAGATAGAAATCTCGTGGTTTACAACGGAACAACTGCCAAATGGACCCCCAATACCGCTAATCAAGGAGGAACCTCTTTGGTGATGAGAAAAAACTGCAATCTTGAGTTGTTACGAGAGGACAACTCTGTCGTATGGCACAGCAACACCGCTCAAGCAGCCTGCGAATAATCTAATGGTGTTTCACTTGGCTCACGGTATTGTTGCCGTGCTTAACCAACTCCTCTTTTGTGAAGATAAAATCACTGCGATCAAAGTTAGCTAGTTCATAGGTAGGCCCCATACGAATGGCATCTACAGGACAGGCCTCTTCACACATGCCACAAAATACACAGCGAAGCATGTCGATATTAAATTCCTGAGGAAATTTTTCAACCTTCGGATCTGGATGCTCTGCCGCGGTAATATGAATGCAGGCCGCAGGACAGGCCGTTGCGCACAACATACAGGCCGTGCATCGGATATCTCCATTCTCTTTTACAGTTAAGATCTGTAACCCTCTAAAGCGTGGAGAGTAATTTCGTTTAACTTCGGGATAACTGATAGTCGGCATTTGTCCTGGCCGCAGAATATTCTTAAAGAAATGGCGAGCCGTGACCCCCATTCCTTTTAGAATCGCAATTAAGTAAACCCTTTGGGAAATAGGCAGTTTGTAATTACCTTTTTGCATAGATAACCCCCTCGGCTCGCCCCACAACTCCCATATTAACTCCTGAAGCCGGCATTTTTCTCCAGTCAGTTCTTGCACCAGGAAAAATAGCTTCGTTAGATAGCCGTTTAAAAACGGTTTGAAAACGTCCTGTGGGAGAGATTGCGCGATCATTTCCCTGTTTCAATCCAAAAACAACTGCATGTCCGTCCCTAGACATATATTGCCAAGGTATTGAGGCCACCACCTTCTGCATCACACCTAAGGCATTAACTGCAGTTCCAGATTTTTCAAAACTAGATGTATTGGGAATAATCCAGGTCGCCTTTTCAAAGAGAGCTACCCGTGTTGTCGCGTGAATCGTGATAGAGGTTTCTTTAGGAGTCTTAAGTAATAGCTCTGCAACCCCCGGCATGATGATTCCCTCAAGCCCTAATAAAATAAAATGATCATATTCTTTAGCCTGAAGCCTCTTTAATGCCTCTTCATGTTTAAACCACGGAGTTTTTGTTTTCTCCATGAACTGTAAAAATCCAGCCGCATTTGGCGTTTGATCATGATGTTTTAAAATTCCATCATAAGCCTTTCTATCTTCGACAGTTTTTTCGTCGACAACCCAGGTATACTCCGTCACGCCCATGGCGCCTAAAGTTTCTATGGCATCCGCCATCTCTTCTGTGGTCATCTGAGTGGAAAGAGCTACCAAAGTCCTCTTGGGATTACACTGAAGACTTTGACTCATAGACTTAAAGAAAGTTTCCCAGGTTTCATCTGCAATTTTACCATCCACCTGTTTCTGAGGATTCTTAATTCGATTTTCATCACCTATGTAGTGCACATTCCAACGACCGGTATCGCATATCCAACTTTGGTTCACATCCGGATTTCTTCTGGGTTCAACGCGATATAATTTTGTGGTCTGAGGATTTACTGAAACAGTTACATTACACCCTCGCGCGCACTGAGTGCAGACAGAGTCTTTACGATCTAAAAACCAGACCCTTTGTTTAAAACGAAAATCCTTTGCCGTTAGAGCTCCTACGGGACAGATATCGGCTAAATTACCCGTGTACTCATTTCTTAAGGGCTTCTCATCGTAGGTTCTAAGAAGGCTTCGATCGCCCCTATTAAAAATACCCAATTCATGGGTCTTAGTCACCTCTGCAGTAAATCGAACACATCGAGTGCACAAAATACATCTCTCGTCGTCAAGAACGATAGTTCCAATGTCCACAACTTTAGGCTTATGGTTCTTGGTTTCATATTCGATTCGGCTCTTATAGAGGCCATAGCCCTGATAATAGTCCTGCAGCTTACATTCCCCTGCCTTATCACATATAGGACAATCAAGAGGGTGATTAATCAAATGAAGCTCAAGAACCGATTGAACCGTCTCTTTTACTTTTAAAGTATCGGTTCGAACAACCATACCTTCAGAGGCTAGAGTGTTACAGGAGATCTGAAGTCTTGGATTTTTTTCGACTTCACACATACACATCCGACAAACCCCTGCGATAGAGAGATCGGGATGGTAGCAATAGTGAGGAATAAAGATTCCCGCCGTCTGAGCTGCCTGAAAAACGGTCATCCCTGCTTTAGCCACCACCGGTTTGTCATTGATCGTTAACTTAATTTCTTTAAGTGCTTCACTCAATGGCTTGATCCTCCACACTGTTTCAATGGACAGCCTTTATAATCAACATGAGAGATAAACTCTTCAGGGAACTTCTTAATAAACCCTAGAACAGGCATCGCAGCTGCATCAGAAAGAGCACAGATTGTAGTCCCCATCATGCTCTTAGCCGTTTTATTTAAAGAATCGATATCGGCTTGAGTTCCCTGCCCGTAAGAGATCTTTTTCACCATCTTATAGAGCCAGCCTGTCCCTTCACGACAAGGGGTACATTGGCCACAGGACTCATCCCAATAAAACTCAGAGAGATGCTCTAAAAGTTTCATGAGACAATGATGTTCAGGAACCACAATAATAGCTCCGGAACCTAAGAACGTTTCAAATGTAGCCATCGATTCATAGTCTAGATTGGCCGTTTCCACCTCTTTAGCTGTGAGAGGAGGAGTTGAACTTCCCCCGGGAATGACCGCCTTTAATTTCGCTCCATCTCTCATTCCACCCGCAAGATCATTAATAAAATCTTTAAGAGAGACCCCCATCTCAACTTCATAGGTTCCAGGTTTATTCACCCAACCACTAATCGAAAAGAGCTTAGTTCCCTTACTCTGCCCTCGACCATATTCAGTGTAGGCCTCTCCACCCTTCTCAATAATCCAAGGCACCGCACAAAGGGTCTCGACGTTATTAACCACAGTAGGACATTCTAAAAAGCCCGAAACCGCAGGGAATGGAGGCTTAAGTTTCGGATAGCCCTTCTTTCCTTCAAGTGAAGAGATAAGCCCCGTTTCCTCTCCGCAAATATAGGCTCCAGCTCCTCGATGAAGAACGAGTTCAAGATCATGTCCACTGCCTAAAATATTTTTACCTAAGTAGCCTTTGGCATAGGCCTCTTCAATAGCCTTTTCAATAACCTTAGCTGCATAAGTATACTCACCGCGGATGTAAATATAACTTTTATGGCACCTGGTAGCAAAACTTGAAACAATGATCCCCTCGATAAGGCTATGGGGATTTTTTTCTAAAATCACTCTGTCTTTAAAAGTTCCAGGTTCAGATTCATCGGCATTACAGAGAAGATAAATGGGTTTACCTAAATGATACGGAACAAAACCCCATTTATTTCCAGTCGGGAAACCAGCCCCACCGCGGCCTCTAAGACCACTTTTTTTCACTTCATCGATGATCTGATCGGGCTTCATTGCAAAAGCTTTCTTCAAAGAAGAATAGCCCCCGATGCTTTCATAAACAGAGATAGAATTAAGATTTTCTTTTTTAATATACTTAAATAAAATTTTCTGTTCGTCAGATAGAATGACTGAGGTCGTATTTACTGGCATGACAGACCTGGCCTTTCTAAAACCTTTCCAGAACGAAGTCTCGCAATGAGCTCTTTGAGTTTTTCTGGAGTTAAGTTTTCACAATACTCTTCATTAACTTGAATCACTGGAGCTGTATCGCAAGAACCTAAACACTGGACTGGAACAAGACTGAACATCTTGTCTTCGGTGACCTCATTAAAATTGATATGAAGTTCTTCTTTAGCAACCTGGATCAATTTCTCTGAGCCCATCATCTGACAAGTAATATTATTGCAAATCTGCAGACAATATTTACCCATGTCTTTACGCTTAAACATCACATAAAAACTAACAGCTTCATAAACATGGACAGGAGCCATCTCTAAAAGGCCGGCCACATAATCCATAGCTTCATGACTTAAAAATCCAAATTGCTCTTGGGCAAGCCATAGAGTCGGCAACAGAGCTGAGGCCTTGGTTTCATATTTCGAAAGAATCTTTTCGAATCGGGTTTGATTTTCCGGAGAAAAGCTCATCATCGATCTAACTCTCCTGCCACAATATTTAAACTTCCCAAGGTGGCTACGGCATCACTCACCGTTTGGCCTATGCACATCTGAGGAAATGCCTGATAGATTGCAAAACAGGGAGGCCTGACTCTCACTCTATAGGGACGTCCCTGATTGTCCGAAGCAACAAAAAAACCTAATTCTCCGTTAGCAGCCTCGGTGCATTCATAGATCTCGCCGAAAGGTGGACGAATTCCATTCATAATAAGTTTAAAGTGAGCCATAAGCCCTTCGATACTATTATAAACCTGATCTTTAGGGGGAAGCACTATCGACCAATCATCGATATTCACAGGTCCGCCTGGCATATTATCAAGAGCCTGTTGAATGATCTTTAAACTCTGTCTCATCTCTCCCATGCGAACCAAATATCTAGAGTAAGAATCTCCACCTGTAGCTGTGATGACATCCCATGTGAACTTATCGTAATCATAATAGGGCATCGCTTTTCTCACATCGTAAGGAATGCCTGTAGCTCTTAAACAAGGTCCAGTAAATCCATACTCAAGGGCATCTTCTTTTGAGATCACCCCTACCCCTTGGGTTCTATCAATCCAAATTCGATTCGCGGTAAGTAAAGTTTCCACATCATCCAAAGTTCTAGGTAGATTGTTAACCACTTTTCTGCACCACTCAAGCCAGCCATCAGGAAGGTCTTGGTACATTCCCCCCACACGAGTGGCACTCGTCGTAAGTCGTGATCCACAAAGAGCCTCAAAAAGATCGTAAACATTTTCCCGCTCTCTAAAGAAGTACCAAAAAGTGGTAAGAGCTCCGAGATCCACACCATTAGCTCCGATACAGACTAAATGATCAATAATACGAGAGAGTTCACAAAGGATAACTCGAATTCTCTGACAACGCTTAGTGGGCTCAACCCCCAACAATTTTTCAACGGTTCTCACATAACCCACATTGTTCATCATCGCAGAGACGTAATTCAGCCGATCCGTAAATGGAATCACTTGATTCCAAGTGTGAGTCTCAGCCATCTTTTCAAAACAGCGGTGCAAATATCCAATCTCAAGTTTCATGTCTCGGATAATTTCCCCTTCAAGCTCGACGAAAACACGTAAGGTCCCGTGAGTTGCGGGATGCGAAGGGCCTAAGTTCAAACGCAAATACTTAGAGGACTCTGGCTGACTTAGTGTCGTATGCATTAAAGACCTTCCGAGGGGATAGCCGTTTTAAGCCGTTGGTATTGATCTGAAGGATAGTCTTTTCTTAAAGGATGCCCCACAAAATCGGAGTGACACAAAATACGCGTTAAGTTGGGATGCTCGTTAAAAAGAATCCCATAAAGATCCCAAGCCTCTCTCTCAAACCAATTGGCAGCCTTATAAAGATCATGGATAGAGTCCACGGTAGGATCCTCTTCAGAAAGAAATACTTTGATACGAATACGACGAGTTTGGAATAAAGAGACCAAATAATAAACTACAGCAAATCTTTCGGGTTGAGCGATTTCATAATTAAGATAGTCCATCGCAAAGAGATCCATCATCACATCAAATCGACAATGGGGATCCCCTTTTAAAAATTGAATGACCGTTCTTAATCCCTCTTTACAAATAATAAGGGTCGTTTCCCCTTTAAATTCCTCAACGGATAGAATTTGGCTCTGAATATTTTCAGGCAAATTGGGCAGAGTATTAGCGAGCAATTTTATATCGGTCTCTTGCACGGACAATCCCCCCCTTGGTGATCTTTTCCTGTAATTTTAATAAACCGTAAATGATCCCTTCTGGCGTCGGAGGACATCCAGGAACATAGACATCCACTGGAATAATATTGTCGATCCCTTGCATGACGTGATAGGCGCGGTAGAACCCCCCACTTGAAGCGCAAACGCCCACTGCCATCACCCATTTGGGTTCTAACATTTGATCGTAAATCTGTTTTAAAATAGGCCCCATTTTTTCAACCACAGTTCCCAAAACCAAAAGACAGTCGGCCTGTCTTGGACTAAAGCGAACCACTTCAGCACCAAAGCGAGAGATATCGTAATGACTTCCTACGGTGGCCATATATTCAATAGCACAGCAAGCGGTCCCAAATGGAAGTGGCCATAATGAATTTTTACGACCCCAGTTAACAAAGTCTTCAAGTCTCGTTGTGAAGGCTACATTCTTCAAGTCTTCTTCGGAGCTTGAAACTGTAAGTGAGTGTTCTGACATAGAAAAAGTTTATCCTTCTCTTTTTAACGGGACCGTACTTTCATCCCATATTCTAAGTCCGTCAACCTTAAGATGGGAAGTTTTTTGGCGTTTTAGTTGCGGCGAGTCTTTGGAGCTGGAAGAAAAGCCAATGGATCGGTGGGGTGGCTTCTATCACGAACCTCAAAATGAAGATGGGGCCCAGTGGATCGACCGGTATTCCCAACACGTCCTATAAGTTGACCTCTTGAAACAAACTGCCCCTTTTTGATATTAATCCGAGAGAGATGGGCGTAAACCGTCGCGAGAGTGTCGGGATGACGAACAATCACCATATTTCCATAGCCTGCTATTTTATTTCCGCTATAGATCACATGGCCTGATCTTGAGGCTATAACCTGAGTTCCCTTAGGAGCTGCAATATCGATCCCTTCATGATTTTCCCCCTTGCGGCTTCCAAAGGCAGAGCTCATCTTACCTATCACAGGCCAAATAAAACGAGAGTTAAAACTTGAAAGTTCTCTTTTTCCCTCCCCCTTTTTTGCAAATGCTAAGGAGGAATCCAATTCTGGTAACTTTTCATCCCCTTCATTCCAACCCGGGACAGATTCAAAAGGAATATAGATTTTATCTCCGACCTGAATCCCTTTTTCCATATTTTGATTAGCTCTCTCTAATTCAGCTATCGCAACTCCATAACGGATCGCAATTTGAGCTTTAGTCTCTCCCTTTCGAACTTCGTGATACCGGGGTTGAACTCCAGAACAGCCTACGAGAAGAGCAAAAATAAGGGTGCTTAAAATAAAACTAAAGCCCTTATGCTTTAAAATAACAGCCCCTCTCATGTTTAATAGGCCCCCTTAGCCTTACTAACTCGACTACTTGTTGTGGAAAAATTCTTTTAGAAATGCGGCCCATCTATCTAGATGAGCTTTTGGGTTTTTATTTTAACACAATCCTACTTTTTATTTATTTAGACTCTCTTTTATAGTCGTATAATATTGATTATGGGTACAATCGATACTCACAGGAGTCACTGAAACAAACGACTCCTCTACCGCATGACAATCGGACAAAGCATTCTCTTCGAAGCGTTCATAAGGCCCACCAATCCAATAGTAATCACGGCCTCTAGGATCACTACGTTTACTCACCTCATCTTTGTAGTAACGAATCCCCTGCCGTGCGACCTTCATTCCCTTGATCTTTTGATTTTCCAGGTTCGGGATATTCACATTGAGAAGTGAGTGAGCAGGGGAAGCAATATTTAAAGTGGCATCTATCACTTTTCGCGCCCATTGAGCTGCCATATCAAATCTCATCTCCTCACGAGGGGCATCGGGAATTGTTAAATGGAGATCCACGAGAGAGAAAGCATAACTTCGAATATTCATTAAAGCCCCTTCTCTAGCTGCTGCAACCGTTCCTGAATAATAGAGATCGGTCCCGAGATTGGCTCCACGATTTATACCCGATAAAATAAGATCAGGTCGTCCTTTAACGATTTCTCGTATTCCTAAATAAACGCAATCGGCAGGAGTCCCAGAGGTCGAAAAATAATTATTTCCCAATGAATGAATTCTGAGCGGCTTGTGCAAAGTTAAACTATGTCCCGCAGTGCTTCGCTCTCTATGAGGAGCCACTACATAAATCTCCCCAAGATCTTTGACTGCCTCTGCAAGGAGTTTAATACCAGGAGATTCAATTCCATCATCGTTTGAAATTAAAATTTTCATTTAGGCCCCTTATTTAAGAGATAATTTTCAATAAATGGCTGCAACTTTCCATCAAGCACCGACATAACATCCCCCACCTCAAACTCAGTTCGGTGATCTTTGCAAAGTCGATAGGGCGCTAGCACATAGGAGCGAATTTGACTTCCCCAAGCAATATCCATTTTGGAGTCTTCAACCACTTTTTTCTCTTGATTTCGCTTTTCCACTTCGCGTTCAAAGAGTCGGGCTTTTAAAATCTTCATGGCCATGGCTCGATTTTGATGCTGGGATCTCTCATTCTGTGATGAAACCACGATACCTGAAGGGATATGGGTCAATCTCACCGCAGAGTCGGTCTTATTAACGTGCTGTCCACCGGCTCCTCCGGCACGAAATGTATCTATTCTTAGATCTTTATCTAGAACTTCAATCTCAATATCTTTTTCAATGTCGGGGTAGACAAAGACCGATGCAAATGAGGTGTGTCTCCGTTTATTGGCATCAAAAGGAGAGATCCGAACAAGTCGATGAACCCCATTCTCAGCACCTAGGAGTCCAAAAGCATAGGGGCCTTGAACTAAAAATGTAACCGATTTAATTCCTGCCTCTTCACCTTGGAGCTCGTCAATCAAACTGATTTTAAAGCCTTGATCTTCAGAATAACGAACATACATTCGCATCAATATTTGAGCCCAATCCTGGGCCTCAGTTCCCCCGGCCCCTGCATTAATGGAAACAAAAGCATCTACAAAATCGTTGGGGCCCGATAGCATCTGCGCGAGCTCCATGTCGCGAATCTGTTTTTCTAGATTCTGAACCTCTGCGGCAACCTCTTTCACATTTTCTTGAGTGGGCTCTAAATCAACAAGTTCTATAAGGGCTAAAGTATCATCAAGCTTTTGCTTGGCCCGATTAATCTTATCCACACTAGCCTGGAGAAGGGCTTTTTCTTTGAGAATGACCTGGGCAGTTTTCTGATCAAGCCAAAAAGATTCTTGGGATTCCTGATTTTCTATTTCGGAAATACGAAGGCGTTTTTTATCAACGTCAAAGCCGCCCCCTAAGCGTTTCAAATCGTTCAGACAGGGATTTGGTATTTCGCTTTAACTCTTCAAAGTTGTAATGTTGTAGATCGGTCATAGGCCTCTTGCTTGTGATAGAGGTTCTATCACAGCTTACCCATTAGACAAACTAGAGGTTCTTAAAATAATTTAGAAACTAAATAGGATTTGATTTAAAAACAACGTCTTCTAAACATTCGACATCTCGAAACCGGTCGGGCGCAACGACGAGAGCGACATCCCCCCATAAAGAAGGGGCGACCAAAACCACCGAAGCCAAAGCTTAAGTTAAAGCTAAATGAACTAAACCCAGAATACCCTCTGTAATAAGGATAGGGTTGTGGATAAGGGTAAGGATAAACCGGAGCTACCCCCTGATAATGAGTTCCCGTTGTCACTGAGGTGGTTCGAACTACCCTGGTCACTCGTGACATAGGCACTTCAGCCTTGGCACTCACCGAGCCGAAAAACAACACAGAACATAATAAGAATAAGCCATACAACTTCATCTTCAACCTCAACTTATTTTCCAACTACAACATCAACTTAGACTCAAAACTTTTATGAGTCGGGACGATCTGCACAACAGAAACGTCCAAGCGCAGTAAAAAGCAATGGATGTGCCACAAGAGACTTAAGACTATTTTTCGCTGGATACTGCCACGCCCTTCCTCAAGTGAACAAAAAAGGTCACTACTAAAGAATGTATTCTAGACGGAATACAGGCTCTTTCTTTTATTTGTATGTCCCAGCCTAGTGGATATCTGATTTCGGCATTGCGGCAAAACCGGCATACCGGGTTGCGGTCAAGGCACCCGGCAATTGCGTAAGAGTTTGAAGACGCTGAAATATCTCGTTCCTCTTCGTTAAATTCATCAGGTTCAAGTTGAATAATGGCCTGTACCTCTCTGTGACTCCCAAAAGCGATTTGGAAGAACCTTCGCCTATCTGCAGGAGTGGCTCGCCCCCAACCTTCAGCCAAGTTCAAAGCCACACTTGAAGCTGCTCGTTGCAATTGCCCCTTTAACGGTCCTGGAATTTTCTTAATTCGCATCAAACGATAAAATTGAACGGCCAATTCGTAACATTGAAGATTCATCCTCTTTTCCTCCCAAAAATTAGTTTCCGCCCTTGGTGAAAACTAATTTTT
>SXPJ01000086.1 GCA_005776395.1 Bdellovibrionales bacterium | reverse complement strand
TGGCCATGCAAATAATGAGAGATTAGGGACTTGTTTTACTTAAAAATAGAAGAAGGGGATAAAAATCCAGGATAAATATAGTGATTTAGCCCCCTTTTTTCTATTTTTAAGTAAAACAAGTCCCTTCACCGAGAATCGCTGGTTTTATTGCTAAAAATTGACTTTATTTTTCTATTTGATAAAGTCGGGCGGCTTCCATACTTATGTGGAAAGGCAGAAATGGGGTGGATGATGAAGAAAAAGACTAAAAAACAAGTCAAAAAAGCGCCTGCGAAAAAGACCCTGAAGAAGGTTGTAGCAAAAAAAGCTGCTTCTAAAAAAACAAAACCAGTCAAAGCGATTAAAAAAAGTAAAGCAATTCGAAAGCCCAGCTTAATAAAAGCATCCAATGTAACCAAAAGTGTTAGCACCCCTGTTGCTATAGCAGTTGTTAAGGCCTCAGAAACAAGGTTTTCAACTAAAGTTATTAACATGGGCAAAGCAGAATTGGAAAGATTCAAACAGGTTCTTGAAGAGCAACTTAAAGAGCTTCAAAGTGACTTCGGTAAAAAATACCAAAGCATGAATACGACAGCGCTTCCAGATGTTAACGATCAGGCAAGTGCTGAATCGGAGCGTAACTTTGAAATTAGAATTAAAGACCGAGAAAGAAAGCTTATCGGGAAGGTCCAAGAGGCCCTCAAGAAAGTAGCTGAAGGTACTTATGGAGTCTGTGAATCTTGCGGTGAAGCTATTGGCTCAAAACGATTGATGGCTCGGCCCGTAACTAACCTTTGTATCAATTGCAAAGCAGAGATGGAAGCCGATGAGAAACGAGAAGAGTCACTTCTAATTTCCTTACAGCAGTCTAAGAGCTCTACAATTTAAAGAAAATAATTTTTACTGTTTCACAAAGCCCCAGAGAAAACTTTGGGGCTTTGTTATTTCTAAAACTTTATACCTGGATCACTACGTTGCACCTATTTGAAAAAAGATGGGTTTAGCTTGCGTTACTAGTCTTTTAGATTTCAATTATTCATTCGCAAGCTACATGGATAAAGACTTCTTAAAGGTAAATCTTTGCTTTAGTTAAGATACAGCTCTTTCAGTTTGTCGATTCAAATACTTGAATTTTATTGAATTCAGCACGACAAACTGGACCCATTTTTTTGCAAATAGGTGCAGCCAAGTGGGCCAGGTATTAAAACTTCAATTTTAGTTCAATAGAAACCCGTTCAACATCAATCCGTTTTTGAATGTCTTTAGCAGCGATAATTCCGTCAGCCATCGCGGTCACGCAACACGGATGAGAGGTTTGAGTAACCTCTCCAATTGCATAAATATTTTTATGAGAAGTTCGACGATATTCATCGGTTTCAATGAAGCTATTCTTAGTTTTTAGTGAAACCAAAGATTGCAAGGGATTGATGGCCTGCCAACCATACATCACGATAATAAAATCGAAATTCTGCCCCTCAACCTTTCTCTCCTTGATATCAACTGTGTAATTTCCGATCTTCAAATCCCCTCTTTTTATCTTTTTAACAAAAGGTAATTGAGCTCTAACATGACGAGCGAATATCTTTATTGAGCGAGGCTTTTTCCTCTTAATAAATTGATAGTTTTCAAAGGCATTATCACCCCCACCCAAAATAGCGACTGTTTTCTTATTATAATCAGCTCGTTCAATAGAATCTCCTGGGCCAATCAAAATTTGTGAAGAGGATTGAAACCCACCTGAATTCGGAACCACCCCTGTCGATAGCACAAAATAGGAAGCTTCAACTGAGGAAATAGTTTTGCCTTTCTTTAGTGTGATTTTAAATTTTTTTTCCGTTTTATCGAATTTCAGATCAACGATTTCAGTTTTGAGTCGGAGCGGAATTTTTTCACCCTGGATCTGTTTTGAGACTTCTCGGGCAAAGGCCTTTCCGTTGGGATAGTTCTTTCCAAGAATCCAAACATTGGGATAGGGGCTGTTATTTTGCAATCCTCCTAATCGATCTGTTTTTTCCACAATTAAAGGCTTTAATCCCAGATGTCTTAACCAAAGAGCACAAGAACAACCGGAGGGGCCTCCCCCCAAAATAAGAGCATCATAATGAACTTTTTTCATTCTTTGATATTAGCTAACTTTTATCAGAGATCAAAGGCTAAGCCGGTAGTTAGCCCCCCAAAGACTCGGCTGGGTCGGCTAATAGTAAAAGTACATTCGAGATCTGTGGTTAGTTTTAAATGGCTCGAAATACGAAACTGAAGGGCTGAGCTAGGGCCTGCTCTCAAGCGGAAAGAGTTTCCACTGTTGGATTGGCTATACACATTTAGGGTACTAATCAAATAGTCGACTCGCCCAGCTAGACCTAATGACCACTGAACATCCTTTGGATTTGTAATTTCATATTGAATATTAAGCCCCCCCTCAATAACCTGTTGAAGAACTGAGACAGATCCCTCGGACTGTTTTTTTCTGAAATATCCAAGAGAGGGTTTCAAATAAAGTGATGGAATTAATACAGGAACTATAAGACTCGTTCTACCCCCTATGAAAAGTTGCATTCCAAGAATGTCGCTAGAGGTCGAATCATTTCTCATTAAGGTTCCCATTTCAACGGCTGCAGTTAAATGAGTTTTTACTATCTCTCTATTCCAAGGGCTCCTGCTTTTCATGCTTCCAACGGCATTTCCAGATTCCCTAGGAGGAAGTAAGGGGAGAGTTTTAGGTAATTTAGCCAAAGCTAAACTAGAAAAAATATGAAGGATTACAAAGCCACAAAAAATATTACTCATAAATTCATCCCATAACTTCCGAGATATTTTTGATAAATCTGTCTAGCCATTTGTTGAGCTCTACTATCGGTCGATAAAATCCCGAGATGACATCTGGCTACATCAGCAAAATTAAAATTTAAAGTATTTCCACTAACTGTACTTGAACAGGTTAATAGATTGGACATTAGTTTGAGTAAACTTTGTCCGACCAGTTGATGGTTACTCAGATTCTGACCTATTTCATACTGAATCGAGGCAAAAACAGCCCCCCCTTCATGAGAGTCAAAATAATCATCTGAGCTAGACTCAATTCGAGAAATCACCGAATGGGTAAAGTATTTTGGATGGGCTAGATCTCTATTTTCTTGTGGGAAGCTACATAAAAAATATCCAGGATCTTGAGTGGCTAGAAAACCAAAATAATCGGACAATCCCTCATCTAGGGCGGCTAAGGAGTGTGTAGTGGGCTTAGAGGCTCCTATTTCCATATTTCTTTTAATGCCAGGCTCATAAAATAGATGCTGAAAAACAAGATGGGAAAATTCATGATTCATAATTCCCATATTAAGACCGAGCGGAATTTCTTTAACCTCCTCAGTAGGATAGGAAAAGAAATAATTAATTAAAGAAGAAGAGGTTCTTACCGATAGATATTCAGCATTATCTGATATTTCCTTCCGATTTCTTATTGGGTCGCTGGAGCGTATTGCCCGGTGAATAATTCTGGTATCTGAAAAATTAGGAATAATAGCTGCTAGATCTATACTGGGATCAAGCTGCTTAGTCAGAAGATAACCCACTTCAATACTGTAGTAGAGACTTGCAGCGAAAAGTGAATCCAAATTTGCGGGAACAAACGATTTTCCTGAGTTAAAAAACTCAGTATCTACAGGCTTTAATCCATATCCTGTTCTAAGTGTGTCGGAGTCTTTATCCAAATTTTTAGAGGAGTGCAAGACTCTGCCTACCTTGCCACTCATAGTATTTAAATTTTCTAAAGTTTGGAAATAGGCAGGAGTCACTGAATACTGGCAGTGGCCAGGGGAGGGTTGAATTATTGTAATATTTGCAGGCCCAAATAGGTCGTTCTGACTACAACCCAATGAGAACAACAAGAGTAGTAACAGGGATGGTAGAATTAAATTTTTGACTAATCCTCTAGCCATTTAAACAACCTTTTTATTTCTTCTGGCTATGAAAGAGCAGTATCTATGCCTAATGGAGAATTGTCTTTGACCATGCCCGGAGAGTGAAGACCTTATGTAAACATTTTAGTGGCTCAAATTTGTCTGTTAAAAGACTAAGTTTTTTACATTAAAAACCACTAAATTTTAATCTGTAATCAACTTTTTTTAGGCTTGGAATGGGGTATCGTTCCAACGGAAGAATCTGATTTTTCATCTTCAATAGGGATAAGAACTGTGCCTTTTGGAAAGTTCCGATTATGCTTCTCAAGCCAGCTTATAGCTTCGGATGTTGTACCAATTTTATTGGCTATAATATCCAAGATAAAATCTTTAGTTACTAGAGTAGAAATGGGCTTAGTTATCTTACCTTCGATACTATCAGGCATTTTAATCATGAAGGGAATTCTAAAATCTCGTTTTCCATCATACTCTTCCGATTGGCGCCATGAATGATCAGTGGTCACAATAACAATCGATCTATTCCACTCTCCGTTACTTTCTAACACCTGTCGAATATCTCCAAGGATTTTATCAACCTCTTCCAAGTTGCCAAAGTAGTTCTCTGGAGCTCGAGATACTTGAGCCGATAACTGCCTGGATTCACGATTATATATATAGGGTTTGTGAGGAACCGAATAATGAAGAAAAGTTAAATCATACTTACGAGTCTTGAGTTGCTCTAAAACTGTATTATGAATCTGCTGTAGATTAAAAACAAAAGCTCTTTCCAAGCGTCGATCAAAAATTAATGCGCGTTCTAAAATTGCCTTAACGCTTTCCCGAAAATTCTGAGCATAACCAAATCTACCCGCAGGGAGTCTTCTGCAGTAATCGAGATCTCGCTTAACTACCTGGCAATAATTGTGGTACCATCCTATCAAAGCCGTGGAGTAACCCATCTCTTTAGCCTGTTGAAAAACATTGGGAGCCTCAGACCATTTAGTTTCTAAATTTTTATTGGGATATTTCAAGGTAAGATCTGTGGGGTCGACTGCGGTGACATCTACTCGACTTCCCGATAATAGGCTGGGAATGGATTGAAGAGTATAATCGCTTGGAGAATAGGCCTTTTCTGAAAAAATAGACTCGCTTTTAAACCGATCTAATTGGGGAAGCTTTAGATTAAGGGGGCGTTTCTCAAAAACAAGTCGATAATCCATTTCATCAAAAATAATCCATAAAACCTTTGCTTTTGAGGAGGGGGCTACATTTAAAGCTGGTGTTGTTTTTCTGGACTCTACAAATTTTAGATTATTTTTGTGCTGAACAAAAAGATTGGAGTAGGTGATATATATTACGGGAACTAAAATTAAACCCAGAATTCGAGTATAAGAGATTATTTTTCGACTCTTTTTTTTACTTAATTGAAACAGCAGAAATAGTAAACCAATCATTAGTGGAATTTTATAAGGAATTAAAATTGAGGAATAAATCCAGTGAGAAGCCCAAGAAAGATTCGGAAACAATATAAATAGGTTCAAAGCCTCTCTCGCAAAATTTAAAGGAATCAACAAACTACCCACAATAACACAATAGATTAAGGTCAGCGTTTTTTGTAATCTGAATATTTCGACTCCAGCTACTACAATATAAAGTAAAAAAGCCATCGCAAAAACTGTGGAACCCAAAGCAAAGTAAGCGTTTTCAAAAGGGGTCGGGGTAAGAAAAAATTGATGAGACGAGTGCTCTCCAAACAGATTTGCCCACTCTGGAATGAAGAATAGATTGACCAGAGAAAACACTGTTAAAAATGTTGCAATCTGTTTTCTAAATTTAGACCACAAGGCAACCTCCGCTCAATCAACATTTATCGAGAAATATATTGTAAGAATTTAATTATTGTCTCTCTTTTTTTGGAGGTTTCAAACTGTTTTTAATGCCTATAAAGAATTAAAAAACTGTATAATAACTTGCCTAATAGCGAGATTTTAGAATGCGATGATGTTTACCCTGCAGCCTTGGGTAGGATTGATGGCCATCAGCTAATAAAAGAACCTCTACACCTAAAGCTTTTCCGACTTCCAAATCATGATCAGTGTCACCGATTAGAATTGTGGTCTCTTTAGGAATCTTGGTTTTAACCATAAGTTCTTTGCCTCTCTCTAGCTTACTCGCCGCATGAAAGTCATTAATTCCATAAACGTGCTCGAAGTAATGACGGACGCCAAAGTGATTAAGTTGTTCCTCTAAATAAGTTTGCTGAGCCGCAGACAGCACTGACTGAGAGATCTTAGATTGATGCACAGAGCATAAAAAATCTTTCATTCCCTCATGTAATCGTGTTTTCGAAAGCCCCTGTCGATATCCCTGGATAAATTTATCAGAAAGATCCTCGAAAGGAGTTTTAGCAAAATTGAACCCTAAAGACCTGTAATAATCTTTTACGGGAAAAGCAAATAACTCTGTGTAGCTTTTTCGATCAATCCTATTCAAGCTATGCTCTTCTAAGATATCTCCAATGACACTTATCATCAGTTCAACATCATCAAGAAGAGTTCCATTCCAATCCCAAATGATATGAGTTTTGCCTTCTAAGTGGGGCCAAATAGATTTCATTTATAATTGCCTTAATGAGCTATTAGCGACCTCTGTTTTAAGTTGTCCGCAGGCGGCAGCAATATCTCTTCCTCGGCTTCGACGATAAGTTGTTGTTATATAATATCGTGACAATACATCTTGGAAAGCTAAGACCTTATCCTCACTCGGTCGCTTGAGTTTAGAAAATGAATTTTCGTTATAGGCAAGAAGATTTATTTTACATGGAAAATCGGAAACCCATTTAGCTAGCCGATGAGCATCCTCTAATGAGTCATTAAATCCATCAAAAAGAATATACTCGAAAGTAACTCGTCCCTTGCCTTTAAATTTGAGATTCTTGCAAATATCCATCAGATGAGCAATGGGATACTTGCGGTTAATAGGCATGATTTCACTGCGCTGTTCATCTGTGGTCCCATGAAGGGAAATCGCCAATTTACCTAAATGAGCGTCGACAAACTGTTGAATTTTAGATGTTAAACCCACAGTTGAAACTGTAATATGCCTTTTTCCTAATTTAATCCCCATAGGGTCCTGAAAAATCTTTAAAGCTTTGATGACTTCATCATAATTATCGAAAGGTTCACCCATGCCCATCATCACAATATTCGTTACGGGATGGGGGGGCTTGATGACCATTAGCTGTTCGACAATTTCCCAGCTTTTTAAATCACGAGTAAATTTTTGATAGCCGGTAGCGCAAAAGGAACAGGCCATTTTGCAACCAACCTGGGTAGAAACACACAAGGTGTATCGACTCTCAGCGGGGATATAAACCGATTCGATCTTTTCCCCATCCGGCAACTGAACTAGATATTTTATTGTTCCATCCACCGACTTACGTTCTTCAATAATTTGAAGGGTGGGCAAATAAAATTTTTCGATCAATTCGGCTCGAAAAGCTTTTGACAGATCGGTCATCTTTTCAAAATCATTTTCCCGTTCAGAATAGATCCAACGGAATAACTGTCTCGCCCTAAAGGCTGGGTGCCCCTTAGACACCATCAGGGCTTCCAACTCATTTACCGGAAGTCCTTTTAAATTTTCACGCGCAGCGGTATTCATTGAGACGCCCCTTATACCCTATTCCACCTTCTCTTTTCTACCCCTCAGTTTAAAGTCATTAAAGGCTCTGAAAAACAGAATCAGCAAAAAATAAAAACCTGTACTTTCAATGACTTGCAAATATAATATTGAGCCATCTCTTAAGATATCAATAGGTTAGCTCTTTCTAAGGGGCGAAAAATTAAATTCCCCTTAAATTTCTTTTACTTTAACGTCACAAAATCTTTTGAGGTAGCGTCCCTAGCCATGAGAGGTTACAAAAATAAGAATGGGCAGTTCACTCAGTCAATATATTCAGCGTTTGAGGCAAGGAGACCCATCGGCCTTTCTACCCCTTTACGAAAAAACATCCCCAGGTCTTATGCGGTTTTTAATGTGGAAGACAAAAGGGGATAGAGCTCTTTCAGAAGATATTCTTCAAGAGTCCTTCGTAAGATTCTTAGTTAATTTAGATAAGCTCGAAGCGGTCGAAGAACTTGCAGTCCAACGGTATTTGCTTCAGATGGTAAAAAACTGCCACATCGATAAAGTAGCCCGATGTCCAAAGGCCGATCGCAACACGGTCCCCTTAGATGAGCTTCAAAATTTTGCAGAAGCATCCGAGAACACACGAGCCGAATATGCTGTTGAAATGAGAGAGTTGAAATTGGCTATGGATTCTCTGAATGAAAAAGACTCAGAGATCATTTGGCTACGCGATGCTCTAGGCCTTTCTCACAAAGAGGTTGCTGAACGCCTCGGACTTAGCGAACAGGCCGCAAGACAAGCTTATGTCAGAGCGAAACGCGCACTGGTCTCATTTTTTAAAGACGGCGTTGAGAATCTATCTCCTATAAGAGGGAACTATGCTACGACCTAAGTGTCCCAATCAGGAAATTCTTTTAGAATTTTTCACAATTTCACATGAAATTAATTTAATCAAAAGAGGATGGCTCAAATATCATCTATTGAGTTGTAAGCCCTGTGCTGAAAAACTACAAAGCCTTAAGTCCAACTGGCAGCAGTATTTTTCTCCTGAACCCGATATTACTTCATCCTTAATGCGCGTGTACTCTCGTCTACAAAAGGATGAAACGCTCATTTTAAAGGGTTGGAAACTTAATGAAACAAGACCCCAGAAAAACTTAAGCGGTATTTTATTTAATGGGGGCTGGTTATTCCGAGGAGTCGTGTCCGTAGCCTTGGCAGCCATCGTACTATCGGTTGTAGTAACCCAACAAAGTAATTCAAAAGAAATAAATCCGGCGATTTCATCACAACCCTTGGCACAAATTCGCCTAGAAAACAAAAATGGAGTCAAAGTTCATTATCTGCAACCCGAACTATTACAATCTATAGAATTCGAAACAACGAGGGGGAAATGAAACTCTCTTACGTATTAATTTTAAGTTTGATTGTTAGTTTGGGGAGTTTTGCGGATTCAACCCATTCCGAAACCCAGTTCTTATCCTCCATTCAAATGGCTGTTTATGAAGATAGCCCGATACTTTTAGAAAGGTCTCAAAGATTGGTTAGAGACCAATTTGACAACCAAATTGCAGTTTTTTCGGGGCTAGAAAATGCGCGATATGAGATTAAATCTTCCGGAAATGAACTGGTCTTTTTTCTAACCTCCAGTAGAGATATCAGAGATCCTTTACAAGCAGCGGTTTCAGAGATTATAGGGCAACTTAATGGAAGAGTTAGAGCTAGGGGCCGCTCGTTGTTTTATAAAACAGCACTTTCTCAACCTTTAGGGGGATATTTAGAGGTCGTAGTAGATGATGAGCACACTAAAGTTGTCTCCGTATTGGCTCAGGCTGTACCTTTCAGAGATCTCCTGAAGGAGTTAAAAAATCAACTTGGAGGATTTAGTTATTTAATTCCTGGTGAGTGCGCAGACAGAATTATCGACTGGGGATTTGGTGGGCTTGCGAGCAGCATCGAACCCAAATCTATTGATACCGTTATGATGGAGCTTGCGACCCTTTTTAATTTAAAACTAGATAGAAAATCGGGGAGCTATATTTTTACAGGTCAATGTAACGACATGCAAAGAGCTCATCACGCTCATACAGAGGTTTTCAAACCGGCTTTTTTCCCTATTAATCACGCAGTTCCACCTCAAGTTTTTGTCCCTTTAATGCCCTTAAGAGATTAGTTGTTAATGCGCCGCTTCTCCTCGATAATACTTGGCAAAACACTATAGACTAGTGTTAAGGTTTCTCTCTGTAGGTTTCTAAGGCACGGAGAGAAATTAATGATAAAAAACTACATTAATGGCGAGTGGATTGCGTCGACTGGAACTGAAACAATCGAAGTCATTAACCCTGCAACTGAAGAGGTTTTAGCTTTATCTCCTCTCGGAACTAGCAGAGATGTTGAGAAGGCAGTGGCCTCTGCTAAAGAGGCTTTTAAAACTTGGCGAAGAACTCCTGCCATCGATCGAACTCAGTATCTTTTTAAATTAAAAACACTTTTAGAAGAGAATTTTGAATCGCTCGTTAAACTCTGTACACAAGAGCATGGGAAAACCCTCATTGAGTCTCGTGGTGATGTACGACGAGGAATTCAAATGGTTGAAACCGCTTGCGGTATTCCCACTCTGATGATGGGACAAAGTTTTGAAGACATAGCAACCGGTATCGATTGCCAATCTATAAGACAACCCATGGGCGTCTTTGCTGGAATCACCCCTTTTAATTTTCCCGCAATGGTTCCCTTCTGGTTCTGGCCGTTCGCAGTCGCCACTGGAAATACTTATATTCTTAAACCCAGTGAAAGAGTTCCATTAACGCAGATCAAGATTTTTGAACTGATTGAAAAAGCGGGTTTCCCCAAAGGGGTCATGAATCTTGTTTTGGGTGGCAAGGAGGTAGTCAATAGCCTTTGCTCTCATCCAGCCATTAAAGGGGTTTCTTTTGTGGGCTCTACCCCGGTAGCTAAACATGTCCATCAATTAGCAAGCTCTCATGGAAAAAGAGTTCAGGCTCTTGGGGGAGCCAAAAATTTCATGGTGATTTTACCAGATGCCAACTTGGAGACATCGGTTAAAACCTGTCTCGAATCTATCGTGGGATGCGCTGGCCAACGTTGTCTTGCGGGTTCTGTTATTCTTTGTGTTGGAAATACCTATGATGAAGTTAAAAAACAGATTTTAAAAGCTGCTTCTGACATGATTGTTGGAGATGGCTTAGAGCCTAGAACTCAAATGGGTCCCGTGATCTCTAGAGCTTCTGTTGAGAGAATTAAAGGACTCATTCAGTCTGCAATCGATGAGAAGGCTGAACTTCTCCTCGATGGAAGAAACTACACAGGAAAAGGCTACTTTCTAAAACCTACCGTAATAGGTGAAGTCAAATCTCAGATGAGAATTGCTCAGGAAGAGATCTTTGGACCGGTGGTTTGTTTAGCTCGAATCCAATCGCTGGATGAAGCGATTCAGTGGATCAATAGTTCTCCTTTCGCTAATACAGCATCGTTATTTACAGCTTCTGGAGCTGCGGCTCGACAATTTAGTTATGAAGCTGCCCCCGCGATGTTGGGGCTCAATATCGGCGTACCTGCTCCAATGTCCTTTTTCTCTTTTGGGGGAGCTAAAGATTCTTTTTTTGGTGATATTAAGGCTCACGGAACAGCTGGAGTTCAATTTTTTACCGATACAAAAGTTACGATTCAACGATGGAATAAAGACTCAAACATTTGGTAACGCATGAAAAAAACTCTGATTAAAAATGGAACTCTCGTCACCGCGACCGATACCTTTAAAGCTGATCTTTTGATTGAAGGAGAAAAGATTAAAGCTATTGGAAGAGAGATTAATGAAAAAGCTGACCAGGAATTTGATGCAAAAGATTGCTATGTTTTTCCTGGGGGAATCGACGCTCACACTCACTTAGATCTTCCATTTATGGGAACTTTTTCAAGCGACGATTTTGAAACTGGAACACTTGCAGCTCTTCATGGGGGAACGACCTCAATTATCGATTTTGCCTTTCAATCAAAAAAGAAAAGTCTAAAGGAAGGGCTCACAGCTTGGCACGAAAAGGCTAAAGGCAAAGCTGTTGCTGATTATGCTTTTCACATGGCAGTTATCGATTTCAATACAGAGACAGCAAAAGAGATTAAAGAGTTAATTCAAAAAGAAGGGGTTACCTCTTTTAAAACATTCATGGCCTATAAAGGGGCCATCATGATTGATGATCAGCAGATGATTGCTCTTATGAATGAGTGTGAAAAGTGGGGTGGGCTTGTCACTGTACATGCTGAAAATGGGGATCTTGTTGACTCTTTAGTTCAGGCAAGCCGAGAGGCTGGAAACTTAACCCCAACCTATCACGCCCTAACCCGCCCTGAGATTGTGGAATCTGAAGCTACAGGCAGAGCTCTAGATTTGGCCTATTCAGGAAATCATCCTATCTATATTGTTCACATGACCTGCGAAGGGGCTTTAAACCGAGTGCGAGAAGCCACCAAGAGAAATCAACATGTTCTTGTTGAAACCTGTGTTCAATACTTACTTCTCGATGATTCTCTTTACGATCGTCCCAACTTTGAGGGTTCAAAATGGGTGATGAGCCCTCCTTTAAGAAAGAAAAAGGATCAAGACTCCCTCTGGAATGGAATTTCTCAGAATTTAGTTCACACAGTTGCGACCGATCATTGTCCGTTCTGCATGGATCAAAAAAAGATGGGTCTTAATGATTTTTCTAAAATTCCTAATGGAGCTCCCGGTATTGAAAATCGAATGGAGCTCATGTTCTCAGAGGGTGTTTTAAAGAATCGAATTTCTCTAAATCAATTTGTATCTCTTAACTGCACAGCCCCCGCTAAAATCTTTGGACTTTATCCTGAGAAGGGAAATTTAGCCGTAGGAAGCGATGCCGATATTGTGATTTTAGATCCGCATAAAAAGCATGTTCTATCGAAAGAAACCCAACACATGCGTTGTGACTACTCAAGCTATGAGGGCTGGGAGGTCACAGGCAAAATAAGAACAGTTTTCTTGCGTGGCACTTTGGCTATTGATCAAGGAAAAGCTTTTATAGGAAAAGGTTTCGGGAGATATCTCCCCAGAAAACCATTCTCCAAACTTTCAACCAATTAAATTTCTAAGGAGAGCAAAATGGCTAGAAAAGTAAAAGTCGGACTCATTCAAATGGGAACTAAAGCTCCCGCAGAAAAGAGCTGCGAAGAACACCGTCAAGCGATGCTGGATGCCCATATTACTTATATTGACGAAGCGGGTAAAAAAGGGGTCAACATGCTCTGCATGCAGGAGATCTTTACTGGCCCTTACTTCTGTCCTTCTCAAGATGCTAAATGGTACGGCCTTACCGAGGCGATTCCCGGGGGCCCTACTACTAAACTCATGCAGGAATATGCAAAAAAATACAACATGGTCATTGTGGTTCCCATTTACGAAGAGCATATCACTGGAGTTTATTACAATACTTCGGCTGTTATTGATGCGGATGGGAAATACTTAGGCAAGTACCGAAAAAACCACATTCCTCAAGTGAAGGGCTTTTGGGAAAAGTTCTTTTTTAAACCTGGAAACTTAGGTTATCCCGTTTTTAAAACGGCCTATGGTAACGTCGGGGTTTATATTTGTTATGATCGTCACTTTCCTGAGGGGGCTCGTTGCCTTGGATTGAATGGCGCTGAAATTGTTTTTAATCCCTCAGCTACTGTGGCAGGTCTTTCTGAGTACCTTTGGGAAATTGAACAACCTGCTCACGCAGTTGCTAACGGTTATTTTGTGGCTGCAATTAATCGAGTTGGAACCGAAGCCCCGTGGAACATAGGTGAATTCTACGGTCAATCTTATGTGGTAAGTCCCAAAGGCAAGATCCTAAATCAGGCTTCAAGGGATAAAGATGAGCTTTTGATAACCGAGATTGATTTAGACGAAGTAAGAGAGGTTCGAGATCTATGGCAGTTCTACCGAGATCGACGTCCTGAAACTTATACGGTAATGACAGAACTTTAATAAGGACTAATCATGCCACATTCCAATGAAACAATTTTAGAGAAAAGAAAAAAGCACTTAATTGCAAGTGCGGTTCACTACTATAAAACCCCAGTTCAATTGGTTAAAGCCAAGGGGCAATATGTTTACGATCCGGATGGACGAGCTTATCTTGATTGTATCGGTGGGATTGTTTGTATTTCTGCGGGCCATAATCACCCTAAGATTAAACAAAAGCTTCTTAGTATGATTGAAAGCGATGAGATTCAACACACTACGCTTCTATTTTTAAATTACCATGTAACCGATCTAGCTGAAGATCTTCTTAAAGAAGCTCCCCACGGAATTGATCGAGCCTTTTTCACAAACTCCGGCAGTGAAGCTAATGAACTTGCTTTTATGGCCTCGAGAAATGCAACTGGAGAGACGGTTGTTGTTAATCTGAGACACAGTTACCACGGTGGAACTGCTACAGCTCTTTCTAGTTGTGGCCACCATACTTGGAGATTTAAAGCTCAACCTATGACCTCTGTGACCTCCGCCATGGAGCCCTACTGTTATCGTTGCCCATTCGGGAAAAAACCGGACAGTTGTTCTTTGGAATGTGCAAAAAATATTGAAACCACTATTCAAACCTCAACGCATGGAAAGATTGCGGCTTTTATCGCTGAACCAGTGATGGGAGTGGGTGGATTTATTACACCCCCTAAAGAGTACTTCCACGAGGCCGTTAAAATTATTCACAACTATGGTGGAAAATATATTAGTGATGAAGTTCAAACCGGAGTGGGACGTTGTGGAGGAGAGTATTTCCTTACCAAAGAGCTGGGTATTGATGCTGACATCATTACAATGGCTAAAGGGTTGGGTAATGGGGCGGCCATCGGGGCAACTCTAATGACAACAGAATTGTCGACACCTCTCACGGGTAAATTTTTCTTTAATACTTTTGGTGGAGATCCCTTCCAAACAGCTCAAGCCAAAGTCACTCTAGAGATTATCAAAGAAGAAAAACTCATCCAAAATGCCAGAGCTATGGGGAGTTATTTAATGGAAGGACTTAAAACTCTACAAAGAGATCATACTTGGATTGGAGAGGTGCGAGGTAGGGGACTCATGATTGGTATCGAGCTAGTCAAAAATCGAGACACTAAAGAACATGCGTCAGCTGAAACAGCGGAAGTCATGGAAATTGCAAAAAACAAAGGAGTACTTCTCGGCAAGGGAGGACTCTTTGGAAATGTTCTTCGAATTGCTCCAGCATTGTCGATTACAAAAGAACAGTGCGATGAAGTTTTAAAGGTTTTAGATGAAAGTTTCTTTGAAGCTAAATCTAAAGTGAAGTCTTAAGATAACCATATCGAGGTAAGCTGTTATGGGTAATTTAAATCTCCCGTTTTTAGGTTTTGAAATGGAAAACCCCTGGTGTGTAGCTTCCGCTCCACCGACCGCCACAGGTCAGCTCATGGCAGCCGCTTTTGATGCGGGTTGGGGTTCAGCCATTATGAAAACGGTAGGCCCTGTTGAAGAACCCATTATCAACGTAGCTCCACGAATTCAAACCATGAAAAAATGGAATCGTGAAATTGCGATGCAAAATATCGAGCTTATTACAGATAGACGACTTTCAGTTTGGTTAGATGAATTAAAGATCCTAAGAAAACGATATCCTAAAAAGATGATTATCGGCTCCATCATGGCTCCTGGGCATGAAATGGATGCTTGGGCTAAACTGGTTGAAGAGATGAATAAGGTCGGAGTTAATGCCATTGAACTTAACTTAGGCTGTCCTCATGGAATGCCCGAGAGAGATATGGGAGCTGTGTGTTCCCAAGATCCCAACATTATAACTAATATTGTCAAAACAGCTAAAGCCACTAGTAAAGTTCCTATTCTGACTAAACTCACACCCAATGTGACCGATATTCGTATGATGGCCAATGCGGCTAAAAAAGCCGGCACCGATGCCATTACAGTTATCAATACGGTAAATGGAATCATTGGAGTTGATATTTACAAAAAGCAACCTCATCTTTCTGTTAATGGCTACACCGCCATTGGAGGCATTTCTGGAAACGGGATTAAACCTATCGGTCTTAAGTGTGTAGCTGAATGTAAACAGGCCACTGGACTACCTGTTTCCGGGTGTGGGGGGATCTCCTCTTGGAGCGAAGGGGTTGAATACCTTCTTATGGGGGCGAGTCAACTTCAAGTTTGTACCGAAGTGATGATTAGGGGATTTAAAATCATCGAAGGGATGAATAAAGGCTTAGAGAAGTACATGGCCGAGATGGGAATTTCAAAGGCTTCAGACTTAGTTGGCAACATCTACGAACGAGTCACAAGTTTCGAAACGCTGCTAAAAAAATCAAGTTCGGAAAAAATTGCCATTAATGAAGATACCTGTACGGGGTGCAATATTTGCGTCGTAGCTTGTGATGATGCGGGTTATGATGCTCTCAAATTAAAAACAGTAGCCGATACCCAAAGAACCCATGGAACTCGAAAAGTTGCAGAACTTATTTATGAAAATTGTACGGGATGTAATCTCTGTGTGGCTGTTTGTCCAGTTCCAAACTGTATGAGTCTCTATGATTCTAAAGAGCCATTTCCTTATGAGCTTCATGAGAGCTACGCAGGTAATACCTTGGATTAAATAAATTAGTGCTATATAGCACCAATTTATTAACCCCGTACCCGTTAGAATACAAAAGTCTTGTAATTTGTTTAGCTAATCCATAAGCACAAATTTCGAATTTGATTTTACTGTAAATTTCGCTCACAATAACTTTGGATACCCAATGAAATTTACCAATTCCTTTTTTCAGCTTCTAGGGCTTGCATGTGCTGGGAGTCTTTTGTTTTTTGCGTTGAACTATGCTAGCGGCATTAATCTCTGGGATGAGGGACATCTATGGTACGGAGTTCAACGAACTGCACTTGGAGAGTTTCCGGTTCTTGATTTTATGTCTTACGATCCAGGGCGCTATTACTGGTCTGCCTTATTCATTAAAATTTTTAGAAATTCAAGCATTGTTATTTGTCGAGCTGCCGCTAGTGTCTTTGAAGTTTTCGCTATTTTAGTAGGGCTACGGCTGATTTGGAATTCATCTAATTCTACTATTAAGCTACGGAATTTTTTATTTTTAAACGTAGCTACTTTAATTTTGGCTCTCTGGATGTATGTCTGGTATAAAATTTTTGATTCTGCTTGTTCCATTTTCGTAATTGGAACTCTTAAATTTTTATTAGAATCCCCCTCAAAAAATCGGTTCTTTATTTCTGGAATATTTTTAGGTCTTATTGCTGTTTTTGGTCGTAACCATGGTATCTATGGAATTTTCGGATTAATGCTGATCTTGGCTTTCATGTTCTATCAGGCCACTAATAAAAAAGAGCTTCTAAAAAATACTTTCTATTTTCTTCCTGGTCTGATTGTCGGATTTAGCCCACTTTTTGTTATGATCGGATTAATTCCTGGTTTTGGAAAAGCATTTTGGGAAAGCATAATTTCTGTTTTTAAATTTAAATCCACCAATTTCCCACTGAATATTCCTTGGCCTTGGGCAGTGGATTTTTCCTCTCGGCCTTTTCGATATGCGATTCCCGATCTATTGGTAGGAATATTTTTTGTTTTTATTTTGATCTTTGCCTTTGTTTCATTGATTTGGTTAATTTTCAGAAAAGTAAAAAATAAAAATATAGACTGTGTTATTTTAGCCTGTGCTGCTGTTGCAATTCCCTATGCTCATTATGCCTTTTCTCGAGCGGATCTTTTTCATCTGTCACTTGGAGTATTTCCATTCCTGATAGGAACGCTGGCATTTTCTTATCATTATTTAGGTCGCTTAAAATGGCCTGTTTGCCTAGTATTATTTATAACAACTGCTCGATTAATGTTTTTCGCTCATCCAGGATATACCTGTTGGCGATCTTCAAAATGTGAGATGGTTACAATTGCGGGAAGCCATTTAAAAGTAACTTTGGAACAAAAAAATAGTCTTTTGTGGCTTACAGATCTTAAGAATCGCTTTGCGCCAAACGAAGAGAATGTTTTAATTCTTCCCTATTGGCCAGGAGTCTATTCAGTAATTGAAAAGAGATCTCCAATTTGGGAAATTTATGCACTTTGGCCAAGAGATAAAGAGTTTGAATTACAAGAGATTGAAAAAATAAAAAGTGCTCGTCCGGCAGTTGTAGTTTTCTTAGATTTTGCTGTGGATGGGAAAGAGGAACTTCACTTTAAGAATACACATCCATTAACGTACCAATATATTAAGAACAACTTCGATGTAGTTCCGGAATATTCTGACCCCTCTATTCAGGTTATGAAACCCAAAAGTGAACAGAAAGTGATACTCAATTAGGTGTTTACTTGCATGAGTCTTTACAGACTTCAATAAAATCGCAATTACTAGTTAGCCCCTGGCGGGATGAAAATGAGGAGTACGCTTACGCGCGACCCTTTTCATTTCCCGCCAGGGGCTAACTAGAGTACTTTTAATAACAGGAGCTAACTTTGAAATATAGCAATGAAGATCTCGACATAGTGGCACAGGAAAAACGAGTTTGGGGCACTTGGAATTACGTGGCTTTATGGATCAGTATGAGTCTTTGTATTCCGACCTATATGATCGCAAGTTCACTTATCGAAGGTGGAATGAACTGGTGGCAAGCCATTCTTACCGTGTTTTTAGGTAATGCTATCGTTGTGATTCCTATGGTGCTCAACGGAGATGCAGGAGCTAGATACGGCATCAACTTTCCAGTTTTCTCACGAGCTAGTTTCGGAGTTTTAGGTGCCAATATTCCTGCCCTTTTAAGAGCGATCGTTGCTTGCGGCTGGTTTGGAATTCAAACTTGGATTGGAGGCTATGCGATTTACCAAGCTATTAAATTGTGGATTCCTGGCATCGCTACCTTGCCAGCTGTTTTTCCTGCCTCCTGGGGGCTTGAAACAGGGCCTGCTATTACTTTTTTAGTCTTTTGGATTATCAATATGTTTGTGGTCTACTTAGGAATCGATAGCATTCGAAAATTACTTCTCTTTAAGGCAATCTTTTTACCTCTAGCTGCTGCTTCACTTTTAATTTGGGCCCTTTCAGCAGCTCATGGTCTAGGTCCAATTCTTTCTCAGCCCTCTAAATTTTCATCAACGAAAGAGTTTTTGCATTTCTTTTTTCCGGCACTTACTGGCATGGTCGGATTCTGGGCAACTCTCTCTCTCAACATTCCCGATTTTACCAGGTATGCGAAATCACAAAGGGCTCAAGCCATGGGACAACTTATTGGGCTTCCCCCTTCTATGACCGCCTTTGCCTTTATTGGAGTCGTAGTCACAAGTGCTACAACGATTGTTTATGGAAAAACGATCTGGGATCCGGTAGATCTCGCAGGTAAATTCGATTCACCTATTTTAATTTCATTTGCAATGCTCGCGGTGGCTATTTCAACTTTAGCTACCAACATCGCAGCTAATATCGTTAGCCCAGCCAATGATTTTTCGAATCTTGCCCCTTCGAAGATTGACTTTAAAAAAGGGGGCTATATCACCGGAGTTTTAGGAGCCATTATCTTTCCTTGGAAGTTAGTCTCAGATCCGAATGGTTATATTTTTACCTGGCTCATTGCTTACTCAAGTTTACTTGGTCCTATCGGAGGAATTCTTATTGTTGATTACTTTTTAATTAGAAAAAAAGTTTTAGTTGTTGAAGAACTCTATTGCGATACAGGAAGATATTGGTATCGAAATGGCTTTAACCCTAATGCAATTATTGCTTTGCTTGCGGGAATTTTACCCAACGTACCTGGGTTTTTGACAACGATAAAGGTCATTCCCAGTAATTTAGTTCCAATATTTATTTCAAGTCTCTATCACTATGCTTGGTTTGTCGGCTTTGGTATTTCTGGGACTATCTATTATCTGTTACAGAAAAGGCAGGTTAATTAGCTTTTACCGGATAAAATCCAAAACTTTAGCTGCTATTAGACTCCAATATCTTCATTCCATAACTCGGGGCGAGTTTTAATAAAACTCTCCATGAGTTCAATACACCTTTTATCTTGTAGAATTTCTAATTTAATCCCTCTGGACTTAGTATAGGATTCAGGCCCTTGAAAAGTTTTGTTCTCACCAACAATAATTCTTGGAATTTTATACAGTAGAGCTGTTCCACTGCACATGTCGCAAGGAGAAAGGGTCGAATAGAGAATTGATTTTTGATAATCTCGAGCCGTTAATCGGCCGGCATTTTCTAGACAGTCCATTTCTGCGTGCAAAATAGAACTTCCTTTTTGGACTCTTCGATTATGGCCGCGCCCTATGATTTTATTGTCGATTACAAGCACCGAACCGATGGGAATTCCCCCCTCTTTCAATCCCAATTCAGCCTCTTCAATAGCAGCCTTTAAAAATAGATCCATGCTCATCTCCTATTATTAGAGAGATAGTAGCAATGCTAACACCTAAAGCCAAGCTGTTGACCTTCTTTAAAAAAATTACTAAGCAGTTCATAAGCTGATTAGTAAGATACTCTTTTCTTGGAGAAAAACTCATGCCCCATCTTTTTGATCCCTATACAATTAAATCCATTACTATTCGTAATCGCATTGGTGTTTCTCCTATGTGCCAATACTCATCTGAGGATGGCCACACAACTGATTGGCATCTAGTTCACTTAGGTACAAGAGCTACTGGAGGAGCAGGGCTTGTGATGATGGAGGCAAGTGCTGTAACTCCTGAGGGGAGAATAACCCCCAAAGATAATGGAATTTACCAAGACTCCCATATTCTCAAATTGAAACGGATCACCTCTTTTATTAAATCTCAAGGAGCCACTCCCGCTATTCAAATTGCTCACGCAGGAAGAAAGGCCAGTCGAGAGGTCCCCTGGAGAGGAGAGCGACATCTTTCAAATTCCGAGGGGGGATGGCAAATTGTAGGTTCTTCAGCTGTTTCTTTTGGTGAGGGATATGAAGTCCCTCATCCATTAAGCCTCAATGAAATTTCTGATATTGTCGGGTCTTTTAAAAAAGCAGCTAAAAGGTGCCTAGAATCAGGGTTTGAACTTCTTGAGATTCATGCGGCTCATGGCTATCTATTGCATAGTTTTCTTTCCCCCATTTCCAATCATCGAACCGACAGTTATGGGGGCTCGTTTGAAAATAGGATCCGAATTCTCTTAGAGGTTGTAGAGGCTGTAAAAGAAGTTTGGCCATCTCATCTTCCCCTAGCAGTTAGACTTTCCTGTACCGACTGGATCGATCGAGGTTGGACCCTCATCGATTCGGTTTATCTTTCCATTGAGTTAAAAAGACTGGGGGTAGATCTGATCGATTGTAGTTCAGGGGCTATCGCCCCCAATATTAAAATCCCAATTAAAAAACATTTCCAAGTGCCTTTTGCTGAAGAGATCAAAAAGAAAGCCGATATCGCTACCGCTGCCGTTGGACTTATCACAGAGCCCAAGGAGGCCAATAACGTGATCTACAAAGAACGGGCTGACATGGTTTTTCTTGCAAAAGAGCTATTAAGAAATCCTTACTGGCCTATTCAAGCTGCTCAATATTTAAATCAGATCACACCGGGACTTATTCCATTGCAGTATTTAAGAGGCTTCTAAATTTATTGAGAGCAATGATAAGCTGCCCCCTCACTTGAAGCATTAACCAAAGCTTCAATTACTGAACAAAGAGGATAGCCTTCTTTCGAAGCCTTTTTTGCAGAATCGCTAAGCTCTTGATTGGGTAATACTGATAAATTTATTTTGGGAGATCCGGAGTCCCACTTTTTAGAGGCAATCGCTCCTCGTTGGGGAACCCAAAGAAAATCAGGATGGGTATTTTCATGCCACTCACCCCCCATAGGGACAAGTTCATTCTCTTTTTCATGAAGCTCAAGATCGTAGATATAAGTGACTCGCTCTATTACATTATCTTGCGGCTGCAAACTAAACTTAGCTCGATACTCTCCGAGGTAAACTACTGTGGCTTGAACACCGACTATCGCCTTTACTCTTCCATCGAAATATTTATTTTCTCGAGAATAACCTCGAGTTAGGGGATGTTGAAACCTATCCCTTTGCTTGAATAGGTCATCGTAGGGAATCATTACCTGTTTCCAATTCTGACTTCGTTGCTTAGGATTTAGAGGATTAAAATACTTAAATTCATATGCAAGTATAGGTTGATTCCAAACCTCTGCATCAAAAGTCGCATCCATGATAAATGGAATACCTCTGGCCCCAATTAAATTACCTAGTGCTAAATGGAAAGTCGCTGGATTAGTATCTATGCAATCAGCTTCTGAAATCCTGCCATTTTTATAGAGCTTAGGTTTCAAACTATCGCAACGGCGCCCAATAAAGTTGTGAGAGTAATCACCATTGGTCCATGCCAAACTAGCTAAAGCGCGTATATCATCTGGGTACCAAGTGATTTCAACTCCATTGAGCCCGATCGACTTAATTTTATTTTTAGGTGTAGGCACCAAGACAGAGGCAGGTGACCAACCATCACAGATCCCAAACCACCCTTCGACCTGCCCGTTAGAGTTTACAACAGTTGAACCCTCTCCCTTTTGCTCAAGAGTTAAATTGAAGTGGTCATCTCCTACCGCAAGGTCATATTTTTCGGAAGGAGACCATAGCTCCACTTCTTTAGCCAACTTATCCAAAGAAAAACCCTTGAAAAATTCCAACCACTCGTTAGGCTGAAAATAGGAAGAGACCGCACTTTTATAGAGCTTAAACTCTTTACCGCTGCTGTAACGATAAGAGGTTAAGCCTAAGTTCATACTCCAATAATCACCTGACCAGTAATCTCCAGTAATCGTTCCCTTAAATGGGAGATTGTCTAAATCTCGAACGATTTCATTTTTTTCTAGATAGGTCTCAACTAAATCCTCAACCCTGTCGCTAGATTCCACGCTAGCCCAATTCAAATCTGTTAGGTTTAATTTAAACCGATGTTTCATCCAGCGCTTTTTAGTTTCAATAAATGAAGGAGTTAACTTTTTTCCTGCAGAATCTATAAGGCTCTCTCCAGAGAGAGTTTTGAATTTTAAAAGTGATGTGTTTTTTTTGGGTTCTTCTTTAATGACATTAATTTTAGGAGGCCTCTGATTCATGACTTTGGGATCAGAGCCCCCATAAAACCAATCAAGTCTTTTTTGGATATTCTCTTCTTCAATAGAGGATAGAGAGGTCGAGAGAGAATGAGTTTGTCCCAAAATAGGTAGTGTTATCCACCCGAAAAAAAACAAAAGACAAAACTGTGAAAACCCACTACTCATAAGATTTTTCGGACTGTAACACTGGTGGATTTCGGCCGCAATCTTCAGCTCTTTAAAAAATCTAAAAATCTTGATATCAAGAGAGCTATGATTCATCACACTCATGACGAAAAGCACTTTAACTCATCAGAAACATTAAGGGATATGGTAATTGGGATGTCCGATGGGCTTACAGTTCCCTTCGCTTTAGCAGCAGGACTGTCGGGAGCGGTTGCTAATACTCACCTTATTGTAACTGCAGGACTTGCTGAAATCACAGCAGGCGCCATTGCGATGGGGCTTGGAGGATATCTAGCGGCTAGAACTGAACTTCATCACTTCGACTCCGAGAGAAAACGGGAAGCCAAAGAGACCGAGGAGATTCCCGAGGTAGAGGCAGAGGAGGTTGCAAGTCTTTTTAGAAGCTATAATTTAGATGATAGAACAGTAACCACTCTAGTAAATGCAATTCGTTCCGATAAAGACCGCTGGGTTGATTTTATGATGAAGTTTGAACTGGGTTTAGAAAAACCAGATGCAGGACGGGCCTTGAAAAGCGCATTTACCATAGGGTTAGCCTATATTATGGGGGGGCTCCTTCCACTCTCTCCTTATTTCTTTACGAATATCCCCAAAATAGGATTGCAGTTCTCAGTTTTACTGACGCTTGTGTCTCTATTTGTTTTTGGTTATGTAAAGGGGAAATTTACAGTAGCCACTCCTTGGAAGAGTGCTTTTCAAACCTTATCGATTGGAGCCGTAGCGGCTGGCGCTGCCTATGGCATCGCCAGCCTCTTTGGTTAATCTTAAAAAATATTCTTATTGAATCACTTTAATATTTGAGATCTCTGGACCTATCATATTCCAGTTCTCATCACTCTCGAACTCAAATACAACATCGGCTCGATCCCAGTCTTCAGGCAATGGAATGTTAACCCCTTTTTGCTCAGATAATGAAGAGCCGGCAAACACGTGAATTCTTTCAAAGGTGTCTGGATTTGCTATGTAAATACGAAGAGAGTCGTTTTCCTCTTCCGCTTTCAAGCTAATATCCAATATCAATCTTCCAGTTTGTTTATTGAGCTGTAGAGGTAAGAAGGCTCGGGTTAATAGATTGTTTTCATAATGGTCCTGTTTTCCCACTTTTAGCTTTTTGCCTACAAATTGCCAACCATCTTGAGTTTTACCTTTTAAGGTTACAGTACGTAGAGGCTCTGATTTGCCCACTTCAGAATTAATATTTAATCCATCGACTGGGATCTCTGCGTAATCTCCACGCCACATCAAATCTCTTACAACTCTAAAAGCCTGCTTACCCTCTTTTTTGCCGACAAGAGTTACAGATTGATCGCTCCATTCTTTTCTGAGACATGGAATGGAGAATGTGGTTTCCTGGGTTTTTTCTTGGTTTTTAAGTTCAATCGTAGAAACCTTTTTGTTTTCAACTAAGATATCTACGGTATCAACTCCATAAACCATTTCATTCCATTTTGCCTCTTCTCCATTTTTTAGAAGTACAGAGTTTCCTCTGCGAACCTTTAGTCCACTTGTGTATTTAGGTTGCAAAGTATTAATAATATTATGGATAGCCTTCATTAGCTCTTTGGACTCAGTTCCGATATCTTGACGTTTTACTGGTACAACAAGATCAGATTTGATCCCGAGATTTTCTATGAGCTGTCCCGCATATTTACCAGAGCGAACTATTTGTCTCCAAGAGACTCTCATATTCTGAGAGAAGGGCAGGGCTTTGAAAGGATTATTCTCTCCCTCCATGATCTGACGGAATACATTGTGTTCCATCACATTTGCACCTCCAGCGCCCGTTGTTTTGTGAACTCCGATGATGACTCCAGCTCCGTTGTCTTGCATGCCTCCTGAAAAAATATCACAAGCTGAGAAACAGGCTGCATCGGTTAATACTATGACCGGACGAAACCAAATCTGTCCAAGACTGTTAGCTTCAGTTTTTGGAGTGATTGGCATTGGGTTAATCATCTCTTTTCCAGCAATTACTGCTTCGTGAATCGCAACTGACCAACGATTTTCTTCCTGTCCATTCGATTTCAAGAAGATGGCTTCATTTAGTTTGTTAGCCAACATTTGTACTTTTGTGGGTTCTACTTCTTTAGAGGAGAAGAGTTGGACCAGTTTTTCTGCAAAAACGATATATCCCCCAGGATTTCCACGAACATCAATCACAATTCCAATTGCTTTAGATAGGCGCCCCTCAATCTCTCTTCGTAAACCCTCTACGACTGTAGCGACATCTAGATTGGTGTTCTCCCAAGAAAAACCCTTCAATTGAACGTAACCCACGACACCTGCAGGAGTCGAAAATGAGGCGACTTCAAAAACTTCATCTAGAGGACTTGGAGCAGCCCATCTGCGAGCTTTACTTACAAGTGTAGGGGAACCGAAGATTTTGTTGTACTTCTTTTGGAAATCATCTTCAGAGAGATTGAATCTGTGCTTTAGAGAGAGTGGCACCTCTTCTCTGTCTTCCAAAGTTAAACAATCGAGATTTCTATATGCAAACCAAGTTATTGTTTTCTCAATTTTTTTATCACCTCTTTTAAATTCGAGCTTTAACTCATCTTCTTTGGGAATATCCTGAATGGCTAAACTGCGAAGACTTAGCATCTCTACCGCACGAACTTTCATGGCGTCAGGATTGGCTCCGCCGGAATTTTTTTCCAATTCAGCAATAACTTCCCCTGCTTTTTTTCCATTAATAGCTACAAGTTCATCACCTACTTGAATTCCCTCAGTGGCTTGGGGTTGAATTTTTAGTTTACCGGAAACCAATACAGTGTTTTGCCCCTCATCTATTATTGATTCAAATCGAAGAGGAATAAATGTAGCAGCACAAGATAAGGGCTTAGGGGCGATATAATTAGTATGTAAATCGTGAAGGTCGGTAAAAATAGAACTTAATCTCTGATGAAATTCTTCATTAGATAAATTAGCGGCCTCTTTTTTAAGGGCTTGTAATTTTGGAATAGGATCCGCATTCTTTCCAAAGTCTTTAATTTTCACATTGCGATGAACAAATAACTTATTTAGAAATAACTCGGCTTGATTAGCCAAAAGTTCTCGTTCGCTCGCAGAGTAGTTTGGTAATGCTAATTTGGCTCTAGCTTCAGCTAGAGTGGTAATGCTGTTTTGGGCAATTGCGTGAACCGAAAATAATGAAAGAACTCCAAAAAGAAAATGACCGAATCTCATCGTACCCCCTACTATTGGTTAATCTACTTAATAGAACCTTGATATTAGGAGTACTACTTTAGAAAAATAAAATCTAGCGACAATTGTCCATTTTCTTTTTTTTGTAGTCTTATAGAATTACAGTACTCACAAAATCATTCTAAACATCTGTAATTACTTATACTTTATTCTGTGTGGATTTAGTTAAGTGAATTTAAAAAGGTTAAATACTTTCAAGGTGAGACAGTGGGTGGGCAGTAAATATCGGATTTTAACCCGATATTTCTGGCCCTCCCACCAACTTACCAACTCATTCCGTACGTTGGGTTTTCCCCAATACGGCTAGAAAGGCTGGCCTTTCAACAGAGTCCTTCCCACCCGTTTGACCGCTTAAGTTTACTCTCAACATACACGGCTCTACGACTAGTTCGACTTCTGCCTTCGTGTCCCCAAGCTACTGAGACACCGCCACACGAACAGTTCAACCTGCCCTACCTCAGAGATCCTCGCACTGATTTGGCTTATACTACTCCAAATCATTATCGCTTATTGATCTCATCCGCCCCACTTCTTAGCACATCGTTTTTTTACAGGTGTTTTAATCCCGCATTATTAAAAATGCTTCGCTCTTACATGAGTCTCAGAGCAACTAAAAAGTGGTTCCGCGCTTTCATCAACATTCCATATCGACATGTTATCCTCTCAGTTCGTCGGAAATTTGTAGGCTGCTAACTTCCAGTTCCTTCACCTACAATACCAGCCTTGAGCTATCTTTGAACTAGCTTCGGCATTTCCCTTTAACCTGAACGATCCGCATCGTTAAGGTTAAAGTAGACAAACCTCCTCGAGGTTCGCTCGGCTACAACCTGTCGACTAGCCCATTTCTCTTTTCGGATTCCGCTTTAAGTCGTTGAAGACAAAAAACGGCTGAAATTTTACAATCAGCATTCTTTCAATTTGTCGCCAAATTGAAAGTTGATTGTTGCTACCGCACCAACTGGAAAATTTATACGGATGAAACTTTCATTCATTGGAACGCTGACTAGCATCGCTGCTTTCAAAGAACAAGATTGTATAAATGCATCTGATGTGCCAACGAAATCTCAGCTCTTTTTAACCATGAGATTGAAAAAACGTAGCATTTTTCAATTTAGAGAGATCTATTTCTGCAACAGTTCTAAAAAAATGTAGCGATTTAATTGCAAACTATTTCTTAAACTGGGCCAACCCTTTGGCGGCCTGCTTTTTATGATCCAGATTTGACGGACACAAGAACACCGTTCGTTTGAAAGTTTTTCCCTGAATATCAGTTCCGGAAATTACAACCTTACGATCTTTAGCTGTTTTATTCGCAGCCCTTTCTGTAATAAAAGTAATAAAGGGGTCTGAGCTCTTACCAAATGCATTAGATCTTCCTTCTGGCTCATTGTAGGTCTCGATTTGATCTCCTGGTTTGAATCCTGAGAGTTCAGCCGGACTTCCTGTTTGAACAAGATTCAATCGATTATTATTAGAAAAAGTAACTCCAAAGGGTCTGTTGGAATCATTGCAGAACATACTACCGGTTGCTAACCACCCCTTTTCAATTTTAACTTCTATGGGTAGAAGACTTCCAGCTTCTAGAATTTGAATTTCTTTACCTTTGGGCGTGTTAACTGCTTTGATCTTAGTGGGAATAGAGGCCGAGTGAAATTCAAACTCTTCAGCTAACATCTTTTGAAAATCTGATTTAATTTTCCCTTTAATAACAGGATTGAGAAGAGCTCCAGCTGTCAATCTCTCTCCATTGGGGTTGTCTTTATTGTGGTTTCCTTTATCCAATATTCCAGGAATAAGCGATGAGGGGATTAAACTAATGGGATTTTTCTCAGTGACAGAAAGTTTTTCTAGCTTTGCGACCCCTTCTTGAATTTTATAACTGACAATTACCCTATAGGGGATAGTTTCAAATTTTGGCTTACTAGAGTCGGGATTGTTTAATAGCGCTCTATTCTTTTCATCTGTTTTGGGAACTCCAGTTCTGTAGGCTGCATTCATTTGAAGAGTTATTTTCCCTTCGTTAAATATAAATTTAATTGGGTCTACTTTATCAAACACAAGTGATAGGCCGTCGGCCTCCTGGTTAGTATCTGACTTACAGAATTCAAGAAGGTTTTGTATGCGTGGACTGCAAAGGATCTTTTTCAATTGAGCCATCTTGAGTTCTTTTCCAGCAATTTCAGAAGAAAGGCTTTGAGTGAGTAAGTCTTGATGGATAATTCCAGTAGCCATCAATTGATCTCGATTCTCAAATTCTGGTTTTTTCGTTCTTTCGGAAGGAGTTGCGGAGTCCAAAATTTCAATTTTTAATTTTCCCTCTTTACCAGTCTGGGTCGATACTTTAGTCGAAAAAGAAAGCTTATTTTTATCTACTACTTCCGAAGGGGCAAGTCTCTTCAGGGCGTCATCGATAAACTGTTTTGCTTCTTTAGTCTCTTTTTCTATCTCGCTCTGAACCTGTTGCATGAATTCTTGCCGTTCTCTCGGAATCTCAGCAGCTATTTGTTCTTGAGCCTTCTGGTGAGCTTTTCGATTCACTATACGGTTCAAAAGATTAAAGTTATTACTCACAGCTATATTACTGGGGTTAATAATTACCCTTCCATCGAAAGGGCCCACTTCAAGCCCGTTCTTTCCAAGGATCATCTCCTGCTGAAAATTGGCCTCAATATTAGCTGTGACTGAAGCATTGACTGCATGACGAGGTCCTACTGGGGTTGTGCTCTGACTTATCGAGGAGCCATTGAGAGTCATATCTAAATAAAAACGACCTTCATCATTAGCATTGCTCAATTGGGGGCTGACTTTAAATTCGATATTAGGCTGAATCCATCGGCCTCTTTTTGTGAAGGATTGGGTTTGAGTAGTGGAAAATTGGAGTTGGTTTAAAAGCCTTTCACTCACTGTGAATTCTCCTACTTCGCAAACACCAATAGAACAACTCATTAAAACAATCATCTTAGTAATTAGCTGAATACTTTTAGAATTCATAAAAGAGTTCTTTCCAGTTCATCAGGAGCTGCAAAACGTAAGCCCTGATGGTAATTAGGCTGTAAACAAAAGAAACCGCATTGAATTCTTTAAGTGCTAACGTAAAACCTTTATTCTAATTCTTTTTCTTCCCAAGTTGAATTCGTAGCTTTGCGTAATTAGTTGGGATTTGGAAACGTAAGTAATGGCATTCTCATCCCATTTTTTATCTGAACGATTATTTTAGACCTAGCCTAGAAAGAGACCGATCTACAGAAAAAAACGACTGGCACCACAGTGTAGTTTGAGCTAATATGCGCTCATCTAAAAGGAAGTGCCTATGAGAATTCAACTTACTGTAATTTTAGGACTTTTATCACTGTCGACGTTTGCCTGTGGTAGTAAGCCTTTTTCTGGAATCGATTTAAGAACAGGTAAAAACTTTTCAACTCAAACTTTAAGCAATCGCAAAGGTTTAGTTGTAGTATTTCTCTCTGCTAAGTGCCCCTGTTCAAAAAGTCATGAGGGGTCTATTGAAGTTTTAGCTAGAGAATTTACTGGGTTTTCTTTTGTTGGAGTTCATTCAAATAAAGATGAGGACGAAGGCTTAGCTTCAGTCCATTTTAAAGAGGCCGGATTTTCTTTTCCTATTATTCAAGATCGTGAATCGCGCATCGCCAATGAATTCGGAGCTCTAAAAACCCCTCATGTTTTTATCGTAGGCCCCAAAGGGGAGTGTTGGTTCAATGGCGGAGTCGATGACACTAAAGATGCTTCAAAAGCCAAACAGTTTTATTTAAAACAAGCACTCTTAGATCTTAAAGATGGGCGAGAGCCTCAACAAAAAGAAACACGCACATTGGGTTGTGCCATTGTTCGGTAATTTGAATAAAGAGGATACTTCAAAAATGAAATCACCCATTGTCCTATTAATAGGATTTTTATTTGCTACTCTTTTAATAAGCTGTGGAAGAGAGATCCTATTCCCGCGAACTGAAAAAACCTCCTATCATTCATTCATGGCTGTCAAAACCGCGTGTACTTTAAAATTTGCTCAGGCAGGTCTTTGTAGTGAGATCAATTGGATCACTGGTCCAACAGTGGATCAGGAGTCCTCATTTACGGTTACATTTTGGAATGAGAAAGAGGCTTCTTCTAAAGGCTCGTGGGTAGAGCCCAATGCTCAGGTTGGAGCTTTTATTCGTATGACCTGCTGTGGGAGTGTTTTTTTTCCCAAAGTTAACAAAGTAGAAAACGGGAAATATCTGGTCTCTAACGTAAAGTTTACCCCAGGAAAATGGGAGGTTTACGTTCAGCTTAAAAAGGGTGATGTCGTTGAAAAACAGTTTGTTACGGTTAATTTAGATGACTAAAGCTTTTTTGTTTTCACTGCTGGTTTTATTGCTTAGTAAGTGGAGTGTTGCGGCTCCATGTTGTGGGGGATCTGCCAACTCACTCTCTCTGATTTCAGGTGATGATAGCGCCCAAATTACAACTACACTTATCTCTTCTCAAGTTGTCGCTGAAGCTCCCGTGGGTGGAGGTATTAAGTATAGAAAAACCCATGACAACGAAACTACACAAACCTTAAGAATTGATGCGGCTACTTTGATCTCAGATAGATGGCAAACGGGTCTCACAGTTCCAGTCATTCGTCGAGTAAGAACCCGGGGAACCCATGAAGCTTCAGCCTCTGGATTAGGGGATGTTTCTCTTCATGTTGGTTTTGAGGCTTTGCCCGATTGGACCTATAGTGTATGGCGACCTAAAGCCATGGTTTTCATAACTGCGACTCTTCCCACAGGAGGATCAATTTATGATGCCAAAGAACTTTATCGGATTGATTCGCGTGGCAGAGGTTTTTACTCTCTTTCAGCAGGAGCCCTCATCTTAAAACATTGGGGTATCTGGGATACCTCTCTTGTTATAGAAGCCCATCGGCCATTTTCTAGAACTCTTAAAAACGAAATTGGAGATCTTAATCTAAAACCAGGATGGGGCACTAGTGGAAGTTTAGCTGTGGGTGTGACTCCAATGAGTGGAGATTTTAGAATAGGTATCGCTCTTACACCCAGTTATGAATCTCCCATTGCCACAGAAGGTGTTGTCTCAGGACAAGGTGAAAAAGTATCACTTTGGACATCAACGGCTCAATTAAGCTACTTAGCTAATGAGTTTCTTTCGATGAGTCTTACCTATTCCGATCAAACTTTAATCCAAGCCTCAGACAACTCCACACTTAATCGAACTTTTGCATTTCTCGTCCAGAAACGGTGGGAACGATAAGGCTCACCTCATTAAAGGAGGCATGAGCTAAAAGTTTATGAAGATTAGGCGCCACTCGGATTCGAACCGAGGAATAGAGGTTT
>SXPJ01000085.1 GCA_005776395.1 Bdellovibrionales bacterium | reverse complement strand
TTGGACTGCGGCCCCAAAAACTTTTTGGAATTCTGGGCTCAAATTTGAGACTGAATCCATTGATATGCCAGGCACACCAAGCTCCTTAGGTTAATAAAACGGCCAATAGTTTTGGGAAAAAGATCGAGGGAAAAAAGGAACAATTGAATCTACTCTTTAAGTATAAGATTAAGAAATATTGAAAGCAATCCTGAAAGGGTAAAATAATGTTTAATTAGAAAGCTTTATTAAACTTTTTTACGTCAGGAATTTGGCTGTTTTCTGAAGCGTTTGGTTTATTTAAAAAGCAGTTTCTCACAGATTTCTTGAACTTAGGACGATGCGAAAGAAGTTCAATGACTTTACTGCTGTCAATGATTTGACTTATTAGCTCGGTGGCTTCGGGTTCAGTGATAGTGTTTTGAGGTGTTTCTATTGAATTTTGATTATTCTTAGAGATTTCTAATTTCGATTTGAGCTTTGTTTCCTTTTTATTGCTGTTCTTCTCTTGGTGTTGTCGAGCATTGTCCAATGTTTCATTCGAAGCGTTAATCGAATAAGGCATCGCAGGATTTAATGGGTTCACGGCCATAAGAGACTCCTCATCAGAGTTATCGGCTTACCCCGATTAAAGGGTAAGCCGATTTTCACCCATTTTTCAGCTTACATTTGAACGCGATCTAATCTCCTAATAGTTTTAGTGCCATAGCTGGATTTAGATTTGTCTGTGACAATATCGATATTCCGGCCTTCTGAAGCACTTGAGTTTTGACTGCATCTGCTGTTTCTTTGGCAATGTCTGCATCAATAATCCTTGCTCTCGCAGCGGTCATGTTTTCTTCGTAAACTGACAAACTACTTGAGACAGATGTAAGTCTTGATTGAAGTGCTCCTAACTCGGCTCGAGGTTCAATTAGTTGCTTTATTGATTCATCGATTGAACTGAGAGCATCTTGAGCCGATTCGATATCTGAAAGATCCACCCCGGATAAACCCAGGGATGAAATACTTAGGTCTAATTTAGAGGCGTCATATTCAAATCGATTCATTTCGTTGTTATCGGGTCCGATTTGAAATACAAAGTCTTTGCCTTTTCCATTCAAAAGAGTGGTATCCAAAAATCGAGTTACCTCAGAGAGTCGATCGATCTCTTGTTTGACCTGATCTACTTCGAATTGAATAGATTTTCTTTCATTATCCCCCACGCTATCACTAGCCGCCTGAATAGCGAGCTCTCTTAAACGAATGATTAAGTTATTTACGTCGTTCATTCCCCCCTCAGCGACCTGCATGAGAGAGAGAGCATCTTGAGCATTTCGACGGGCTTGCTGAATGCTTCTAACCTGCCCTTCAATAGTTGTAGATATCGAAAGTCCGGCGGCGTCATCGCCCGATTTGTTAATACGTTTACCTGTCGCGATACGCTCGGCTGCCTGAGCGTATTTCTCTGATGACTCCTCAAGATGGCGTTTCGTATTGAGCGACGCCAAATTGGTTAAAATAGTTAATGCCATGGTAAGCTCCTTTAGCCCTTCCCCTTTATGGAAGAACTTGATAAATGGGTTAAATAGTGCAATGCGTTACGCTGCACAGTGTCTTTATCGGTATTGCGTTATGGGGCTTTAGGAAAAAATACGCATCGCGTAAAAAGAGGGATATGAAAAAGCTACATCGACCCGTATTATTAATGGAAGTAATTGAAAATATTGCCGTTATAAAGGGTGGGATTTATGCCGATTTAACCTTTGGTGAGGCAGGTCATTCAGATGTTTTGTTGGAGTATGACATTTCGCTTCTAGTGGGAAATGACAGGGACAAAAGCACACTAGATAGGTACCTAGAGCATGGAAAATACCGTAATGATTCCAGACTGAGATTGGTGGAGGGGCCGTTCTCCCAATTTATTTCTCAGACTGAAGAGCTTCTTTTTGATGGAATATTGGTTGATTTGGGGGTGAGTACTCGCCAGCTTTTAGAGGCTGAGCGGGGATTTTCCCTTATGAAACCGGGCCCTCTAGATATGCGAATGAATCCAGGAGTGGGGGAGCCCTTATCAAGCTGGTTTGCCCAACTTACAGCCGAAGAGCTGGCAAATGAGCTTTATCGCAATGCTGAAATCAGGGAATCAAGACGACTTGCACGAAAAATTATTCAGGCATTTAATGAAGGAAGATTAACCGATACTGTGGCGCTTGCGGAGCTTGCTGGTCCTAAGATTCCTGGGAGGTCTCACCCTGCCACGGCTTTATTTACAGCTCTACGCATGATGGTAAATCAGGAAAAAGATGAAATGGAACAAACTATTCCTGCCTTGATTGATCGTTTAAAGCCTGGTGGAAGACTGGTAGTTATTACGTTTCATTCGACGGAAGACCGAGTCATAAAAAAAATATTTTTGAAGGCTGCGGGAAGATGTACCTGTGATGAGCCTATTTGTCGGTGTCGACAAAAAGAAAAGGTAAAACTCATCACAAAAAAACCCATTCAACCGTCTGAAGAAGAGCTATCGGAAAATCCTAGGGCGCGTAGTGCTAAACTTAGGTGCGTTGAAAAAATTTAAAGAAACACGTAAAATAAAGTTATCTTTAAATAACTCTCCTGAAATTAAAAATCCATGAATCAAACTAATTCTCCCAAGCGGGAGTTGACCATTCTTTTGGTGTCAGTTTTTGTTTTGGCAATAACTCTAGTCTGGATTCGAGCCTTAACGGTCAAATCCACCTATCAGTTTGTCGGACAAGAACGGCAATATCGTCAATTAGAGCAGGAAACTCAAGCTTTGAGGGTTCGTTGGTTGAAACTGACCTCTCCGAAAAAGCTTGAATCCTTAGCTTCTCAGATGGGTTTAGAGCCACCCAAATTAGGGCAAAATTTAAGGTTGCAAGCGCAGAATTTAGAAGGGAAGAAATTTTGATGGGCCAGTGGATCAAGATTCGTCTCGGTTTTGTTTATATTTCTTTTGTGGCTTTTTTTATTTTAATTGGACTTCGTCTCTTTCAATTGCAGCTCTGGAAGGATTCCGGACTTGAAGGTTTAGCTCAGCGTCAGTATCACAAAGTAAATAAAAAGATTCAGTACCGACAGCCGCTTCTGGATAGAAATGGGGAAGAGCTGGCAGTTAGCATGCCCTCAGTCTCTGTTTTTGCTCACCCTAAAATGATTAAAGCTCGTCGAAAAACAGCCATTTCATTGGCTCGAGTTTTGGGGGGAACTCCTCAGAAATGGTTGCAAAAGCTTGATAAAAAGAAAAACTTCGTTTGGATTCATCGTCAACTAACGGAAGAGTTAGCAACTAAACTAATAGCACTAAAGCTTCATGGGGTTTTTGTGGAGCCCGAAAATCATCGTTTCTATCCAAATTCAACATTAGCTGCTCAAACGCTTGGATTTACAGATATCGATGGTAATGGAATCGCTGGAATTGAACTTTTTCTCAATAGTCAGTTAATCGATGCTCCAAGCAAGATGGCAATTCCTCGAGATGGTAAGGGAAATTTAAGTTATCTGGAAAAAAATTACGGAGAAAGTTTGAATTCTAAAGATGGAGTTCGGTTGACATTAGATCGAAGAATCCAACATGTGGTTGATGAAGAGCTTGAGAAGGCCGAGGCATTACACGGCGGAAAAAATATTATGGCTATCGTGCTTGATCCTGCAACGGGTGAAATTATTGCCATGGGGCAGAGGCCTCTTTTGGATTCAAATCATCCCAATCAGTCTGCCGCGGCCCATGCAACCAATCTTTGGACCTCTTATTTGTATGAGCCTGGCTCTACTCTAAAGCCGATTTTTGCTGCAGAGGCGATAGAATCGGGATTGCTCAATGCTCAGTCTAAGGTCGATTGTGAAATGGGGCATTTGAAAATTGGAAACATGGTTATTCATGAGGCTGAGGATAATCATAAGTTTGGGAAGATCTCTTTAGCTGAAGTTATTCAACACTCAAGTAATGCAGGTGCCGCAAAGGTAGCTCTAACTTTAGGTGTTCAACGAATAAAGCGAACTTTGGAGAAGTTTAACTTAACAAAAAAAACAGAGATCTCTCTTCCGGGTGAGATCTTTTCAGTTCTTAAAAGTGATGAAGTTTGGAAAACTTTCTATCAAGCTACAGTGGGTTTTGGTCAAGGTATATCATTTACTCCTCTTCAAATGGTGATGGCCTATGCGCCGTTTGCAAATGACGGTTACTGGGTTCGTCCTAAAATTATGTTGAGCGAAGTTGAGATTCCTGGATTGCAAAATACTACTGCAAGAAAAATCTTAAGTTCCGGCACAGTAAAAGCCATGAGAGATGTATTGGTTTCTGTGACAGAAGGGGATAAAGCAACTGGAACTAAGGCTAGAATCGAGGGGATTAAAGTTGCGGGAAAAACGGGTACTGCACAGAAATATGAACCAGGAAAAGGTTATGATAGTAAAAAGTATCTTTCATCGTTTATTGGATTTCTTCCAGCCGATAAACCAGAGTTACTTATTGGGGTTATGATTGATGAACCTAGGACTCCGTATTATGGAGGGATGACTGCAGCTCCTGTTTTTAAAAGAATTGCTGAGAGATCGATTCAAATTATGGATCGAGTTCCCAGAACAGCAGTTGTTAAAAATCTAGTTCAGTTACCCCAAAATAAAGTAATGCCAGAACTGATTCCAATGCCTGAAATTAGGGTGGCTGCTGATGGAGTGTGGTACATGCCTAACTTAAAAGGGCTCAGCATGAGAGAGGCTCTAAGAGTGATGGGTGAACACGTTAACTCGGTTAAAATGGCAGGCGAGGGTTTTGTGGATAAACAGTATCCAGAATCAGGAACCATCATATCTCCGCGAAGCGAAGTGAGTCTCTATTTTTCTCCTAATAGCTAATCCTAAGTCAGCAGTTCTCGGCGAATAAATTCTGAGGTTAATTGAAGAGCACTAGAAAAACCTTTTCGCAAAGTCTCGGTGTGCCATTGGGGTAATTTTATGATGGCTCATTCAAGAATTTGGATATGAAAGTGGGGCTACCGGCTCCAAGGACAGTCGCTGTACGCTCCACTTTCATATCCAAATTCTTGAATGACTTCACTTTTTATCATGCGCTGTGACTCACTGAGAACTGTTGATCCTAAGTAGACAGATTCGAAAACTCCTTGTATCTCTAATTTGATCGTGAAAACTCTTAAAGAACTTTTATATCCATCTGAAATCGTAGAAACTCGAGTTAATTTAGAATCTAACATTTCTGAAGTTGTGCAAGATTCTAGATTAGCTAAATCGGGAAGTCTGTTTATTGCGGTGAAAGGTACCCAATCGGATGGCCATCAGTTTGTTTCATCTGTTTTAGGCCGAGGAGCCCTTGCAGTAGTTGAAAAGAATTATAATGAATGTATTGAGGGTCAATTAATTAAAGTGGTATCGACCCGGGATCTTGTAGGTAAGATCGCATCTAGATTCTGGGGAGGTCCAACTGAAAAATTCAATTTAGTTGGAGTTACTGGAACTAATGGAAAAACCACCACGGCCTTTTTATTGGATCAGATCTGGACTGAAATGGGTTTGGTAACTGGACTCATTGGCACCGTTAAAAATAAGATTGCTCAGGAAACTTTGGATTCTAATTTAACGACCCCAGGTCCCATCGAGCTTCAGGCTTTATTTCATCGCATGTTGCAGCGAAGAGTTGAAGTTTGCGCCATGGAGGTTTCGTCTATTGCATTAGATCAAGCCCGAACTCAAGGGGCTGATTTTAAAGTTGCCGTATTTACGAATTTTACTCAGGATCATTTAGATTACCATCAAACGATGGATCATTATTTTGAAGCTAAGCTTAAGTTGTTTCGTGATTATTCTATTGCTTGCGTAGTGGTTAATATAGATGATTCTCAAGCTCAAAAAGTTCTTAAAACCTCACAAGCTTCAAATAAGATCACTTTTTCTTTATCGCAAGACAAGGCCGATTTTTACGTCCTTGAATCGAATTTCAAGAAGAGTGGAACTACTGCAAAAATTAAAACGCCTCATGGAGTTATGGACTTAGCCTCTCCTCTTATTGGAGCTCATAATCTAATGAATATTCTTGGCGCTTTGGGTGTCGTGGAGGGGTTAAACCAGGATCTATCATTAGCAGTTACAGCTTTACAAAAGGCTAATGGAGCTCCGGGAAGGTTATCACGAGCCGTTTCAGGAGACTATTATCCCAACATTTTTGTAGATTATGCTCATTCAGACGATGCCTTAGAAAATGTATTGTCAGCGCTTTGTAAGTTGCGAGGGGATTCAGGTGGCAAAATTATTACCGTTTTTGGGTGTGGCGGAGATAGAGATAAAACGAAACGCCCCAAAATGGCTAAAGTAGCGTCTAGTTACAGCGAAATAACGATTTCTACTTCAGATAATCCTAGAACCGAAGATCCTGAAGCGATACTTAACGATATGGAATCTGGTATTGATCGACAGAAGACTGTCTACCATCGCGAAGTTAATCGAAGAGAGGCTATCTATTTAGCTCTTAAACTGGCGAGACCTGAGGATATTGTTCTAATTGCAGGTAAAGGCCACGAAAATTATCAAATCATAGGCACACAAAAGCAGTATTTCGATGATCTTCAGGTCGTACGAGATTACTATAGTCTATAAATTAACTTAAATTATGTACTCCTCGATAACATTCGAAAAATTAGCTGATTGGATCCAGGGTGAGCTGAACTCAGTAGGGGATGCCAAGTTCCCTGTAGTTCAAATTTCAACAGACACACGAACCTTAAAGCCAGGAGATGTCTATCTGGCTCTAAAAGGGGAGTCTTTTGATGGAAATATTTTTCTTGAGGAGGCGGTTAAAGCTGGCGCTAGAGGAGTTATTTGTGAGTCCACTGAGGGGATCAGTGTTCCAAAAATTCAGGTCAAAGACTCACTCAAGGCTTTAATAACTATAGGTGAGAGTTTAAGAAATATATTCAAAGGGCCTGTCATTGGCATCACCGGAAGCGCAGGAAAGTCATCAACCAAAGATATGGTGGCTGTTCTTTTAGGTGAGCATACTGTGAGTTCCCCAGCTAGTTTTAATAATTTAATGGGGGTTTCACGAACTCTTTGTTTAGTTGAGGATAGTACGCAAAATCTAGTTCTTGAAATGGGCATGAATAATTTAGGTGAGATTGCAGAGCTATGTCATCGGTTTCGACCTCAATATGGAATGATTACCAATATAGGTGATGCCCATATCGGTAAATTAGGAGATCAAAAAGGGATCTACCATGCTAAAAAAGAGATGTTTGAATTTTTGGCTAAAGATATCCACAGCCGAGGTTTAGCTTTAAATGCTGATGATCTTTGGGTCATGGAAGCTTACAAGAGTTCTTTCCATCATGAGACTAAACAAGATTTTTTTTTGAAAACCTATTCTCAAAAAGAAAAAACAGCCGACGTATTTTTGGAAAGTGGGTTCATGGATCCTAAGACAGGATTTCTGAACTTAAAAATAAAGTTGAATAGTGAAACCCTAGAAGCTTTGCTTCCCATATTTGGTGAACATCACGCTCAAAATATTATTGCGGCGATAGCAATGGTTCATTTGGTAGGAGTTCCTCTGCCTGAAATTAAAAAAAGACTTTCTAAAATTCGACCTGCCTCTCATCGAGGAGAGATCATTAACTTATCACAAGATAAAATTTTGATAGATGAAACTTATAACTCCAATCCCAAAGCTCTGATTTCATCCTTACAATCGCTAAAAAAGATGACTTCTCATCGAAGAAAAATATTAGTCCTAGGAGAGATGAGAGAATTAGGGGCCTATTCAGATTCACTTCATGAGCAGGTGGGGGATTTTTTGGTGGACTGGATTAAGAAAGAGAACCCTTCCATTTGCCTAGTTACTGTTCAGGGAAACTCTAGCAAAATTTCTGACAAAGTAAAAACTCAATGCCCTCAAGTTACAGCGATTCACCTCTCTTCGGTCGAAGAGGCTATAGAACAGGTTCCAGGACTCACTCGTTCTGGGGATCTTCTCTTTCTAAAAGGCTCTCGAGGGGTCAAACTTGACTTGCTTCTCCAGGACTTAAAATAGGTTTTATTCAAGCCCATTCCCTATATAGCTCTGTTTTTACGCGGTTAATCACCAAAATGGCCTGGTATTTTAAATAAAATAATGCAATATATTCATTGGTTTATAAGTTTTTTCTTGCTCGTTGCCCCTTATTTTTATAAACCACACGCGGGAGAAGAGTTTGTTATATCAATTGCTATATCCATGGCATGGGTCGTTCCATGCATTTTATGTTTTTAAATACATCACATTCCGGGCTCTAGGTGCAGGTTTAACGGCTTTTATTTTGAGTTTATTTTTAGGGCCGCATTTCATAAAAATTTTAAGTCATAAACAATATGGTCAGACGATTCGAACCGATGGGCCCCAGAGCCATTTAAAGAAATCGGGGACTCCTACTATGGGAGGCATTCTCATTTTGTTGAGTGTGACTATTTCAACCCTTTTGTGGGCCGATCTTACCAATAAATATGTCTGGCTAGTTTTAGGGGTGATGTTAGCTTTTGGTTTCATCGGTGGATTGGATGACTTTAAGAAGATTACTGAAAAGAATTCAAAAGGGCTATCTGAACGGGCGAAAATGACGCTACAGACTCTGGTGACTCTAATTACTATCTATGTGATTTTTGGAATTCTTAAAGTTGATACCAATTTAAATGTTCCTTTCTTTCGAACCGTAACTCCACAAATTTCTTGGATCTATTTTATTTTGGCTTGGTTTGTAATTGTCGGCTCTTCAAATGCCGTTAATCTTACGGATGGCTTAGATGGTCTTGCCATAGGCCCTATCATTACAACGGCTTTAACTTTTGGCATCTTATCCTATCTTGCTGGCCACATGAAATTAGCTGAGTATCTTTATATTCCCTTTGTTAAAGAGGCGGGTGAACTTTCAATCCTTTGTGCTGCTATTGTTTGTAGTGGTATGGGATTTCTTTGGTTTAACACCTATCCTGCTCAAGTTTTCATGGGCGATGTGGGGGCCTTAGCACTTGGGGCTGCTTTAGGAACTATTGCAGTTATTACTAAAAATGAATTTGTCTTGGCTATTGTAGGCGGAATCTTTGTGCTTGAAGCCGTTTCGGTGATCACCCAGCGAATTTCCTTCAAAACGACTCGTAAGAGAGTTTTTAGGATGGCCCCTATTCATCACCATTTTGAATTGTCGGGATGGGCTGAGCCCCAAATTACTGTGAGATTTTGGATTATTTCGCTAGTACTGGCTATGCTGGGACTAGCAACATTAAAGTTAAGATAGAGAGGTAAATCATGGAAAAAGTAAAAAAAGGAATGCGTGCCCTAGTGGTAGGGCTTGGAAAAAGCGGAGTTTCAGCGACCAAGTTGCTTTGTAAAAAAGGGCTGAAAGTTACTGTAACTGACGAACTTAATAAAAGCGATCTCAAGGAGTCTTTAGACGCTCTTGAAGGCTATGAATTTGATTCTGAGCTGGGAAAGCATGTTTTAAAAACTTTTACCGACCAAGATCTTATCGTGGTGAGTCCTGGGGTAAGGCTTGATATTAAGCCTTTAGAACAGGCAAAAAAAAGTAACATTCCTGTCATTAGTGAAATTGAATTGGCTGCTCAGTTTATTACTGAGCGTATCATTGCAGTTACCGGTACTAACGGTAAAACAACGACCTCTCATTTGATTCATGAGATGATCCAAGCAGGGGGAAAAACTTCATTTTTAGGTGGAAATGTGGGGGTTCCTCTTTGTGATTACGCCGGGAGAAGAGAAAAATGTGATTTTGTTGTAGTGGAGGTTAGCAGTTTTCAATTGGAAACTTGCTTCGATTTTAAACCTCATGTGGCTGTTTTCTTGAATGTGGCTCCTGATCATTTGGATCGTTATTCCGGCTTTGAAGAGTACGTAAAAACAAAGCTTCGTCTTAAAAACAATATGACCGAAGAAGATTATATTGTGACCAACTTGCGAGATTCTAAGTTGATGACGCAACTATCTGGAACGGCAGCAAAGCCTCTGTATTTCACAACCGACTCTTTTGCTAAAATTTCTCCACAATATGTTGAGAAGTTTCAGGGGACTAGTCTAGAACCTGGACAAATTGCTCTAAGAACCGAGCGTTGGAAAGAGCATCTCTTCCCGCTTCAAGGAGCTCTTTTGCGAGGACTTCATAATCGGGAAAATATGATGGCTGCTACGCTGGCTGCAAAAGTAGCAGGGATTTCCAATGAAGCAATTCAGAAAGTTCTCTTGAGCTTTAAGCCACTTCCCCACCGAATGGAGTTTGTAGCAAGAAAAAATCAGGTTTCTTTCTACAATGATTCTAAAGGGACCAACGTACACTCTTTAATGAGATCTTTGGAAAGCTTCAGAGAGCCTGTAATTTTAATTGCTGGAGGCCGAGATAAAGGGGAGGAATATGAAACTTTGGCTCCCTATATCAAAAAGCATGTTAAAAACCTAATTCTCGTCGGAGAGGCTAAAGAAAAACTTAATCGTGCTATTGGCGATCACAGTGAAACTTTCTTAGTTGGAACTTTTGAAGAGGCTGTTTATGTGGCTTATCAAAAGTCCCGTTCGGGCGATGTAGTTCTCTTGTCTCCTGGTTGTGCAAGCCAAGATATGTTTAAAAACTACGAAGAACGTGGGGAGCAATTCAAGAAAATAGTTGCTCGCTTCTAAAGTTTTCGAGTCTTCAATAAAAAAACAGGGCATCCACTTTTAAGTGGTGCCCTGTTTTTGTTTTATTAAAACCGTAACTATTCTTTTAGTGGCTAGTCCCTAGTAAAGAGATTGAATATAATCTTTATACCTTTCAGTACAGACTTTGCGTTTGAGTTTAAGAGAAGGGGTGAGCTCTCCCGATTCAATGCTAAAGTCCCTTGGAAGTAATCGAAATTTTTTAATGGTCTCAAAATTAGCTAGATGACCATTTACACTTTCAATCTCTTTATCGATCAGTTGAATAACTTTAGAGTTTTTAGTTAAGTCTTCAAAGCTGGAGACTGAAATGCCTTGTTGAGCTGCCCATTTGTTAATCTCCGGTTCATTTAGAGTGATTAAGGCCACTACATACTTTTCACGATCGCCATAAACCATAGCTTGGCTTATAAAACGGACGCCCTTTAAAAGATTTTCAAGCTTTTGGGGAGCGATATATTTACCTCCTGAAGTTTTAATAAGCTCTTTTTTTCTGTCAGTAATCTTAAGAAAACCACGATGGGTAATTTCTCCAATATCACCGGTGCAAAACCACCCATCCTCAGTAAATACTTCGGCGGTTGCAGAGGGGTTTTTGTAATACTCCCTAAAAACCATGTCTCCGCGAGTTTGAATTTCACCATCAGCTGCGAATCGAAACTCAATATTACCAAATGGTTTTCCGACGGTTCCAAAGTTAAAGTCATTTGGGCGGTTTACGGTAATAGCTGCTGTGGTTTCGGTAAGTCCGTACCCTTCGATAATCTTGATTCCCACTGCATGGTAAAACTCACATAGCTCGGGGGAAAGAGGGGCTCCGCCTGAAACTGTGAGTCTGATTCTTCCACCGAATTTTTTCCGTATTTTTGTAAAGACTAATGGATCGGCAATTTTATATTTGAGTTCAAGTGAAAGCGGAATGGGCTTTTGTTCCGAATTTAATTTGGCCACTTTTCTTCCGATTTCGACAGCCCAATTAAAAATTGATTGTGAGTATTTAGGTTGAGCTGCTACCTCTGATTGAATTTTCGCATAGATCTTTTCATAAATTCTGGGAACGCTAACTAAAATTGTAGGTTTTGCCTCCATAAGATTTTGAGATAGGGTATTAATATTTTCTGCAAAGGCTAAAGAAGCTCCTGCCATTAGGGATAAAAGCCCTTCGACTCTTCCTAAGATATGAGCAAAGGGAAGAAAAGCCAGTGTCGTATCTTCAGGAGTGAAAGTGAAGTTGTGAATTATCGCTCTTAGCTCGGCTAAAAAATTAAAATGAGATAGTACAACTCCTTTAGGTTGTCCCGTGGTTCCAGAAGTGTAAACAATCGAAGCTATATTATCCGGTAAGATACTTTCTGCACTTTTCTTGAATTCGTCCTCAATGGTTTTGTTTGTTATAGGAGCTGCGAATTCTTCAAAAGACATGGGGGGTACGCCATTGATAGCACTGACTGGACTTGAAAAACTGACTACTGGAACATTTATTTTTTTTAGGGCAAAAGCTGCTTCCAGTTTCTTAATCATAACTTCGTCTTCAGCGAAAATGAGTTTAGCTTCGCTGTGTTCGATCAGATAAGCGACATCTTCGGGGGTACTAGATTGGTAAATAGGAACTGTAACAACTCCGGAACACAGATTGGCTAAATCAGCGATAAGCCATTCGGGTCTAGTGTTACTTAAAATAGCGACTCGATCTTCAGCTTGAATTCCTATTTTTTTGTAAGAGTGATAAATTCCTAAGACTCTGGCGTTAACCTCTTTCCATAATATGGGCTGGTAAACTCCATTCTTCTTTGCGAGATAGGCAGTCCCCTCGGGACTTAATTGAATTCGTTTTAAATAGATTTCAGAAATAGTTTTTCCGTCTACTAAAGATGAGGTCATAAAGGCTCCTTAAAACTAGGTATCTCTATTGCAGAGTTTTCCTTAAGTGAAGTTATTATTTTACCTTTTTTTTGTCTTTTTTGCGGCACTTATCGCGTCCTATTTGGGATTGAGTTTTCCTGGTAGAGTTTCAAAGTTTATTGCATGGCGCGAATTTAAGAAAAGGCAGGGTGGGCTTGGCAAGGCGGTTAATCTCCGGTTAGGGTTCAATCTGGCAGTGCTTATTACATTAGGATTAGGATTTTCTATCTCCTGGATCTGGACACAAAATCTCAGTTTTGGAGTCTTATCTCTAATTTTTCTTCCTCAAGTATTTCGTACTTTAGTGGGATACCAGGAATATCGTTTTAAAAGATCACTTGAGGAATCTGCTCTTATCTTTTTTAATGCCCTTTTAGGGCTCATTCAGTCGGGACGAGGACTTTCATCCTCTCTTTTTGATTTAGCCCAATCGCAATCAACCCCCTTTTCTGAAAAACTTAAAAAACATCTAAAAAACTACCAAGAGGGAAGGGGATTAAGTCGAATTTTAGTTCAATTCAGAAAGAAAACCGGACTTCCGGTGGTGGGAACTTATCTTTCAACTTTAGAAATGGCTTATCGCCAAGGGCTTGAAATCGCCCCTTTGCTGGAAAAAATGATCCCTGCTCTTGAAATGGAGCAACATTATCGAAGTAAGATTGAGGATCTTCGCCGTCAAATGGCGGCACAGGCTGCATTGGCATTTTGTATCCCGTGGTTTTTAGCCGGAGTTTTGTGTTTTTTTAATCCTGAGCTTTTTGAGGCCTTATCTAAAAAGAATTGGACTTATATCATTGGATTAATTGCACTTGTAATCGAGATGGGAGGCGTTTGGAGTCTGTGGCAAATTACTCGATTTTCATAAACCCTATTAAAAGAGCTCTCGAAAAACGACGGCAGCAAAGGCGTTATCGTCAGGGACTCATCTATTTTTTCGAGGCTCTTTCACTTTATTTGAAGGCCGGTTTTTCTCTTCCCCATAGCTGGCCTGAGACTCTCACGGCTTTAAGGGGGGCCATACCTGAGCAACTACAAAAGGATTTGTCTTTTAGACTTAAAGAGTCTGGTCATCAAGAGGGGGTGAGTGATGTTTTGTCTCGTCTTAAAAAGGAGGGCAGTGTTGCGTCGCATAAGATGTGGTTTGGAGTTTTGGAGGAGCTCTATGAATCTGGAGCTGGTTTGACTCAGTGTATAGAAGCTGTGGCGACGACGCTGCGTAGAGATCAGGATAGAGAATTGGAGGCTCATTGCCGTTCTCTTCCGGTTAAAGCGAATGTGATCTTGATCCTTTTTTTCCTACCGCCTACTTTTTTATGGATTTTTGCCCCTCTCCTTCTTGAGATTTTAACGCAATTTAAATAGCAAAAATCGCCTCTTAACCCTACGACAAAGCTAGACGAAGCCATTTCTTTGAGGTTAGATTAATCACTTTCTTTTTATATCCGTTTTTGTAGGGGACTGTTTTATATGTCAAAAAGTACAGATCAAACGATGCAGCAGATCGTCTCTCTTTGTCGAAGAAGAGCCTTTATTTTTCAATCCAGTGAAATCTATGGGGGGCTTAACGGCTGTTGGGATTACGGTCCCATGGGAGTAGAACTTAAGAGGAATATTAAGGCTCTCTGGTGGAGAGACCTGGTCACTCGTCGAACGGATATTGAAGGAGTTGACTGCTCCATTTTGATGAATGCTAAAGTTTGGGAGGCCTCAGGTCACGTTCAATCTTTTACCGACCCCATGGTGGATTGTTTACAATGTAGAGGTCGATTTCGAGCGGATCACATTGTTAATAATCAGTGCCCCACTTGCGGAACTAAAGATAAGTTCACGGAAGTTCGGCATTTTAACTTAATGTTTAAGACCTTCGTAGGCGCTATGGAGGATAATAGCTCTCAGGTTTTTCTTCGTCCGGAAACTTGTCAGGGGATTTTCGCCAATTTTGATAATGTTGTGAACACCTGCCGGGTAAAAATTCCATTTGGAATGGCTCAAATTGGTAAAGCCTTCAGAAATGAGATCAATCCACGAAACTTCACCTTTCGATCTAGAGAATTTGAACAGATGGAAATGGAATTTTTCTGTAGACCGGATAAAGAGGAGGCTAACAAGTGGTTTGAGTACTGGAAAACCGAGCGATACAACTGGTACTTAAAATACGGAATTAGAAAAGAGAGGCTTCATTTAAGGACTCATGATCAAAATGAGTTGGCACACTATGCGGCTGGCTGTGCCGATATCGAATATGATTTTCCATTCGGCAGAGCTGAGCTTGAAGGCATTGCGAACCGTACCGATTACGATTTAAAACGCCACGCTGAGTTCAGCAAAAAAGATTTAAGTTACTTCGATCAAGCAGCTAATGCTCGATATTATCCTTACGTTATTGAGCCCTCTGCAGGAGCTGACAGGGCCACCTTAGCTTTCTTAGTGGATGCCTATGTGGAAGAGGCTGAGCGAACCGTACTTCGATTTCATCCAGAAGTAGCCCCTGTAAAGGTGGCGGTATTTCCCTTGGTGAATAAAGAAGGAATGCCTGAAATGGCAGAAAAGATCTTTTTGGATTTGAAAAAATATTGGAACTGTTATTTCGATGACAAAGGTGCTGTGGGCCGAAGATATCGACGACAAGATGAGATTGGAACCCCATATTGCATCACCGTGGACGGCGAGAGTGTAAAATCCAACTCTGTTACTGTCAGAGAACGGGATTCTATGGCTCAAGTTCGAATCTCTGTAGGGGAGTTAGTCAACCACCTCTCCAAGACCTTAACTTCGGGGGTTTGATGCAAATTTACTTTTTTGGAAATGGAAAAGCAGAGGGTTCAAAAGAGCAAAAAGCCCTGTTGGGCGGTAAAGGTGCGAACCTTGCAGAAATGACTCTTCTAGGCCTTCCGGTTCCGCCGGGATTTACCATCACAACCGAGGTTTGCACTCACTTTTATAAAAATAAGGCAGAGTTTCCTAAAGGGCTTGAAAAAGAGGTCTACGATGCTTTGTCCAAAATGGAAAAGATCGTGGATTGTCAGTTTGAGAGTTCTAAAAATCCTCTTTTGGTATCGGTAAGATCGGGAGCTCGAGCGAGTATGCCCGGAATGATGGATACCATTCTTAATTTGGGACTTAATGAGAGCACTCTGCAGGGACTCATTATTCAATCGGGGGATGAAAAATTCTCCTATGATGCTTATCGCAGGTTCATTCAGATGTATTCAGATGTAGTGCTTGGAGTTTCTCCCCACTATTTTGAAACCCTCTTAGATGAAGTTAAACGTAAAGCGGGTGTCACTAGCGATAATCAGTTGTCTGCTCCAGACTTGAAGAATTTGGTGAGCTCATTCAAACAGATTGTCAAAAAAGAGACAGGCCAACCCTTTCCAGAAGATGTTAAAGAGCAACTTTGGGGAGCTATTGGAGCTGTTTTTAAATCTTGGATGAGTTCTCGCGCTGTTAGTTATCGTCGAATTCATAAAATTCCTGAGGACTGGGGAACTGCTGTTAGTATTCAAGCCATGGTATTTGGAAACATGGGAGAGGATTGCGCTACTGGAGTCGCTTTTACTCGTGATCCTTCGACTGGAGAAAAAAAGTTTTTTGGAGAATATTTACAGAATGCTCAGGGGGAAGATGTGGTGGCAGGGATTAGAACTCCATGTCCCATTAATAAGGAGTCCGCGAATGGATCCTCATTGCCCACTTTAGAAGCACAATTTCCCAAAACCTATTTAGAGCTTGTTGAGGTTTACAAAAAATTAGAAAAGCATTTTACCGATATGCAAGATATCGAGTTTACTATCCAAAAAGGAAAACTCTATCTTCTCCAAACACGCACTGGAAAAAGAACTGCTTCTGCAGCTGTTCGTATAGCTGTTGATATGGTGAAAGAGGGATTGATCAATTCAGATGTGGCTATCACTCGTGTAGCTCCTGAACAGCTCGAGCAATTGCTTCATCCTAGACTTGATCCCAAGGCCCCTAAGACTGTGATGGCTAAAGGCCTTCCGGCCTCTCCTGGGGCAGCTTCAGGAGAGGTGGTATTTTCTTCGGAAGAATCAGAGGCTTTAAAAAAAATAGGTAAAAAATCTATTCTAGTTCGTCATGAAACGTCGCCGGAAGATATTGTAGGTATGGATGCTAGCGAAGGTATCTTAACGGCTTTAGGAGGAATGACCTCTCATGCAGCGGTAGTGGCTCGTGGTATGGGAAAACCCTGTGTGGCCGGGTGTGGTTCAGTCAGTATCGATTATAAAAGCCAAGTTTTTAAAGTCGCCCAATATACTGTTAAACGCGGTGATGTAATCACGATTGATGGAGCCTCAGGGGAGGTTATTTTAGGCCACGTGCCCACTGTGAATAGTCAGCTAGATCAGTATTTTTCTGAACTCATGAAATGGGTTGATGAGACTCGGGTTCTAGGAATTAGAGCCAATGCAGAGACACCTAATGACGTTAAGGTGGCTAGAGGTTTTGGAGCTGAAGGGGTAGGGCTCTGTCGAACAGAACATATGTTTTTTGAGGAGAATCGATTGATCTCTGTTCGCGAGATGATTTTAGCCGACACTCGCTCGCAGAGGGAGGCAGCCTTAGCCAAAATTTATCCTATGCAAAAAGAGGACTTCATTGCCATCTTTAGGGAAATGAAGGGCTATCCTGTGACTGTACGGCTTTTGGATCCTCCACTTCATGAATTTTTGCCCAAGACCGAAGAAGAAATCTCCCATGTGGCTAGACTCTTAAATACCTCCAAAGAGGCATTAACGGCGAAAGTTCGTTCACTTCATGAATTTAATCCGATGTTAGGCCACCGAGGCTGTCGGGTAGGCATTAGTTATTCCGAAATTTATGCTATGCAGGTAAGAGCTATCATGGAAGCGGCAGCTGAATTGGTGAACCGTGAAGATTTTAAGATCGAGCCAGAGATCATGGTTCCTTTTATAGGAACTGTGGAGGAATTTAAAATTCTGAAAAATGAGATTAAAGAGGTCTGTGAAGCGGTTCTTAAAAAACAGCCGATTAAGTTGACTTATCGCATTGGGACTATGATTGAAATTCCAAGAGCCGCGTTAGTGGCCAATAAAATAGCGACTGAGGCCGATTTCTTCTCTTTTGGAACTAACGATTTAACTCAGATGACTTTAGGGTTATCTCGTGATGATTCGGGCTCTTTTCTTCCCCGATACATTGAAAGAGGAATCTTCTCGGTGGATCCTTTCGTATCGTTAGATCAAGAAGGGGTAGGGGAGTTATTAAAAATTGGCTGTGAGCGAGGTAGAAACGGTAATCCAAATCTCAAAATTGGGATTTGTGGAGAGCATGGGGGAGACACTTCTACGATTGAATTTTGCCACAGGTTAAAGTTTAATTACGTTAGCTGTTCGCCCTTCCGGGTTCCAGTAGCTCGGTTAGCAGCAGCACAGGCCACATTAAAAAATAAAAAGTGAATAGAGAGAAATGAGATTAAAAAGACTCGAGCTTCAAGGCTTTAAATCGTTTTTGGATAGAACTGTTTTAACCTTCGACCCCGGAATTACCGGTGTTGTAGGTCCCAACGGGTGCGGTAAAAGTAATATCGTAGACGCGATTCAGTGGGTGATGGGGGAGCAAAGTGCTAAGCACTTACGTGGCGACTCCATGACCGATGTTATTTTTAATGGATCTGATACAAAAGCGCCTACTTCGATGGCTGAAGTTAGTTTGGTATTGGATCGACAGGGGGTCACTTTATCCCCGAGTTTTGCTGCTTTTGATAAGGCCGATGAAATTTCAGTGACTCGAAGAGTTTATCGAGATGGAACTGGCGAGTATTTGATCAACAAATGCATTTGTCGCTTAAAAGATATTCATGAACTTTTTATGGATACTGGAGTGGGATAACGAGCCTACTCTATTATTGAACAGGGTCAAATTGATCGAATGATCAACGTGAAACCAGAAGAAAGACGTTATCTCTTTGAAGAGGTTTCTGGAATTACTAAATATAAGGCTAAGCGCAAAGAGGCCGAGAGAAAATTAGAGGCTACTCGAGCCAATATGGTTCGTCTTCAGGACATTATCATTGAGCTTGAAAAACAGATTAGAAGTTTAAAAGTTCAAGCGACTCGAGCTAAAAAATATAAAGAATTTAAGTCAGAGCTAGAAATTGTGGATCTCTATCTTTTGGGAAGGAATTTATTTACTCACAAGCAAGCTATCGACACCTTGACCGAAGAGAAAAACAATCTAGTGAATCAGCGCTCAGAGTCTGATGCTCTTTTTGCTGAAGTAGATACTGAATTAACCACTTCAGAAATTCTTCGTATTGATCAAGAAAAAGCTTATCAAGAATTAAGTGATAAAGACCATAATCTCTCTCTATCAATTCAAAAGTTAGAAAGCCAAATTCATCTTTTGGAAGAGAGAAAAAACTTTTTAGCTCAAACGATTGAAGAAAATCGCCAAGAGCAGGAGCAACTCCGCGAGGAGGTGGCTAACCTTGCAACTCAAGAGCAGGACGAAATTCGGGAAAAAGATTCTGTTGCTGAACAGATGCTCCAGATTGGAGAGGGGATTCAGACTCGTGAGCAAGAGATTCGACGGGCTCAAGAGGAAAAACAGCGCGCTCACCATAAACGCGATGTTTTACAGCACCGAAAAACTCAAACCTCTCATCGTTTAGTGACTCTTGAGAGTCAAATCCAAAACTTTGAAGCTAAAGAGCAAGACTTTGTTGAGCGTAAAGCTCAATTTGAGCAAAAAGTTACCGAGGCTGTTCTTGGAATCACTTCTCAAAGAGTGACTCTCGAGCAAGTTGAGACCAAAATTACCGATTGTTCCCAAAGAGCTTCTCAGGCTGAGGGAGAGGTTTCGACTCTGTCGGCTGATCTAGAGAACTCCTCCAGCCGCCTTTCGCAGCTAGAAGAATTATTATACGATGCTAGGGAGAACTATCATTCCCAAAAATCTCGATTGGATTCTCTTAAAGAACTCCAAGAGAACCTTGAAGGATATTCCCCTACCGCTCGTGAGATTCTAACTCAGTTAGAAGGTACTGGTATTCAAGCCATTCCCTTAGCTGAAGTCTTGAAACCATCTAAAGAGATTGAAGATCATTTAGAGACTTTGTTAGGCGCAGAGATGAATACGTTGCTCGTTTCCTCTGCTGATGAGGCTAAACACTTAGCTAATCTGATTACAGAAAAGGATTTAGAGCGAGTTAAGATCTTGGCTTTAAATGATTTAGAACCGACTTTAGCTCATGGGAACGCTCCTTCAGAAGGAACTCCTATTTTGACTCACATCCATGTAACGCCCGGATATGAATCAGTGGCTCAATGGACTTTAGGGGATTGTTACATAGTCCCTGAAACAGAACAGCTTTTCTCATTAAGATCAAATCATAAAAATGTTACGCTGCTGAACCAGCAAAATAAAACAATCAGCCATGATGATTGTTCTATTTCGAGTGGTCACATGCCAACTCGTACTGGAGTTTTTGCTCGGCGCAGAGAGATTGATGATCTGGTTACTGTAGCTGCGGGTTTAGAACAAGAGGTCGCTCAGCTCGAACAGGAGCGCGCGAGCCTTTTACAGCATTTACAGTCCCAAGAGAAAATGCATTCTGAATTGAAAGACAAATTGTCTTCAATTCATATCGAAAGCGTGGAGCATCGCAAAGAAAAAGAGAAGATCCAGGTAGAACTTGGCCGCCTTGAGAGAGAGCAAAATTTCTTGGGCCAAGAGATCAATCGCTGCGAATCTCAGATTGAAGATGTCTTAAGATTAAAAGTTGAAGCTAAAACTGAGATCGAAAGACTTAATCAGGAAATTCAAGAGACCCTTACTGAGCTTGAAGGTGTTGAGTCTCAATTGAATAATGCAAATACAGCTTTGGAAACTGCAGTTCAGGAAATTAACGACAAAAAAGTTGAATACTCTAGATTGGCGGAGAGGGTTAATAGCCTACAGTTTCAATTGGAAACGACTCAATCTGATATTGAAAATAAATCTCGTCGACTCACTCAATTGGAGAGGACCTATCAATCTTCCGAAATTGAATTAGCCAATATGGATCAGAATGTTCTTGAGGTGAAAGAACAGTTAGCGAGTGCCGAAAACAATAAAAATGAAGTCTTGGTTCTTTTATCCGATACCAAACAGGCCTTCAATGAAACTTGCACCAAGCTACAAGAGCTTCGAGATAAGAAAACAGAGCTTCAAAAACTTAGAGAATTGGTACTTCAGCAGATCCAAGAGCTTGAGCTTAAGATTAACAATGAACAATCCCATTTTGAGCATCTATGTGGAATCTCAGTGGAACGGTATCAACGAGAACCGGTCCCTTTTAATGAATCGATTCAAATTGAGATTGAAAAGCTTCCTCTGTTCCAAGAACAGTTGAACTTGAATTGGGCTCTTTTACTAGAAAATGAGAAGAAGTCACTTTTAGAAGAGTACCTCAAAAATGTTCGTGAAAAGGTCTCCCGTTATGGAGAGGTTAATTTGACCGCAATTCAAGAATTTGATGATGTTCAAAAACGTTATGACTTCTTGATGACTCAGAAAACTGACTTAGAAAGTTCGATTGCAATTCTTGAGGAGGCCATCAGGAAAATCGATGAAACGACTCATGTTCGATTTGCTGAAACCTTTGAAGCGGTTAACATCAAGTTTAAAGAGATCTTCCCCATTTTATTTAATGGCGGAAAAGCTGAGCTTTCACTCATTCAAACGGAGATTCCGGGTCATGATGCTGGAGTGGATATTATGGTCCAACCTCCTGGTAAGAGTCTAAAAAGCATTACTTTGCTTTCAGGGGGAGAAAAGGCTTTGACTGCGGTGAGCTTAATTCTGGCTATTTTTGCTAGAAAACCAAGTCCGTTCTGTCTTCTTGATGAGGTGGATGCTCCTCTTGACGACGCAAACGTCTCTCGTTTCAATACTGTGATTAAGAAAATGGCTGAGAAAACTCAGTTCATTATGATTACTCATAATAAGAAGACGATGGAGATAGCTGAAGCTCTTTATGGGGTTACTATGGAGCGAGCTGGAATTTCAAAGATGACCAGCGTGCGATTGAATTAATTTTCTTTGAAATGAAAAGTTGAAACCTTATTTAGGGACTAAAAAAAACTCACCAAAAAAGGGAAGTTAAGAAGCGTGAGTCGTTCACTAGCTAATGTAATTCGTTTAAGAGTGTCGCTTACTATGGCTTCCCACCATTTCACATGAGACTCGAGATATTTATTCTCTTCTTGATACCTACCTTCATAGGTGTAGGTTAGCGAATTGTATTTGGAGTAGTAGTAATCTTTGGTGGTTCCTTGGGGATAATAGCCTAAAATTTCGCCCGTCGTTCCGTAGTCAATGGATAGAAATTTTTTTGCAATTTCTGCGAGTTCTATATGATGAGAAAGATCGGGCTCGGGGAGTTTTTTTTTCGTATAAGACCAAGGGTATAGAATCGCTCCCACGCAACAATGATAATCCACCGTCACCTTAAAATTTAAATTAAAAGGGGGTTGGGTGAGCTTCTCTAAATATTCTGCGAGCTGTTGTGTTTCGGGTTGGGTAAACCCTTTAAATCCAGTTTCAGCAAGATCCCAATCTCGATTGAGATCGATTCCATTTGCATTCTCTCTCTCTCTACTTTCATAGCCGTCGGGATTTAGAATGGGGATAAAAACAAAAACACCGCCATGGTCTAAAAAATTTTTAACTGCTCCTGGAATTCTTTGCTTCTCTAAAAGTTTAAGTGGCAGGCTAGTTTCAATAGCTAGAAATTCATTTCCATGAGTGCTGCCGCTCATAAGAAATGCAGGCCTGGATTTTACATGCATTTGTTTCATGACCAAGACCATTCTTAATGGCCGGCCCTTAACACTTTTACCGTAATCGATAATTTGAACCAGTTCTGGATATTCGTTGGCCCATTTTTCAGTTTCATTAAGAATGTTTTTGTAAGTGGGGCCGAAAATTCCAGAGTCACTTTCAGGAGAGGCTAATAATTGAATAGAAATAAAAAGAGACAAGAAAGTAAATAGAAACCTCATTGATTCCCCCTGGATAAGAATATTCTATCTGTCATAAGGAAGAAGTCTAGTAAGGGTTCAAATCAACAGCAGTTTTAGGTGAGCTACAGCGCATGGTAAAAAGCGGAGTCATTCAAGTTTGGATATGAAAGTGAGGTCACCGAGAACTGCTGTAATTTTTGCCGAAATCTCCATCGTTTTTTGAAGATGGAAAATGGGGGCTATTAAATCAAATTGATTTTTGACTGATCAATTCATAGCAGGGCTGATTCATAGAGAGAAATTTACTTTCAAAAGAGGTTCGTCCGTGAATAAAATCGGCCAGATTATTAAAAGCATTAGGAGCTAAAGTACTGCTTAGTAAGGTCTTGAGCTGGTATTTTGATTCGCTAACGAATGTGGCTTCTCGAATATAAAACTCCTGATCTGACGCCCATATTAACAACCCGCCTGGTTTTAGAATCCTTACTAAGTGGGCCATGACCGTGTGGAGATACCAACGGTTTTTTCTGTGGGCATTTTTAGGCCAAGGACAAGGGTACAAAATATAAATTCTTTCGATGCTCTCTGAGGGAATTCCTGTAATTAGCGCTGGAATTGCATTCCCTCTGAATCCCTGAATGTTAGGGAGCTGAGATTTGACAAATTTTTGGATCATGCGACTAGAACGAATTTTACATCTTTCAATTGCGACTAAGTGAGAGTCTGGATTTCTTTTCGCAAGTTCTAGAAAAAAACCACCTGTTCCGGCCCCTATTTCGAGCCAAATTTTGGGGTGATTTTTAAAAAGTTCTCTGGGAATTGGAGTGTGGCCTTTGTCTAGCCAGTATTTTTCTTTCAGGGCCTGTATTTGTTCCGACTGTTTAAGATCCCAACTTGTTTGGGAAAGATTAGCCGAGGGGGAACTGATTTTGGACCAGGGCCTAAACGCTGGGGGGTTCGTAACATCTTCGGCATCTGGCTTCATAAAATTCATCAGCTCCTACTAGCACCTGGCTATTATTGGTCTCTTGGTTTTCCAATTTAAGCCTTTGAGTACGGCTTGCGGTATTACCACAAACTGTGCAGATCGCCGACATTTTAGTTACAAACTCCGCAGTGGCCATCAATAGAGGCATAGGCCCGAATGGTACTCCTCTGTAATCCAAATCTAGCCCCGCAATAATGACTCTGAGCCCTCGATTGGCCAGCCGTTGACTGATTTCAACGATAGCAGGAGAGAAAAATTGAGCCTCGTCGATTCCTACAATTCGGGTGTTATCTTCCAAATAGGTCATAATCTCTTCAATATTTTGAATGTTTTGAGCATCAATTCTTAAAGATGAGTGACTTGTGACGTGCTCTTTGGAGTATCTATCATCGATAATAGGCTTGAAAATTTGAACCTTCTGTTTTGCAATTTGAGCACGTTTTACTCTTCTAATCAGCTCTTCGGTTTTTCCGCTAAACATCGAACCGCACACCACCTCAACCCATCCCGAATTCCAAACTGTAGGTAACTGTATATTCACTGTTAAATTGCCCCCATTGAGCTTCCAATATAATTCTGGAGATTTCGACCGACAAGCTAGAAGAAGGAACTTTTTTGGATGAAAAACTTAAAAAAGTTCAAAAGGCTTAATATGATGCAAGGCATCGGGTTGGGCTAAGATGAGATGCTAACTCAAGAGGGTTTCTAGGGGGGTGTTTTCTGGGAATTCAACTTGCCGTTTTTCCTGAAATTGTGTTTGAGTAAGGGCCTATGGCAGTTGATTCAGCTACAATTCAGAAGGCTTGGCCTATTTCTGCTCGAATTGGAAGAACCTGGTTCCGTTGGAGAAGTTTTTCTCCGGTTCCTTTATTTGTGATGTTATTTCTTCTTCCTGCCGACTTTACCTGTTCGAGTCTTCAGTATGGGCTTTGGATTTTTGGGGTTCTTTTGGCTGAGGGTTTGAGGGTTTGGGCTGTAGGGTATGCTGGAAGCACGACTCGAACCCGGGGTGAGTCGGTTCAGCAGCTTGTTCACGCCGGGCCTTATCGGTTTGTAAGAAACCCGCTCTATATTGCTAATATTGCAATGTATACATTATGTGGCGTGATTTTTGGATTTGGTCTTTTGAGCATTTTTATCTTTATCTACTCGAGTGTGGAATATTACTTTATTGTCTCTTTCGAGGAACAGGTTCTATCGAAAACTTTCGGACAAAACTATGTGAATTATACACAGCAGGTTCCCCGTTGGATTCCCTCTTTTAAACCTAGTTGTTCCTCGAGTGACCATGAATTTAATTTGTGGCGAGCATTAAAAAGTGAAAAAAGTACTTTTTATTCAATGGGCGCCATGACTCTTGGTTTTTTTGTCAAAACTATTTTTTTAAAATAGAAAAGAAAATCCACCGCCAAATCCTAGCATTACTTTTCGTGGATAGTAGAGTTTCATTTGTAATCCCATTTTAAAGTTTTGGGCCATGGGGAGGTCGAATCCAATTCCAATGACAGGGCCCACAAAATCTTTATCTTTAAATGCCAATCGAAAGTGTAAATAATGAAGCCCTGCCAGTGCATAACCTGTAATAAAGGGGGTTGAGAGATTAAATCTGTAATCAACTTCACCTAAAATCAGAGTTGAGGTTTCTGGGTTGGAACTATAAAAAACACTTACATTTAAAGTGTCCTCCCCAAATAAAAACCCTAGATGAGCTCCAGTTAGAGTCTGAGGAAGAGAAAGCCCTGCTAAATTATCTGGAACTAAAAACTCTAAATCCAAACCCAAGAGAACTCTATTAACCTGAGGAACCGATGCTTCTTGAGATTGAAATTGGGGAGCTGTGGAACTTGCGAAAGCTAATGAGCTCCAAAAAATTGATAGCCCCAAAAAATAAAGTTTCATCTAAGGCATCATTAGCAATAAGGGGCTAGAAGTCTACTCATTTTGTGAATGTTATCTCGAAGCAGAAAATTTAAGGTGTTTATTACCAGGAGTCGCACAACAACTAGGTATTAATTGTCTAAGAATCTGAAAGGTTTTTTCTGCTTTTTCCATAAAGTTTGGAGTGCTGTCGATAAAGTAACGCTGGGGATGCCCCTTCCAGGCCTTTTCAAGTTTCGCATCCATTTCTTGGGCCTCTTTGGCTGTTTCAACTCGAACCGGATTTCGAAGGTTATATCCATTTTCTTGAGATGGAGTTCTTAGATGAATGACTACAGAATAATTTAAGAGCTCCTCTTTTCTTGATATTCCTAATGCCGCAAAAAAAGATTTCGGAGTTTTGGGCCAGTAGGCGAGGCCGTCGAGAGTTCCCCGGTCGCAAATAGCCAGAGAATATATTTTTTTTATTAATACAAATCTTTCCATCTCTTTTTGAATGTGAAAAATTGCTCGCTGAGCCACCTCGCGACCGTGGAGTGAATTCTCTCTCCAAAATCCACCACTGAACAAAATAGTCGCTGATTCCGGTAAAAGAGCTACATGAGGGCAAAATTGCATTCTAGCCATTTCTAAGATAGCGGATTTTCCAGCTCCTGGCCCACCAGTAATAACAACTTTACGAAGCTGATGTTGGGTCTTAGAGCATTGACAAACTTGAGTGGCAGTAAAATGTGGAGTCATAATATTGAATTTTCGGTATTCTTAAGTGAAAACTAGCTCTCTTAATCTCAGTTAGATTTTTTAACGAACTCAGATTTCAGATTCATTGCTCCAACACCCTCAATTCTACACGCAATATTGTGGCCATCAGTGGAGTCAATAATACGGATGTTTTTTATCTTGGTTCCGCCTTTGACTACCGAGGAAGATCCCTTCACTTTGAGATCTTTAATGACCACGATAGCATCTCCAGTTTTAAGTCCATTGCCATGGGCATCCTTTACCGAGGCATCCTTAGTTTCACTAGATTCTGCATGGAGTTTATCCTTTGGATTCCATTCGTGAGAACATTCGGGGCAAACCCAAAAATTTCCATCTTGGTAAGTGTGTTCACAATTACATTTAGGGCAGATAGGTTCAGACATGGAGGTATCTAACTGGGGAATCTAAAACAAGGCAAGGTTTAAAGAACTAAAAAATAGTCTGATTTCGATATGAACCGCGCCGTCAATGGTTAGTGCTATATGGTAGAATTAAAGCTCTTATTCTGTGAAAATAATGCAAAACATCAAAAACATTAAATGTTCCTACGCTAATCGCCATATTCCAGAGTTAGATGGAATCCGTGGAATCGCAATTTTAAGTGTTCTTATTTACCATCTGTTTTGGTTCCCTTCCCCTGGTGGGGGATGGACCGGTATTGCTTTCGGCCTTTGGAAAGTGGCTCAGTTAGGGTGGATTGGAGTTAATCTATTCTTTGTCCTATCTGGTTTTCTCATAAGTCGAATTTTAATAAATCAAAAAGATCAGCCTCATTACTTTCGTAAGTTCTATTTTAGGCGTGCCTTAAGAATTCTTCCTCTCTATTTACTTACGCTTACTTTTATTTACTTTCATTATGAGAACTCTGGCCCTTTTGTTTTTCTTAATCTTGCTTTTTTGGCCCATATTCCAAATTTATTTGGCATTATTCCATGCTATCCAGGGTTGTGGTCCCTTTCCATCGAAGAACAGTTTTATTTAGTTTGGCCTCAGTTAATTAGAAGATTATCACTATCTCAAATTAGAAAAGGGGCTTTTTTAATTTGTATTCTGAGTCCAGTTTTGAGAGGGCTGGCATTTAAGTTTCCCGCCTTATCAGCCCCATTAGCTCTGTTTATCGGATTTGATGGTTTTGCGTACGGAGCCCTACTAGCGATTGCTTACGAAGAATCACGAGGCACAAAAAACACCCTCAATTTATTTTCAATCTGCTGTTTAGGATTGGCGTCGGTAGCATTGCTTGTAGGATACAAGTTTGGAATTGTAACTCGTCAAAGGTTTTTGGGAGAGGTATTTCTCCCGAGCTTAATTTATCTTTTTGCTACCGCCTTGATGGCTTATTGTTTAGCTAAGTCTGGCTCTAGCCATTTGAAGTTTTTAGCTCAGGGCTTTCTTCCTCAGTGGGGAAAATTAAGTTATGCAGCTTATCTATGCCATTATCCTGTTCCTGAATTAACGAGTAAAATATTTAATCTCTATCCTGAGATCTATTCATATTATTACAAATTTGAATATGCCTTGTTGCAGTTTGGCTTGTCCTTGGCGGGTACCTACTTAGTCTCTCTATTGATTCATAAGTGGATAGAGACCCCCTTTTTAAAACTTAAGAATCGGGAGTTTGTTTCTTCTAAAAAGGAATATCCTCAAAAAATAACAGAGGTGACAAGTAGCTAAGAGTGTTGACTCTCAGCTTTCAATAGTAAAAACATTGAAACATGATAAGATAAAATTACATAGTAATTTTAATGCTTTATTCTTTTGGAGCCCCCTCAAAATGAAAATGAATTCCCAAAACAACACATTGGAAAAAGTTAAAGAGTATTACGGTAGAGTTTTAAAGTCCTCTAAGGATTTGAAAACCACGGCCTGTTGTGTGGCAGAGAGCATTCCGACCCATTTGCGGGAACTTATTAGCCATATTCACCCAGAGGTTAAAGATCGCTTTTATGGGTGCGGTTCTACTTTTCCTGCAGAACTTAAGGGGAAGACGGTTTTAGATTTGGGGTGTGGTTCAGGCCGAGATGTCTATTTGCTTTCTCAGCTCGTAGGTGAGAGCGGAACGGTTTACGGAATTGATATGACCGATGAGCAGCTTTCGGTGGCGAGACAACACGAGGAGTATCATCGTGAGAAATTTGGATTTAATAAAAGTAATGTTAAATTTGTAAAAGGCTTTATTGAAGATCTGGAATCTTCGGGTATTGCCTCTAACTCTATTGATGTAATTGTTAGTAATTGCGTTATTAACCTATCTCCCGATAAAGAAAGGGTCTTTGCTGAAATATTCAGAGTTCTAAAACCTGGTGGAGAACTTCATTTTTCAGATGTATTTTGCGATCGTAGACTTCCTGCTTGGTGTGCCGAAGATAATATTTTGTTAGGTGAGTGCTTAGGTGGAGCTATGTATGTTCAGGATTTCAGGAGAACTCTTATGAAGATTGGTGTTCTGGATTATCGAATCGTAAAATCCAGTCCCATTGCATTAACTGATACTGAAGTTATGAGTAAAGTAGGATTTGCTAAATTCTCCTCATTAACTGTAAGAGCCTTTAAAATTGATTCCCTGGAAGACCGATGTGAGGACTATGGCCAGGTTGCTTTTTATAGGGGATCTATTCCTGAATTTCCAAATGCATTTACTTTAGATGACCATCATTATTTTGAAAAAGATAAACCCTTACTGGTTTGCAGCAATACAGCAGCCATGCTGACTGAAACCCGATATAAAGATCACTTTAGGGTTGAAGGAAATCTAGATAAACACTTTGGTCTTTTTGATTGTAGCCCTAGCGAAAGTAAAAATTTTGATACCTCTGAAAATGTTCAAGGGGCCTGTTGTTGATAGCATTAAACTAGAGTGACTAAAAACTAAGTTGTTAGAGTAAAATATTTTTCGGAGGCTTACAACATGTTGAGAAACATAAGCACTGTTTTTATTACAATTATTCTTCTATTAATAACTGGCTGTTCTAGCTTGATTCCAGTTCCTCAGGTTGAACTGGTTTCTGAGAAAGAGGCACAGCAAGCCTGGAAGAGAGTCCTAAAGATTTATGTTGATGCTGAGGGACGAGTTAACTTTAGAAGCCTTGGAAAAAAACTTAACGATCTTAATAGATTTCTGAAATTCGTAAGCGAAACTGATAGATCAAATTTTAAAAACAATTCAGATAAACTGGCTTTTCTACTTAATGCCTATAACGCTTTATCTATGTCACTCGTAATTACCAAAGATTATCCAGCTGATATTGATAGCTTTTTGAAGCGAGCTAAATTTTTTGCATTTACTAAGATGAAAATTATGCAGGAGGAGATGTCTCTCTATGCTCTTGAGAATGATATCATTCGTAAGGAGGGAGATCCTAGAGTTCATGTGGCCCTTAATTGTATGTCGGTGGGATGCCCCCGCCTTCCCCGAGAGCCATTTATGGGAAATACGCTCAATAGCCAATTAGAGAGAGAGGCCAAACTTTTTTTTAACGAAGAGAGAAATGTGAAAATTGTTCCTCAGGAAAAAACGGTTTATCTATCTCAGATTTTAGATTTTTTTACAGATGACTTTTTAGCTAAAAAACCAACTCTTATTGAGTATGTTAATCAATATTCTCAAAAGAAAATTCCACTTGATTATAAAGTGAAGTTTACCCCCTACAATTGGACTGTGAATTACTCAGATCCAAATTATCTAGGTAAATAATCCTCGCAGATACACAAAAGAGAGAGTTCTAAAGTTGTCTTAGATATTATCAAATAGAGAGACTAAGAACTATCCAAGCTAACTACTTAAAACTTCTTAATAAAAATAAGGCTCATGCCTAAGGGGTGTAAATTTTTTCATCTATTTAACTTTTTTACAGATAGAAATTAATTATTCGAAAGAGCTATAACTTCAAATCTTTGCAGGTAATTTCTTAAGCAAATTCATTGTGGCCCTAGCGTTGCAAAATAAGATTTTAAAGAACTATAAGTTTGTAGGCTGAAACCCATTGCTTGGAGATTAGACTATGAAAAAGATTTTTATTTTTTTAAGTCCCTTAGTAATTACCTTAATGGTCGGTTGTGTTTCTGGAGAGCATGCTAAAAAGCAACCCCCTAGACCCATTATATTACAAATGAACAACATAACTGATGAGGGTCAGCTTAAAGATATGTTTGATAAATCTAAAGAGACTAAAGACAAATGTGCAGAATCGGGAAGTAATAGTTTAATGGCCCTCATTCCTTTTCTTCAGGGGCAATCTGGTTACTCAGGTCCCATGCCCCCCATCTCTGGAAATTGCACCGATTCTTTAATTAATTTTATTATGATGTACACCTCCATGAAAAATGGTCGTTACGCTAATGAGCCAGAGACTCGGCCTTGGTTTATAGCTCAACTTGGGGACATCGTAACTCAAGTAGTGGAAAGGCTTCAGAGTCGTGGACTTATAATTACTCCTGATGTCCAGCAGAAATTATATCAAGCGGGATGGGGATTGGTTAAACGAGATATTGTTAGCCAACCTCAACTTCAAGTTGTTCGCCCCGCTGTCTGTTCAGAAGCTCAGCAGTTGGGTTTGGAGTGCTAAAAAATCACTACTCGAAAGCCCTTTGATAAAACCAGTAAAGCGAGATAGAAGCAATTATTATCGAGACAGACTTAATAAATATGAATTTTAGTTTTGGTGTTTTGTCGATATAAAGCAGTAAAGGAAGACTAAGGAGTATGATAATGACTTGGCCCAATTCAATACCGATATTAAATCCCACCAGGCTATAAATGAGAGCAGAACCCTGAAGATTAAGATCTCCTAATACGGTAGCAAATCCAAAACCGTGAATTAATCCAAAAATTCCAGCCACGGCCCAACGGTGTTTGGGTTTTGAACGAAAAATACTTTCAAGGGCTACATAAGCAATCGAGAGTGCGATGATGGATTCTACCCATTTCGAATTGACTCGAACTAAATTAAAAGAGGCAAGTGCAAGAGTTATTGAATGGCCTACCGTGAATCCGGTGGCTGTTTTGACGAGTTCAATTAAGCCCCCGCCAACTAGTATGAGAGCAAAGACAAATAGAATATGATCGATACCTTCGGGTAAATGAAACCCTTCACGGCTCTTCCATTCGCTGGGAGTCACTCCGATATGATCCAATCCCATGATAATGAACTCAAAAAATCCTCTGGATTCTGCGATGTTTATCGTTAGCGTATCCTGTCCGCCTTTTAAAGTTTTAATCTGTTCAGAATTAGCACTGTGAATTACCGCTAAAATTTCAAAAGTATTAGGAAGCTCTTTAATATTAAGAAAAGGAAAGAAAAGTTTTAGTTGACCCTCTATAGGTCCCGGACAAATAAGCAGTGTGAGTATTCGAACACTTTGACCCACGGCTTCGACTTTTAAAGGATTGATTTCACAACTCTGGTTTTCTAATTCAATTTTGGATTTTGCCAGGGTAATTTGATAGAGGTCATTGCCACCGCTTTTTAATTCATCCTCAGTCAATTCGTTTAGACTAAGGAGTTGGGCAGCTAAATTTCGATTGAGATCCAATTGTAAAGTGGGACTATTGCCTAACTCGATTTGAAGTAACCCCAAATCTAAAGGATGGCTCCACAAGGGACTACAGATTAAGAATAGAATTAGAAAAAGGTGCTGCATCTAAAAATTGTACTGGGGATTTAAATAAATTTAAATCCCCAGCAATAGTTTGAATGATTTTCTAAATTAATTAATATCCTGCAACTAAATAAGGAAACGTAGATCCCAGTGCAGTTTTGCCATGGGTACTAAACGTAACCTTGTCTTTTAAGGCCTCAGGACACACTGGACTTGATAAAGCCGCTGGATCGGGTTGCCCCATAAATAGATAGCAGACAGTGATATCTATGACGTCATCCTCTATTTTGCGACCGCCCGTCAGCATCGCAGCCGAAGTGTTATCAGAAGCTGTAACCGTAGAGGTTTGAGCATTGTATCCACTAGCAGCGCTAGTATCTATTCGCATTACATCGGGAATAAATCCGGCGACTACTTGAGCGGTAGATGGAGGACTTCCACCCAAAGCGGCCCCCAAAGTTTGTATGACCCCTAAAGTGGTAACAATTTCAGTTCTTACAGCTGCAGCTGCGTCACTAAGATCAGCTGTTGGATCTATAGTATTGTAGGCATTCAGCTTCTCATTAGTTAATACCAAGCCTTCATTAATTGCAGGACGGCCAAGCCTTTCAATTTGCGTAAAGGCCAGATCTGAATTTGAACTTCCGCAACGTAGAGTGCTGATTGCGGCAAGTCCCACAACTACGGCCATTGATAATTTTTGTGTTATTAGCTTTTTCATAAGTTCTCCCTAAAAGAATAATTTATTGTGGTACGGAAATGGTTTCCCAAACATCAAATACTGTGTCAGTAGCTGTGCTTTGTAAGAAGGCCCTGGGTACCTGAACCACAATAGCATTTACGTTATAGCCCTTGGTAAAGTCTTCAGCAGCAGCAGCATCGTCTGCAAAACCAGCCCCTACGCTAGTTCCTCCGCTAGTTGCTAGAGCATTTCGGACTTTAAAATAAGCTCGAACGTCAAAGAAGAAGGGATCTTGTCTCAATCCTGCAAAGACCTTAAGTGTCGAGTCGCCTAGAGTAAATGAGTTGTTTACAGCACTACTTCCAAGTGCCGTCGTTAGTATGGGAGTTCCTGCAGTTACTGTAGTAGCAGTGGCATCAGCGAAACCACTGCGAATGGCAGTAACAGTCATAGCTTGCTGGTTATTGCTATCTGGAGCGCCAAAGGTAAATCGCAGTTTTATATCATCTGCTCCCGTTACTGTGCTTGCTTTATTTGCTCCTACTCGGCTGACATGGAATTCATACCTAGCCTGAGTACTAAAGAAATACTGTTGCTTTGGAAGTGAGCGAGGATTTGTATTCATGATAAAGATGAGATCGGTAGCGCTCGCTGCATTATTTTGATCGCTTTCACGGAATACATAAAGATCGGTCAAATTAAGACTTCTGCCTTTTGCATCAATTTCACCGTCATCATGATCGGAGGCATTTGTTAAACTAGGTATCCCCAGTAGCACTGCACAGCAAATTAAAACACTCCCTAAAAATACTTTCATTATTCACCTCTATGGAAAAAAACTTATTATTATTTAACGAACTCAAGTATTATATCTTACTACGGTTTTTATTAGGTAGAGCTTAAATTTTTATTTTTATTTTT
>SXPJ01000084.1 GCA_005776395.1 Bdellovibrionales bacterium | reverse complement strand
GATAGCCCCACTTTCATATCCAAAGTCTTGAATAACTCCATTTTTTATCATGCCCTGTAGCTCACCGAGAACTGCTGTAGATATCAAGCCCCTTTACTAATTAGTTCACAAATCTAGAGTTCTAAATAAAGTCCAAGCATAAACCACCTCAGCTCCCCTACTTTTTAAAACCCTAGCACAAGCTTTTAAGGTCTCTCCTGTTGTAAAAATATCGTCGATAATTATTACTTTGGATGGAACAGGCTCTTTGGAATCCCATTCAAATGAACCATACAAATTCACTTTACGTTCTAAGCCCCCCAACAAACTCTGAGGTTTAGTCTCTTTAATTTTTTTTAAATCAAAACTTATTGGATGTTGTAACTTCTCTCCAATAATTCCAAGCAATATTTCAGATTGATTAAATCCACGTCTAAGAAACTTACGGCGATGAATAGGCACCGGAATTAAAGTAAACCCTTCCTCAATAAATGGAAAAGTGATCCCTCTTAAGTAATCTTCAAAAATTTCTAGCCACTCATATCGGTTTTTAAATTTAACTAAATGAATAATTATTTTGGCTTCATCAGTGAACCACAACAGAGATCTTATTTTATCAACTTGGTTTCCCTTTAATAAATCGCATTCACCACAAACATCCAACTTTACTGTTAAAGGGATTCCACAACGCTCGCACACTCTGCCAATAATAGGAACCAATGGATTACAATTCTGGCACAATCCAGTTGAAGAGGCCGAATTGAAACAGATCGGGCAGACAGGACTAAACCAAATACTTAAAAATAGATCTAAGATATTTGATAGAAATCGAAACACCGGAGACTCCAAGCTTCTCTAAAATGAGACAACTCAATCATTTTTCTTCCTTCTAAATCTGCAATAGTTCTAGAAACCCTAATGATCTGATTAGTTCTTCTGAAACTAATACGAGTCTGTTTTTGGTATTGTTTAAGACAATCTTCAATCTCAGAACTCAAATTAAAATCGGATGATTGAAGATTTATTTCCCTATCCCCATCGGAACCCGCATTTTTAATCCGTTGGGTTTGGATTTCATAAGTCCTTGCAATTGAATCCTTAACTTCAGAAAAACAAATCTGTTCCGCAGAGAAGTCCTGTGAAAGATCTGCAGGATTCATCTGCACCATAAGAGCCATCCTATCCAAAATAGGGGTTGATAATTTTTTTCTGTATTGAGCCTTTTTCTCACTAGTGCAACGACATCGATTGTCAGCTTGTGAATACATTCCACAAGGGCAAGGATTCATAGCAGCAATCAAAGTAAACTGAGCTGGTAACGAAAGTGTCCTCCCCACCCGATTCAGGTGCAAAGATCCTGACTGTAAAGGCTCTCGAAGCCCCTCTAGAGCATCTCTACGATATTCTGGAAACTCATCCATAAATAAGATCCCATGATGGGCTAAACTCACCTCCCCTGGAATCACCGTTCCAGCCCCTCCCCCCAAAAGAGCACTCGCAGAGACACTGGGATGGGGTGCTCGATAAGGCCGTTCTCGATTAGAAAATAGGTCATCAATCTCAACCGTTGAGGCGCTATAAATCTTAAGGACCTCAATAAATTCATCTTGGGTTAGTAGGGGCATTAAACCCAGAGCCGATGCCGATAACATACTTTTTCCCACTCCAGGCGGCCCCACCAAAAGAAGATGATGTCTTCCAGCCATTGCAATTTGTAAGGCCCGTTTTGCTAAGGGCTGCCCCTTAACCTGATCGAAAATATTTCGAGAAGAGTCTGATGTAACAAATTTCGAATTCGAACACTGGGGAAGATCTTTTCTGCCTTTTAAGAAATCTATAATTTCACCAAGATCTTCAGCTAAATAAATCTTAGAGCTTTGTAATAAAGCCCCCTCCTTTTCATTTTCCTTGGGAATGATAATTTTTTTTATAGCAGGTTTTCTAGTTAAAACTTCAATTAGGGGAAGGGCTCCTTTTACTGGACAGAGTCTTCCCTCCAAAGAAAGCTCACCCACAAAACCCATCTCTTCTAATCTGGTTTCAATAAGCTTTGACTCAGCCGACAATACTGCTAAGGCAATCGCTAAATCGTAATGACTTCCCTGTTTCTTAATATTTGCAGGAGAAAGATGAACTATAATTTTTCCGCTTGGCAAATCAAACCCCAAATTAACTAAACAAGCACGAACTCGTTCACGACTCTCTTTAACAACTTCACCAGGAAGACCTGTGACCAATATCTGGGGAAGAGAATTTAGAGAAATGGCCTCAATTTGAACAAGAGCCCCCTGAATTCCATCCAGGGTTGCACTAAAAGTTTTTGTTATCATGCAAAATACTTAGCATGGTTTCTTGAAATAGAACCTATCAGGTGGGAAGCACGCCTCTTCTAACGAGGGACTCACTATCTCTTATAAAAAGATTCGTTCTCTTTTTTTTAGTTGGGCATGTAACTCGCGCTGTAATTTAATACGAATTTGTCGAGTCACTCTGGTTACATACTCCATATCATTTGCTTTTTCTTCACTCTTTTCTAAATAAATAGGTTCCATGAATTTGATATGCCATTTGACTGGAAGTGGAATGACATTAAGAGGAACAGGAATAATAACTCCTAAAAGTTGCTTAGCCCATCGAATCTGAGAAATCGTAATATTAGTTTCCTCAGCTCCAATCACTGCCACCGGGACTATGGGAGCACCTGTTTGCAAAGCTAATCGTACAAATCCACGACGAAATCTTCTTAACCGATAACGATATTTGGTTGGTTTAAAGTTTCCCTCTTCCCCTTCAGGAAACAATATAAGACCCTGTCTTTTTTTTAGAATTTTTAATCCATTACCTAGAGTCGCTGGAATGAGCCCAAGTTTTTTTGCATGAACCGAAATCTCAGGTCTTAGAAACCAAAGTTTGTGAGCAATAATTCGTGGAACTCTCTTGGTATGAAGATAAATCTGATGTCCAATCATTAAAGCATCAAATCCCATGAAACCGCTGTGATTAGCTACAATAATAAATGGCCCTCGTTTTAATAGGTGTTCCTCCCCTTCAGAGCTGACCCTTAAATACTTAGTAAAGATTTCAAGAAGAAAATGGGGCAAGACTTTATAGGCTACGTCCTCTTTTGAAATGCCAGTAGCATTTAGAGCTTTAGAAATGGCTTTTCCAAAAAAGGCTTTCATGTGCAGTATTTACCAGGAAGTTAGGTCTAAAGAAATAGAGTTCATAGGGCGACTTTGCGAATCATATTATTTCTTCGTAAATTAATCAGGGATTCATAAATCTCAACATCAGCAAGAGCATTGAAATCAACAATGGTAGCCACAGTACCAAATTCTATTACGCTAGATAATGTAGAAAAATCATTTCGAGTTAAGGAAACATCTCCATTTAAGTTCCCCGGATTTATTTCAAGTTTAAACCCTTCGGCTGGAATCTCTTTTCGTATTTTTTCAAACTTTTCTTTGTAGATCGCTCCAGTTTTTACTAGCTGTAAAATATCTAGATCCATAGGCTCGGCTATTAATGCCTCCCTCGGATCTCTTCGATAAAAAAGAAATCTGGGTTTATCCCAAAGAAACATTCTAAAAATTGCTTTTATCCCTTCACATCCACCGGAAGTAGTCTGAGTTATTTTCCCTTGAAGAAAATCAACTTTTCCTTCTTGATCTGTCCCATTACCTCGAACCCAAAGCGATCCTGTTCGCTCGAGTTCATTGATGGTAAGAAGAGCCTCTCCCAAATTTTGATTTTTGTGAAAGATGTTTTCCGAGGAATCAGATGATGGCTGACGATTAAAATGATTAAGCTCATTTTTAAGTCCATGGCTCTCGAGTTTTTTAACCGCAGTTCTTAGCTCAGTAACCATGGGAATCTCTGGAAACTCAGCTTCAGTCTGTAATAAGATAGCTTTCATTGCCCTAAGAATCTGTTGAAACTGCCCATCGGAATCCAATAGTTGAGAAAGATTTCTTAGTTTAGAAACAACCTCATTTTCTTTAATTTTAGTGGATTCAAATATGCAATAAATTCTTTGTTCAAATGCTGTATGCAAATCCTCTTTTGTAAAAAGTTTTCCTAGCCAAACTATATAGGTGGGCTTACCGCTACCGCAGATTTTTTGAATATTCTTGTGACTATCGGTGTTGTGGTCGATAAAAACTACGGTTGATTTATTTAATGGAACGAGAGATTGACAAAAATTATCGATGTTTGGCTCTATTGTAACTTCGATAATCTCCTTCTCTTCAAAGGAATTTAAAAATTGCTTTGCCCATGGAGAAAACTCACCCACTGCCACAATGCGAAGGAGTGGAACTTTCATAATGATACCTTTTAATGGATTAGATATTTGAACTTTAACTACATTTTTATTTTACCACGGAACAGTTGAAAATAGTAACTTACTGCGACTAGGCAACTTGATATCGCTTTAAGAAAAGTTCCTTAATAGCTTTATGATTCCTAAGTAAATTAATTGAAAAATCGGCATGATTAGAAAAATAACCATTTCCAAAAATAAGTCGGCCACTTGACGCGACACCCTCAGCCCCCAAGGCCACTTTTGTAAATGAAGTCGCCATACTAAAAAATAAAACCTGCCCTTTGGGCTTACAGATTAGGATGGACCCCATCTCTGTATTTGGCACCGAGGCTACATTCACCACCACATCCGCCATCTTGCCTTTTGTAAGTGTCTCAATTTCGGTCAGTACTGAGATCGGATGAGTTGCATCCACTTCTAGAATGGAATCACAAATCTTTAAAGAAGCTAAAGCCTCAGCGGCTCGTGGACTAGGTTCGATAGCTATTACCTTTCCCTTATTTCCCACCTTCTTACGAGCTGCTAAACAGGATAAGAGACCTGCTTTTCCGCCCCCACCCACGATTACGACAGTTTCTCCTGAATGACATAGAGAATTTACAGTAGCGGGTGCACCCGCTACATCGAAGACAGCCATCGAGACAGCCTCTGGGAGATCTTTAGGCAAATGAGCTGCAATCGATTTTTCAAAAAGGATTGCATGTCCTTTTACGTCTATCTGATGGGTTTTAAGATCAATATTTTTTATTTCTTCAATGTGAAGTGGGGTTAAAGTAAGGGAAACTAAAGTGGCCACCCGATCCCCTTTTTTTAATTTTAAGGGACCTTTATATTGACTACCAACCTGCTTTACCTCTCCGATTAACATTCCACCACTGCCCGTCACTCGATTGTGCTTTTTCCCTCGAGTTTCACAGCTTTTTAAAATGATATTTCCAAGTTTATTTTTATCCCCACCAGTCTCCTTTTCCATCTGAACAAAACTTGCGGCATCAATATTTAATTTTTCAACCGATAACAAAATCTCATTGGAATAAATAGGAAGAGTATTATCTATTTTTTCGGCCGCTTGAGGTAATACTACTTGCGTATCTAGAACTCTATGAATTCCAAAGGGGTGCCCCTTCTCTGTACGTTCATTTTTTGCCATAAAGACGTTCTTCTGCAAGTTGATCTGCCACTTCGAAAGTAGGTCTTCCAGTTTTCTTGGATCTTTCGAAAACCTCTTTCATTGTACGGTAAATTTCTTCGGTTTTATTCAATGCTTTATTACGATCGTAACCCTGAGACTCAATAAAAATATTAATAATCCCGCCAGAGTTCACCGCATAATCTGGAGCATACAAAATATTTCTCTCATGAAGTCGAATTCCATCCTGCGGAGTTGCCAATTGATTGTTCGCTGCACCCACTATGGCTTTGAACTTCAACTTAGGAATCGTAACCTCATTTAAGATGGCCCCTCTAGCACATGGGGCAAAAACATCACAATCTAGATCGTAAATATCCTCGAGTGCCACAAACTTGGCCCCTAATTCTTTCTGAGCTTTCTCAACTGTCTTCATGTCGGTGTCAGTGACCCAAATTTCTCCCCCTGCTTTTTTTATATATTCGGCCAGAGAATAGCCCACATGTCCGATTCCCTGTATGGCAACTTTTAGTCCTTCGATTTTTGGGGAGCCGGTTAAGAATTCCACAGTGGCTTCTAAGGCTCGAAAGATTCCATAAGCGGTCACGGGAGAGGGATCGCCACTGGTGCCCACTTCCCCCTCAACCCCCAGAACATGCCGAGTTTTTTCTTTCACAAGAGCTAAATCCAAGCTGTCGATATTCATGTCCTTAGCGGCAATATATTTCCCTTTAAAAGTTTCAACAAACTCTCCAAAGGCATGAAAGAGATCTTTGGATTTTTTAGTGGGATCCCCAATAATCACACTTTTACCACCGCCAAAATTAATACCTGCAAGTGCTGACTTGTACGACATTCCTTTAGCCAAGCGTAAAACATCGTAGAGCGACTCTTGCTGCGACGCATAGGGTAGCATTCTAATTCCACCACAGGCGGGCCCTAAGTTTGTATTGTGGATAGCGATTATCGCCGACAAACCTGCTCTGGGTTCTGTAGCTAATAAAACTCTTTCAAAATCCTGTTTTTTGATCTCTTGAATATTTAATGCCATAGAGCATTATTGGTATCATCAAAATTTATTAGCTACTACTCGAAAATTAATATTTGACATAAGTTTTTTACAAAAAGTTTTATCTAAAAGCTTTGACCTCTGCTGAGCGTTTCGATACAAAAATTTCATTCATTTATGACATCAAAACGATTCATTGCAGTTGCAGGAAATATAGGTTCAGGCAAAACAACTCTAACGCGAATGCTCTCTGATCATTACTCTTGGGAACCTCACTTTGAAGTTGTAGCCAGTAATCCTTACCTCTCCGATTTTTATAGCGACATGAATCGCTGGTCCCTACAACTTCAAGTTTTCTTTCTCTCAAAGCGTTTTCAGGCTCATCAGATGATTGCCAATTCTAAGATATCTGCCATTCAGGATAGATCAATTTATGAAGATGCTTATATTTTTGCACGAGCCTTGAAAGAGGGGGGGCAGATGGACGATAGAGACTATGAAAACTATTTTGAACTCTATTCGACCATGACTCAGTTTTTAACCCCTCCGGACCTAGTCGTGTATGTAAAGAGATCAGTTCCTTGTTTGAAGGAGCGAATTAAAGAACGCGGCCGCACTTTCGAACAAAACATTCCATTAGACTACCTACAATTATTAGAACGCTGCTATGAAGATTGGATTAATCAGTATGATCTTGGCAAGGTTCTCGTGGTTAATGCGGATAGTCTAGATTTTAAAAATAAGCAGGAAGATTTTAGCTACGTCTGTTCAAAAATAGAAAACTCCCTTCAAGAAGTACGACGCGTCAACCTCTGCTAAAACCCCAATTTATCACACTGTAGGTTGAGTGCCTGATCAATTAACGATATCATTAAATAAATAATCTCTTTTTACAGTTCACTAACTTCTATTTAACACCCGTTTTACAACTTAAGGTGGATATGAATCCAATTCACGCTATATCCCCGAACTCTCAACCCCAAATGGGAGCAACTCGGAACATAAGTTCACATCAACCTCAACCCCACACCCTCTCCGTGGTAATTCCTGTATGTAGAGGCGAAAAAACTTTAAAAAAACTAGTCCAGGAAATTATTAGCTTAAACACTTCTCAAAATCCAATCCATCTTACGCAATTACATATCTTAGAAATTATATTGGTTTGGGATGGGGCACAGGATAACTCAGCTGAGGTGATGAAACAGTTAGCTGAAGAAAATCCACTGATAAAAAACATCTGGCTCTCAAGAAACTTTGGACAACACGCAGCTACTCTCGCAGGAGTTGCAAAATCGCGAGGAGACTGGATAGCTACTTTAGATGAAGATGGTCTTCACTCACCTTTTGACATTAAAGATTTAATTAGCACAGCCGTTAATGGAAACCATCAGTTGGTCTATGGACTCTCAAAAACCCCCTCTCCACATCATCCCTTGAGAAATGCTTCAAGTGCAATAACCCATTGGATGTTTAAATCGATACTCGGAAATGAAGATCGAAACGATTTTAGTAGCTTTAGACTAATTCGAGGAGATGTAGGTAGGAGTTTGTCTGCCTATTGTGGGGCCGGAGTTTATTTAGATGTAGCTCTTCAATGGGTCACATTAACTTCAGGAACATGCCCAGTGACTTTAAGAGAGGAGTGGCGTCCTTCACAAAGTTATAGCCCCTTTCGTCTATTGAGCCATTTTCGAAGAATGGTTCTATCTTCTCCAGGAACCCCTCTACGGGCTATTTCACTTATGGGAGTTTTTACTATTTTTCTAAGTTTCGTACTTACTGCTTACGCTCTTTATCAAAAGTTCACTGGCAATGTTCCGGTTCAAGGTTGGACCTCATTATTTATACTGATCTCATTTCTGTTTGGAATTCTCATGCTATCGATAGGAATTTTAGCTGAATATATTGGTCTAATTCTATCAATCTCCATGGGAAAACCCCTTTACCTAGTTCAGTCCAAACCTCCCATTTTTAAACAGCCTCATTCTATCTAGAGAGAAAATATGGATCTTAACGAAAACTCAAGACTCTATCATCGATTTATCATTAACCATCCCCGTCTCTGTTATGTTTCTAGAAATGGAACTAAAATCGGAGTAGTCACAGAGATCTCTTACGGTGGATTGAGCTTAACTCCATTTATAAAACCCACAACTAATACAAAAAAAACAATTTCCGCTTCCAACTCCTCCGCCCTACAAACCATTGAGCTTCACTTTCTTGATCGCTTTATTACCTGTCAAATAGAGGAACGCTACTCGACACTTGATAAAGTGGGCTACCAGTTAACACATGAACAAACTCAAGTTTTATCTTTTCTTAAAGAGATTATTCCGTGGATAAGAGCAGGTGCCGCACTTTCTCATTTACAAAAAATGGAACGGGAGGGTTTTGAAGACGAGTTGCCAGATTATCTGAGTTTTGAAGGACCTATCCCTATAGACATCGAATGGCTTGGATTAGACTCTCAGAAATTGCCTAATTTTTCTCTCAACTTTAGCCAAGATAAAGTGCTCTATCAGTTAACCAAAAAAAATGAACAATTAGAAACTTTGCATAATGTATGGCCAGGAGCTGAGAGTGGAAATCTAAGACCCACTCAGGCCTTAGATTCAACCATTCTAAGAAATGGATTGGCTGTTCTAGTCGGATTGTCTGCAGATGTAGAGATGATAACTTATCCTCAATTAATTAACTCAATTTTGGAATTATACGAAAAATATCAGCAAGCATCCGGAAAAGAATTACAAAAAAGAACAGGTTAGAACTCAAAGAAATTAAAAGTCTGTATTTCCAGAATCGGTATCAGGAGCCTTTTCTTTGTTAATGATCATTTCAGCCAGTTTTAAATGCTCCGGGAGTCCTATAAATTGATCTACCTGTTTGACATCAATAGCTTCTTTCTGAAAGGCATATACTTTCTTGCAATTTAAAACTCTCTCGACCGAAGCTTCAATTTGAGCCTTGCTAATTTTTTTAGATTCAACAGCCTTGATAATCGACTCCATAGAAGAGACAGGAACCCCCTTATCTCCTCGATAGATGAGAACATCACATCCGGCTTTAACAGCTAAAACAGCAGCCTCATCAGCACCATAATGGTCTGTAATCGCTTTCATTTCCATATCATCACTGAAAATAAGCTTTGAATACCGCATGGATTGCCTTAAAAGCGGCTGTATAGTTTTTTCAGATAATGTCGCTGGATAATCGGGATCTAAAGCTGCATTTAAGATGTGAGCAGTCATAATTCCTTCAACCCTGCTTCTAACCATGCGTTTAAAGGGAATTAACTCAACCTTATCTAGCTCCTCAAGACTCTTATCTATTCTAGGCAAATCAAAGTGAGAGTCGACTTTCGTATCTCCATGTCCAGGAAAATGTTTAGCCACTGAGGCTACTCCCATTTTTTGAATTCCTCGACAAATAGCTGAACCCAACTTTCCACAGATCTCTGGATCCGAGGAGAACATTCTTTCCTTCATCACTGGATTGTTTGGATTTGTATTAACATCGACCACAGGAGCAAAATTCAAATTAATACCCACGGCTTTTAATTCCTTAGCGATAATGCTTCCAAATTGAAATCCCATTTTAGGGGAGTTAATTTCTCCCAGATTTTCACTGCCTGGAAATTTTGTGAAGGGTTTGATTAAACGATCTACCTTTCCCCCTTCATGATCAATTGAAACAAATAGAAAGGGGGACGAAGGATTTCGACAACTAAACTGAAGTTCATTAGAAAGTTCTGCGAGTTGTGTCGAGGACTGAACATTTCTCTTGAAATAGATCGTTCCACCTAATTTGTATTCTTGAATAGCCTTTTTAAATTCTTGTGGAACTGAAAAGCCGTCAAAACCTACAATAAAAAGTTGTCCGACAAGTGTTTTGAGATCTTGAATCTGAGACATAAGCATCCTAGGTATAGATGTAAAGGAAACTCTAGAACTCTAAGTATAGGATTCCAATATCTAGGAAGCAAGACGCCCACAATAAAATCGTCATTAAAAGACTCTATGCACCAACTTCTTCGTCCTCTTTAGGAGCACGAATGATAGAGCGTTTATTTTGATCCAAGATTCTTTTTCGAATTCGAATGTTGCTGGGTGTCACTTCCACAACTTCATCATCGGCAATCCAAGCGATCGAGCCTTCAAGGGTTAAGGGCTGTACAGGTGTCAAAATGACATTTTCATCACTCCCTGCAGCACGAATATTGGTTAGTTTTTTCTCACGGCAAACATTGATGTTAATATCATTCTGCTTGCTATTAAGACCCACCACCATGCCTTCGTAAACCTCAACTCCTGGAGCAACCATGAGTCTTCCTCGTGGTTCTAAGTTAAATAGGGCATAACCCGTGGTTTTTCCGGCACGATCTGCCACCATGGCTCCGTTAACTCGATCAATGATATGCCCCTTAAATGGCACATAATCGGCAAAATAGGAACTCATGAGCCCCATTCCACGAGTATCATTTAAAAAGTCAGAGCGGTATCCGATGAGCCCCCGAGAAGCGACATCGAATTCTAATCGCACTCGACCCGCACCCATTTTCTGAAGATTGGTCATCTCCCCTTTTCGAGTTCCAAGTCTCTCAGTAATAATACCCACACAGGTTTCAGGTACATCCATTACTACATGCTCTAAAGGCTCTTCCATTTGGCCATTATTTTCTCTAGTAATAACTTTAGGGCGGCCCAACATGAACTCATAACCTTCGCGTCTCATCTGCTCGGCAAGAACTGCAAACTGTAACTCTCCCCGACCCCGTAATAAAATTGTATCTGAGGATTGGGTTTTTTCAGCTTGTAAAGAAACATTGGTTCGAAGTTCTTTTTCTATTCGATCCCACAACACGCGAGAAGTTAAGCGATTGCCATCCTTTCCTGCGAAAGGAGAGTTGTTCACAATCAACTCGATAGAAATCGTAGGCTGTTCAATTTGAATTCGAGGCAAAGGTCTTGGATTGGCAACATCACAAATAGAATCGCCAATTTTAAGATTATCAATTCCAGCAACTACCACAATATCCCCAGCATCTGCTTTCTCAATAGGAACAGTTTGAAGTCCTTCGTAAGCAAAAAGTGCTGTGATTTTAGTCTCAGGGGAAAGCCCTTTTTCTTGGGAGAGAACAACCTTATCCCCTACTTTGATACTGCCTGAGTGAATTTTACCGGCCGCAAGTCTACCAATATATTCACTATAGCTCGTATTGGAGATGAGCATTTGTAAGCCCTCTTCCTCCACTTTGGGGCCAGGAAAGTATTCCAAAATGGTATCAAAAAGAAGACTCAAATCTTTTCCATTCTCAACGTCATCGGGAGATTTCACTGCAATTCGTTTTCTGGCATTTGTATAGACCACAGGGAAATCAAACTGATGATCTTTTACGTTTAGATCTAAAAATAGGTTATAAATTTCATCTAAAACTTCTTGAGATCTCGCATCTGGGCGATCGATCTTGTTAATCACCACAATGATTTTGTGGTCCATTTCTAAAGCATGTTTCAATACAAAGCGAGTTTGGGGAAGAGGTCCTTCAGCTGCGTCTACCAAGAGCAGAGCTCCATCCACCATTTGAAGTCCCCGTTCCACTTCACCACCAAAGTCGGCATGGCCAGGGGTATCGACGATATTAATTCGAGTTCCTTTATAGTTAATCGTACAATTTTTAGCGACTAAGGTAATTCCTCGTTCACGCTCGATATCAATACTGTCCATAGCTCTTTCGGCAACCGTTTGATTCTGGCGAAAAGTTCCACTCTGCCAAAGCATACCGTCAACTAATGTAGTTTTACCGTGGTCATCGTGAGCAATAATCGCAATATTTCGAATTTTTTCGTTAATTCGCATACATCCCTTAAGTGTTCTTATTGAAAGGGCATGGTATATCATAAACCTAACTCTTTAGAGTTAAATTATTACTAGGGTTAACCTCTTTTTTCGTGCTATGAACCAGCCCGAACTTATGGAAACTACTCAAAATAGCCCAAAATGCCCTGATTGTTGGAGAGTCAAGAATCTATGCCTGTGCTCAGAGATTAAAAGTCACACAACTCGGGTTCAGGTGTTGATCCTTCAACACCCTCAAGAGGCTAGAAATCCATTAACCAGCGCCCGCCTGGCTTCAAGAACCCTAAAGGATTCAGTTCATAAAGTGGGACTAAATTGGAGATCTTTATCTGCAGCTTTAGGTTCTCCAACTGAATCCAAGGATTGGGCTGTTCTCTTTTTAGGAACCCTTAAGAACTCAGAAAAACTCCCTAAAGTCCCCTTCCAAGTGGTAACCCAAAAAGGGACCCCGGTGAATCAAGACTCAATTAAAGGTATCGTGATTTTAGATGGTAACTGGAAGCAATCAAAAACTTTGTGGTGGAGAAATCCCTGGTTACTCAAACTGAAAAGAATTATTTTAAATCCTCAGACTCCATCCGACTGGGGCTCTTTAAGAAAGCAACCCCGTCCTGAATGTCTATCGAGTATCGAGAGTCTTAGTTTCACTCTTCAACATTTAAATGAAACTCCCAAAGTTTATAAAGCCTTGGACACTATCTTTCAAAAACACATTAAAAATATGTCCCCAACTTAAATCGATTTAAAACCTTGCGATTTCGTCTTTTGAACAACTCGTGTAAAGTGAATCCATGGAAAAACTGATCATTACAGCAGCTATTACGGGAGCTGAACTCAATAAAAAAATCTGTCCAGCTCTTCCCACAACTCCCGAGGAACAAGCTCAGGCCTCCAAAGATTCGATTGAGGCAGGAGCCTCCATTATTCATCTTCATGTAAGAGATGAACAAGATAATCCAAGTCAAAAACTGGAACATTTTCAACGCTCCGTCGATGCCATCAAAAAATCCTGTAGCCCGACTCCCATCATTCAATTCTCTACAGGGGGTGCGGTCGGAGAGAAGATGGAAAACAGAATTGCGTCCTTAGCACTCAAACCAGAAATGGCTTCATTTAATTTAGGAACTATGAATTTTGGTGAAGATATTTTTGTTAATACCTTTGCGGATATGCGAGCTTTAGCAGCGGCCTTCAAAAAACACAATGTAGTTCCCGAGTTTGAAATTTACGATGCAGGCCACATTGATAATTTAAAAAAACTGATTAAAGAAAAATGGGTTGAGCCTCCTTACCATTGTCAATTTGTCTTAGGAGTTCCAGGAGCCATGGCTGGCGATATTTCTGGACTGGTCTACTTAGTTGAGCATTTACCAGAAAATTCGACCTGGGGCGTTGCCGGCATAGGTCGTTTTGAGCTTCCTTTGGCAGTCCATGCCATCTTAATGGGCGGTAATGTCCGAGTTGGGCTTGAAGACAATATTTATTATAAAAAGGGCCAACTTGCTTCAAGTAACGCTGAGCTCATTTCTAGAATTTCACGCATCGCAAAAGAGGTCGGACGTGACATTGCGAGTCCACATGAGACAAAAAAACTGTTAAATTTGCCATAACCCCTCAATAAATCCCTGTTTTTGTTCGATAAGTAGATTATGAAAAAGGGAATTTTAATTGTGGCTGCCTTGTTGTGGGCAACAGATCTAAAAGCTGAAGAACCCGCTCAAACTTTCTCTGAGGTGGTTTCCGTTAACCTTAAAGAAAAAGTGATTCGTGTCACTCACGACAACTCCTCCCGTTGGACCCTCGATGATAGCGTCTGCATAACTCGAGATAAAAAAGATATTGCCTGTGGAATAGTCATTGCGACTGACAATGAACTAGCTACAGTTCAAATTCTCTCCCAGTCCGAAAATGTTTCTACGGATAATGCATCGGACAGTGCTGGAGATTATGTTCAACTCACCTTTGAATTTCCCAATCCTCAAAAAGGGGACTCGGTCCGATTGATCGATAAAAGTCCCAGTATAGGTATTCGTGAAATTGCTTCTGAATTGAAAGCTGAAAAAGAGTTTGGAGGAAAACAAATTATCACGAATGTTTATGATCACTTGACCCTTCAACCTCCATTCATGCCGGAGAGTAATCTTTCGGGTGGGGTAAACTTAATTTTTCCAACTCTAGAATATCAACAAACTATTTCCGATTACTCTGCAATCGGAGTCATGCCAATCTTCATGAATTATTCAGTCGGTGATGGAGCGGTTAAAGGAACAGGCTGTTTTGTCAATTATCACCATTACTCCGACGGCAATCTAAATGGCTATTGGGTTAAAGCAGGCTTAGGACTTTATGGGCTTTCGTACAGTTATCAAAGTGCAGAAGACAGTGGAATAGCTCCTGCGATCTCTGCAAGCTTTGGAAAAAGAATATTTAAAAATGAGAACTTAAACTTTGGATTTGGAGCTGGAGCCCAATATATATTCGCAAAAACAAATACAGGACTGTCCTTCGGTGGATTTATTCCATCTATTATTGTCGATGTCGGCTTTGCCTTTTAACGAGAAGTCTCTACAAACCTAAGTCTAACTTCGGTCAAAATATTCTCTAAAAATTTAGCTTCATCCTCAGTAAGATTCCCTTGGGTCTTTACTTGAAGCATTGTCAGGATCTCGATGTTTTGTTTAGCCATCGTTAAATTCTTTTGAACTTTTTTAGTATGCGGATCTGGAGCTAATCCCATTGAAATAAGGGCCCCTGTTGCAAAAGAATAGATTAAAGTCGCAAAATCGATCTCTGCAGGCCCCTGTTCCTTTTCACTCTTCATCGTAAAACCTTCGCCCAGTGATTTTTTACTCTCTTCAGTAGAGTCTTGAGCGCCTGAACTGGCCCGTTTATCAACGACCTTAAAAGTTTCTTCTTTTTTGTCTGACATAAAATTTCCTATTCAGGTTGATGTTTGTTACTTGCAGAAACCACATCTCTAACCGACTTAGCTGGAGCGGCTAGAACCTCGTCTTTAAGATGGGGCATAGATTTATCTTGAGGAGCCTCTACTTTAGAAACCTCTGGTTTATTTTCAACTTTGGTTTCGACTACAGGTGCTGGGGCGACGGGAGTCTCCTTTTTAACTTCAACTTTGGTTTCGACTACAGGTGCTGGAGCGACGAGAGTCTCCTTTTTAACTTCAACTTTGGTTTCAACTACAGGTGCAGGGGTACTTGGAGACGTGATTGGAGCTGAAGCCGCGACAGGTTTTACAGGAGCCGCAGGTGCAACTACAGGTTTAGCCGCAGCTGCTTTTGCAGCTTTTGCTTTAGCAGCAGATTCTAAGTCCTTCATTCTCTTTTTTCGGGCCTGAAGCTCTTCAAAATCCAAGGAGAAAACTGTAGCAACGTCCTGTGGCAACACTGGAAGAACATGAGCTATCTTGGGCATTTTAGTTTTAAACCCTTGATAAATTTTCTTCACTTTTCTTAGGTGGCAATTTAAGAACAGAGACATTTCATCGACAGTTCTAAATTCAAAACTTAATAATGAGCGCTCATTATCTTCTCTCTCAAGCATCTCTCTGAAAGATTTTGGCATTTCGATCGGTTGAATAAAGGGTTGAGTCTGAGGACTTTCAAAAGTAACTGTAAATGTCCCCTCTTTTAATTTGCTTTCAGGGCTCACATGAGAAATTCGCAAACGGTAAATTTGCATATTAAAGAGACTCGGATCCCAATTAACCCAAACACTCAAAGTTCCAGGTCCAGCCCCTGGCGCTAACCCCAAACGAGGCTTTGCTTTAGCTCGCCTACCTTCAGTAAAAAGAATAACGAATCCGTAAATAGTAATAAAAAACCCAATGGTCGCCAATATAGCTCCCAAAAGTGTTAATCCAACTGGCATGCAACAACTCCTCTATCTATCTATACAAAAATAAAACCCCAAACTTCTATCATCCCAACCACGGGTCGCCAACAAGGAAACAACATTGAAGTCCCAAAGAACTAAAAGCAAAAACACTTCAAAACCAAAGTTTTAGCACTGATCCATGGAACTTCGAGTTATAACAATAATTACTTATACTTAATCGTTTTTATCCAAGAGGGTTTCCGCGAAGATTGTTAATAATAAACAATCCCCCTGCCATAAAAAACAATACCGCAATAACAATATTCAAAAAATTACTAAAAAAATGAAGGTTAGCCGTAGGATCCTCCCGACGAGACTGTATCAATCCGAAAATAGTTCGATACAAAATATAAGGCCCTGAAGCCAAAAGAACTAGACCTATAAAAATCAGCACAATATTGGCCGTTTGAATTGAATTCATACGAGGAGTGTACAAAGCGGCTGGCAGTTTGTCGAGAACGAGGTAAAATAGAAGTTGCCGCCATGGAAAATCAGCCCAAACTACTAATATTTGATACCCATCCAATCCAATATCGTGCCCCGGTTTTTAGGGAGCTGGCAAAAAAACTTTCTTCTCTTAGGGTCTACTTTTTCAACTCTGACTTTGACGGCGGAAAATGGTGGTTTCACGAGGTGGGAAAAGCCAAATCTTTAGATTGGGGAATAAATCTTACTGAAGGTTACTCTCATAAAACCCTAAACACCGATACATTAAAAATTCTTCAGATTTATAAGAGTTTGAAAACTCTTCTTATCACCGAACAACCTAATGCTATTTTAGTTTATGGTTATTACTTAAAAGAACATTGGATTTTGAGACTTCTCTGTTCTCAAATGAACATCCCTTTAATTTTTGTAGGCGAGACCTTCACCTCAAACAGTTCTTGGTTGCGAAGATTTGCAACGACTCCTCTTCAAACTTTTTTCTTGCGTGGAGTCAAACGTTTCGTATCTATTGGTAAAAAAACTGAAGCCTTCTACCTATCCAAAAAAATTTCCCCCTCAAAAATTGTTTCTGGTCGTTACTGCATTGATACCGATTTTTTTAAGAAAGAAGAGCCTTTTGCTTCGCTAAAAAGAACTAAACTCAGGCAAAAACTCAACATCAAGGAAACAGATTTTGTACTCTTATTCGTGGGGAGGTTATTTGAAAGAAAGCGGCCTCAAGATCTAATCGCTCTTCATGAACTGCTCCTTCAAAACGGACGAGTTCATACACTCATCATAGGTTCAGGACCTTTGGAGAGTTCATTAAAGTCTTATTGCGAAGAGATGCCAAGACTTCATTGGTTAGGATTTCAAAATCAAACAGAAACTCGTGACTGGTATTTTGCTTCAGATCTTCTGGTCGTGCCTTCTGAATTTGAAACTTGGGGTCTGGTCGTCAATGAGGCATTTAGTTGCGGATTACCCGCTTTAGTTAGCAGTGCCTGTGGAGCGGCAGGCGATTTAGTGGATAATGGACAAACTGGTTTCATTTATGAAGTGGGATCAATAGAATCGGCCTTAAAATATGTGAACCAGCTATTAGAAAACAGAACTCTTCAACAAGAGTTAGGAGAACGAGCCAGAAAGAAAGTTTTAGAGGCCTATCGTCCCGATCAATTTGCGGAATCAATCTATGAGGCTTTTTCACAAATTAACATTCTCCACTCGTAATAACTCCACGCATCAAACACCTGAAAACTGCTAGAAAGCTCTTGGGAAATTAGAAGTTTATTCCGATAAGTTGAAAGAGCACCTTTCTTATGTTGCAACCCACCATTTCTATTATCATTCCGGCATTCAATGAAGAAGCCAATATTAGTCTCTTATTTGAAAAGATCTCTACCCTGCTTTTCAAAGAAGATTATGAAATTATTTTTATTGATGATGGCAGCACCGATAAAACTGCAGCCGAAATACAAAAACTCTCTCAAAATTATCCCCAAGTTAAAGGAATTTCTTTTTCCAGAAATTTTGGTCACCAAGCAGCCCTAAAAGCCGGACTAGATTATGCTCGAGGAGATTGTGCTCTATCTCTCGATTGCGATTTAGAACATCCCCCTGAAATTTTATTGGAAATGCTCTCTCTCTGGAGAAACGGAATTGAAGTTGTCATTTGCAAAAGAGAGAATAACTCTAGACTTCCAATCTTCAAAAAAATATCCTCTCGAATCTTTTACACTCTTTTAAACCTAATTTCAGAAACATCCGTTGAACCGGGAACAGCAGATTTCAGACTACTTGATAAAAAAGTGGTTGAGGTCTGTAAAGCGATTACCGAAAATGAACTATTTTGGCGAGGAATTATCCCATGGCTAGGATTCAAAACTAAAACTATTGGGTACCAACAGTCCCAAAGAAAGCATGGAGAAAGCAAATATACGCTTATAAAAATGATAAGGCTTTCTGTAGCCGGTATCACAAGCTTTAGCATCAAACCTCTATATCTAGCCTTATATTTGGGGGCTTTTTTCGCCACCACCTCTTTTCTTTATTTAATTTACACTTTAGGAATCAAACTCTTTACTAATGAAAGCGTTTCAGGTTGGGCCTCACTGATTGCAAGTGTATTATTGATCGGTGGAGTACAACTACTCATTCTCGGAGTCATGGGAATTTATTTGGGGAAATTATTCATGCAATCAAAAGGACGTCCCCAATACGTTATTCGAAACACCTTTCCTGAATCGAGATCAGATCAAGAATTGAAAAAAGCTAGTTAGAACCATGCAAAACAAAAACAATATAATTAATTTATTCGGCAGAATAATTTCCAATCTAACACTTAAAAGATTAACATTTTTAAGTGAGATCTTTTCAGTTTTCACAGCCTTTTATGTTATTGCCCAATTTCTTCCTGCTATCGTGCTTAACAATCTTCCGGCAACAGGTGGAGACACAGGTTCGCACTTCTGGCCTGTAAAAGTATTGCATGATTTCGGAATTCCAAATCTTGTTGCACGTCCTTGGAACCCCGGCAATAACGGCGGTGAAGGTCTCCTTGTTCACTATTTTCCACTGCCTTTTATTTTGATGGGCTTATTCAGCTATCTAATACCTGTGGGACTTGCTTTCAATCTTGGAACAATTCTTCCAGTCGTCAGTCTACCCATTTCTGTGTGGGCAGGTTTACGGGTTATGGCATTGCCCTTTCCTGCACCTATCCTAGCCTCTATCTTCTCAAGTGCGGTCGTATTAAATGAAGGTTATTCCATGTGGGGGGGGAATACTCTCTCAACACTCGCCGGGCAATTTGCTCACATGTATGCTTTAAACTTTTTAATTTTAGGTTTAGGGGTTTTTTGGCGCGAGCTCAACAAACGAGAACTACCATGGAAGTCAGGCATTCTATTTTCTGCGGTAGCACTTTCTCATGGTTATATTTACTTTGGGATCCCACTCCTCATCCTTCTTATAGCACTTGTACATCCAATGGACTCATTCATTCATCGCTTTAAGTTAAGTTGTTTAAGCGGATTAATCTCAGCGCTTTTATCCATTTGGTTTCTAGGCCCTATGATTTTGAGTAACTTCTGGGTCACTCCCCACTCTTTTTCTTGGGTGTTTCAGGACTGGACTCAAGAGGTTCTTCCTCGAATCTTTGATCCAATCATAGTTTTATCTCTAATATCGATTCTCGCAATTGCCTATCAGGGTTTAAAAACAAAAAATAAATTACTTATTCGAGCCACTTGGTTTTGGTTCGGGGCAGGAGTTATTTATCTTTGTTTCTTTTTTGTATTCCGGTGGCTAAAACTCGTTGATGTGAGAGCCATTCCTCAGACTCAGCTCTTTTGGGCTATCACTACAGGAATTCTCGTTGCAACTGCTTTAAGCTCTCTTTCTAAGAAACTAGAACTCTCCGTAATAATTCTAATCATTGGATTACTTTTTCCATGGGAGGGTTATCACGTTGTAAAGTTTCCTATCTGGATGAATTGGAACTATTCAGGGTGGAAAACCAAGCCCAAATATCAAGAATTAGTAAAATTATCTGAGTCTCTCCACGGAAACTTATCAGAACCAAGAGTGGCTTATGAACATCATGTCAAAAACAACTCTGTAGGCACCGAACGAGTCTTTGAGATGTTGCCCTATTTTGCCAATCGAGCCACAACCGAAAGCTTGTACCTGCAATCAACTATTCTTGCGCCCATGATTTATAGCTTCACCTCTGAAATAAGCCAAAACGCTAGTTGCCCTTTTCATAATTGGCCTTGCATGAAATTTGGATTGAAACAGGCCGAAGAACGAATGGAGCTACTGGGCATCAAAGAGTTAATATTAAGCTCCGATATTTCTCTTAAAACAGCTGCCGAGGCCCCTTTTTTAAGAAAGCGAATGGCTGCGGGCCCATGGACTATTTTTGAAACCGTTAAATCCATTCCCATGGCCGAAACATTTAGTTCTCCTCCAATTACAGTCTCATTAGATGATTGGAAAGAGAGAGCTTGGCGATGGTTCAAAGAGTACGAACGAGGGAAGGTATTTCTTGTTGCTGCAGAAAGTGAAACCAGTTTACCCTCTAGCCCTAACTGGATACCCGGTCGTGAATGCCATCCCACCACTACGGTAGATTTCTCAGGGATTTACTTAAAAACAGACTGCCCCGGTTATGCGCACTATTTAAAATATGCCTATCATCCCTCTTTCACCTCCTCTGGCGGAGAGCCTCTATTTTTGGTGAGCCCAGGATTTTTAGGAATTGTTCCTCAAGCTGAAACAGTAAAACTAAGTTTTGGAAGCTCCTGGCAGTGGGCTCTATTTAGATGGATTTCTATTTTTTCTACTATTTTAATTGTAATAATTATTTTCACCCAAAGAAAAACCACTAAAAACAAAGTGCTTTCTGACGCAAGCAGTATAAATAATACTCAATCTTATTCAGTGCCCAAAATCAAAACAGCTAAAGCAAAAACTGATTCAGAAAACAAAAAATATTTTGCAGGCAAATTCTGGTTCTGGGGGCTTCTAGCCCTTTTTTCGTGTAGCTACATTATTATAAGCCAAAAAACCGATTCATTTCTATTCTGGAATTGGAGGCAACTCAATTTTAGAGACTTTGAAATTATAAACTCACATCAGGACTGGGGAACTCTACATAAAAATGAAGATCTGAATAAAAACCCAATCATTGTTAAAGGAACCATCTACCACGCGGGTCTAGGGACTCACGCCAACTCTGAAATCAAAATTCGTTTAAAAAAGAGCCCTGGAATCTTGTCAGGGAAATGCGGTTACCCGGACTATGCCAATGGAGCAAATATTCAATGCCAAATTAGAACCCCGAAAGAGATCTTATTTGCCAGTTCTCCCCTTAACAACCAAAATCGAGAACAAAACTTTAGAATAGCCTATGGAAATGAGAGAGAACTTATTCTATCTGTCAAAACCCTAAAAAACGACATTACAGCAGCTCATGCTGTATGGGTCGATTTAGTCACCCTGCACTAATTCGAAACTACTCAATCTGTTTTTATGATTGATCTTTTGTAAAACGTAATTTGCCATCCAAGCATTTCCTTGGGGTGTCATATGAAAATCAAAAAGTGTCTCGTGTCTTTTGAGGTCATTTTTTTTAAATTCTTCAAGAGCCTCATAGGGATCCCAAAGATTAATTTCGGTATTTTTAATACATGGAGTGAGCTTAATTACCTGCTCTCTAGCCTCGGGAGCAGTCGTATGAAAGTACTGAAACAATAATGAACATTTTATATTATGGCTCCTGCAAAAATAGTCTGCCCTTTTTATTAAAAGACAGCTCACCTCATGAGATTTGTTATGTGCTTTTATCTCACCATGATTTTCAAGCCACACTTGCGGGGATAAACGAGTCATTAAATAATGTACTAAATAACTATAACCCATAACGGCTTGATAGGGATTTAACCCCTTCTTAGTAATCGGTACAGGCGTATTTTTCAAAACCAATTCGTTATTCGAAATGTCGAAATAGGGCTTTTTAGCGTACTTCTGACTCATCACTGTCTGAGACAGATTATCGGGATGAACCCCAATAATGATCCTTTCGGGGTGAATCTTGGAAACTAGATCCTCCATCCGAAGGATAACCTGATCAAATCCATAGGCGAATACTCCTCCATTAATGACTCGAAATTTACTTTCTTTCTCAAGAATGGCTGGCCAAGTATCAGAGTCAGAAACCTGAGATCCAAAAACATGAGACGCTCCAACGGCTAAAATTGAGTCTTTAGAAGTTGAACCTGGAAAAACTCCGCCATTCGATCTAATGCCCCAATCAATAAGATTCATAATGGTCTTGGAATCAGCCGATTTAACCTGACTATTTACTTTCGGTATCCAACCTAAATTAGAATCATGTTGAATCGGAAATTCCCAACTAACCAGGTTCCAATTTTCTTCAACGTAATTGATAAGTTTCAATTTCTTATGTTTGATTCGAAGAGTTATTTCAGAGAGGCCAATTGTGAAGCCTATTGCCAAAATAAAAAGAATGCTCGCAAAAAATTTCTCACGCGACTTTTTCATAATGTGCCTTTATCCGATTATAAATTGAATACCGAATTAAGAATTGATAATATTATAGCACTAATTAACTCTTCTTTCACCGTGCTATGAAAAACAGAAACCAAACAAAAACAGTTCTTTTTTCCGTCTTAGTTTCTCTCCTAACTATTCCCCTCAGCCTTTTAGTTCTTGAAGGTGCTTTACGACTAAAAAATATATCGATGAAAAATTACGATATAGAGATGTGGCGGTACGCAAAGGAGTTAAAAGTTCCAAGCTCCGACCTAATCCTTGGTCATGAGCATAAAAACTTGTCATCTGCCGTTCTCCAATCAGTAAACATACGAACTAATGAGTTGGGAATGCGGGGAGCACAAATTCCGGCCAACTCTAAAAATCCAACTATTCTTTTTTTGGGTAGTTCAATTACTCTAGGCTGGGGAGTAGCCGAAGAAGAAACCATTGCAGTTCAAACTGAAAAGTTACTTAAAAAGAATGGCTTTGATGCGGTTGTACTTAATGGGGGAATTGGCAATTACAATAGTGAACGCTATGTTCAGTTATTCCTAACAAAACTTAAACAAATTAATCCTACAGATATTGTTGTTCACTTTTTTTTGAGAGATGCCGAAATTTTAGACTCCGGCCGAGGAAATTGGCTCTTAAAAAACAGTCAGCTCGCTGTAACACTATGGAATCTATACCAACAGTCTGCTATGGCCAAAGGAGGTGTTACAGTCGAGTCACGTTACAAGGAACTTTATTCTCCAACACATCCCGGACACCAAAGAATGATTACTGCACTCACACGCCTAAGACACTATGCTAAGGATCATAATATCCGATTATATCTTGCTGTAACTCCTGATGTGCACAACCTGATAAATTATCCATTTACATTTATCCACAAACAAATGGAAATTATTTCCAGGGATCTGGGTTATGAGTTTGTTGATCTTTATCCTTCTCTAAAAGGTCTTAAACCTGAGGAGGTTTGGTCAATGCCAGGAGATCCACATCCCAATGGATATGGTCATCGCAAAATGGCTGAGACCATAGTTCCAATACTTGAAAAAGAAATTTTTAATAAATCTATTTCTTCTCAAAAAACTTTAAAGCCCAATGCTTTTTAGTGACCCCATATTTTTTCTTTTTTTCTCAAGTTACTTCCTATTTCATCAATTTCTTCCACGTCATTTCATGATGGGACTGGTCGTATTGGGCAGTGCCGTGTTTTACGGATACTGGAATCCACTGTTTATTCCACTGCCATTTGTATTCGTTATTTTCACCTACTGGGCAGGGCTTCAAATTAGCGGATCAGAGAATGCTCCTTCCAAGAAAAAGCATTTACTTGTGTTTGTTTCACTTTTATTTTTCCCACTTATACTTTTTAAATATCTTGGATTTTTAGTTCAGAATATAAAACTAGTCACCCCAAGTATAAATATCAGCACTCCCAATCTTCCACTTCCATTAGGAATTTCTTTTATTACTTTTACCTCAGCAGCTTATCTCATCGACGTTTATAGAGGAAAATTCAAAGCGGAAAATAATTTCTCTTACCTGCTATCTGCTGTATTTTTTTTTCCACACCTAATTGCTGGGCCTATCGTTAGGCCTATTCAGCTCATGCCCCAACTAAAACATTGGAACCCACAAATAAGTGCAAAGATTAAATTTGGGTTACTTCTCTTTTCTATTGGACTTTTCAAAAAATTGGTCTTTGCAGATTCAATCGCAACGCATGTCAATCAAGCCTACTCAAGTCTATCGAACAGTTTATCTGTTTGGCCACATCTGATGGCTTTTTATGGCTTCACTCTACAAATCTATTGTGACTTTAGTGGCTATACTGATATGGCTTTAGGACTCTCATGGGTGCTGGGAATTAGATTGCCTGGTAATTTCAATAGCCCCTATATTTCAACATCGATAGTTGAATTCTGGAAACGTTGGCACATAACACTTTCAACTTGGTTACGAGATTACCTTTACATTCCCCTTGGAGGTAATCGTTGGGGTTGGCTTAACCAAATGAGAAATATCACTCTCACTATGGCATTAGGAGGATTATGGCATGGTGCAAGCTGGACCTTTGTGCTTTGGGGACTTTTTCATTCATTTGGAATCGTTTGCAACCATTCAATGCATCGATTTCTACCCAAATTTAAAATTCCAAAAGTTATTTGCTGGACTCTAACCCTGCACTTCGTAGCCGTGGGATGGGTTCTATTTCGAGCTCCCAAAGTCATTGTTGCGCTCGAACTATTAAAAGGGCTACTAATGAAATCTTGGAGTTTCAATCTCTTTCCTACCGATTATTTTTATGGGGTCGCAATCTTTATCTGTTTTGTATTAACACATCGAATTGACAAACATTCAATCTACAGACTTTGGAGCATGAGACTTCCGAAATTTGTCATCTATGCCATTGCCCTATTTTTAATAGGAGTAAGCTTCATAATGAGCTCTGGAAACTCGGCAGAATTTATCTATTTTGATTTCTAAAAAAATCTGACTACCTAGGCAAATTCACAACGACAACCGTCTTATCCATTCTTTTTTCTATTCTAAGGGTTCCAAAATGTCGCTCAACAATGGTTTTACATAATGCAAGACCTACCCCTAAATTTTGATGATGATGCATTGGAGATTGTCCAGTCTCTAAAACAGTAAAGGCCTCTTCACTAATGGGTTCCCCTTCTCGGATCACCTCAATCGACACACCTTTATCTGAAACACTTAGAACCCAATCTAGCTGAGTACGTTGAGGTGTTCTTTTTAAGGTGTCCTGCGCCAAACAAATTAAAGCTGTCCTCATTTTGTGATGATCCAAAGAGAGCACCAACCTTTCCAAACCACTAAGTTTTAGTCCTACCTCTTTGGAATCTGCTTTAGATTTAATTTCAGCAATGACAGATTTTAACAGTTCTCTGAGCTCTACGTTTTCTTTGATGAGATTGGGCTCAGATTGCAATCTAACATATTCAATTACCTCCTTAACAATCTCACCCAACCGATTCGATGCCCCATGAATCGAGTTAATTGCTTTAGTAAAATCTTCGGGCAACTCTTTTTTTCTATCCGAAATAAGCTCAATAAAAGAGTTCAAAATAGTAAGTGGGGTATTAAGCTCATGAGATATTAAGGATAGAAATCTATTTTTAGCTTTATCTAAAACAGTTAACTCATCTAGAGCCTTTTCCAAACTTTCATTTTTATCTTTAAGCTCTTTCCTCAGCACAAAAGCTTCATTGGCTTGCCTGAGCGTCATTTTAAATTCTTCAGGTTCCCAAGGCTTAGAAACGTATCGATAGATCTGACCACGATTAATAGAATCGATTACCGATTCAATATCAGTATAACCGGTCAGTAGAATGCGAGTTGACATAGGACTAAGTTTTTTTGCTTTCTCCAAAAACTCGACACCTGTCATCTCAGCCATTCTTTGATCAGATACAATCACATGAAAAATTTGATTTTGAATAAGCTTCAAGGCTTCAAAAGGAGATTCTGCAATACTTACTTCATATTGCCCCCGCAACATTCTTCTTAAGGCCTCTAAGTTATCCTTTTCGTCATCGACAATAAGAATAGGATCCATGATAAAAGTATTTTAAGCTCGTTCAGGTTGAGATAGAACTAAAATCTTAATTGAACCTTTTTTTAAGGTGGTGTGTATGGACAATAAAACCAGTAAAAGTTCAATCGAAACCGTAATGAAGGAAACTAGAGTTTTCTCTCCCCCTACTGAATTTACTTCGCAGGCTCTCATAAAAGATTCCAAATCCTATCAAGAGCTATGGGAAGAATCTCAAAAAAACCCTGAAAAATTCTGGCAGAAAGAGGCCGAATCACTTCACTGGTTTGAAAAATGGCACACCACTCATGAGTGGAAAGAACCCTTCTCTAGATGGTTTCTGGGGGGAAAGATCAATGTCGCTTACAATTGCCTAGACCGGCACCTTCCCACTCAGAAAGATAAGTTAGCCTATATTTGGGAGGGGGAAGATGGTTCAGTCAGAACACTTACCTTTCAACAGCTCTATGAAGAGGTTTCCCAACTCGCTAATGCACTAGAGAATAAATTGGGGCTCAAACCTGGTGATACAGCTGCGATCTATATGCCCCTAGTGCCTGAAGCCATTATTGCTATGCTTGCATGTGCGCGAATTGGCGTAGCTCATAGTATTGTATTTGCAGGGTTCAGCTCCCTCTCTCTAAAAGACAGAGTTTTAGATGCTGACTGTAAAATTATTTTTACGGCTGACTTGGGTTATCGTCGGGGACAAACTTTAGATTTAAAAAAGATCGTTCGAGAAGCTGTTGCTGAATGCCCTTCAGTCCAAACCACTTTGATTTTGAGACGAGATCCTACAACACAACTCTCTAAGAATGAAATCGACTGGAACACTTTTGTAGCAGACCAATCCAGAACCCACAAAGCCCAGCCCTTCGATTCAGAGCACCCCCTATTCTACCTTTACACTAGTGGAACCACCGGAAAGCCTAAGGGTATTGTTCATTCCTCTGGAGGCTATCTATTAGGCGTTGCTACAACTGCTAAATGGATTTTCGATCTTAAGGATCAAGATATCTACTGGTGTACCGCAGATATAGGTTGGATCACGGGTCACAGTTATGTCGTCTACGGACTTCTTGCCAATGGAGCTACCAGTTTAATTTATGAAGGAGCTCCGATGCATCCTCAGGCTGGACGTATTTGGGAGATCATTGATAAACACAAAGTAACTATTCTTTATACAGCTCCAACCGCAATCCGAGCTTTCATGCGCGCAGGAGATGAGTACGTCATAAAACATTCTCTAAAAAGTCTACGCCTATTAGGAAGTGTAGGAGAGCCTATCAATCCAGAGGCTTGGATGTGGTACCACCAAATCGTCGGAAAAGGAAAATGTCCTATTGTTGATACTTGGTGGCAAACGGAAACTGGATCTATTTTGATCTCTCCTATTCCTGGTGTAACTCCTCTAAAACCTGGATCAGCCACGAGACCCTTTCCAGGCATTGTGGCCGATATTGTTAACGAAGAGGGAAAAACATGCGCTCCAAATGAAGGGGGATATCTCGTCATCCGTCATCCCTGGCCTTCCATGTTAAGAACCCTTCATAAAAATCCGGAAAGATATAAAGAGGGGTACTGGTCTAGATTCAAAGGACTCTACTTTACTGGAGATGGGGCCCATAGAGATGAACAGGGGTACTTTTGGATTAAAGGCAGAGTCGATGATGTGATCAATGTTTCGGGTCACAGACTTGGAACTATGGAGATTGAAAGTGCTCTTGTGAGCCATCCAAGAGTTGCTGAAGCCGCTGTCGTAGGTCGTCCAGATGAGCTCAAAGGACAAAGCATTGTGGCCTTTGTGACTCCGAGAGATTCTGGTGAAAAACTGGATATTAAAATTCTAGTCCAAGAACTAAAGGCTCATGTCGTTAATGAAATTGGAGCCCTTGCAAGACCCGATGAAATTAAATTCACTAAGACTCTTCCAAAAACTAGAAGCGGAAAGATCATGAGAAGGTTGCTAAAGGATCTGGCGTCAGGAAAAGAGATCTCTGGTGATACAACAACTCTTGAGAATCCAGGGCTTATTGAAATTATTGAATCTTAATATCTGGCACTCTATAGTGAGTTTTAGTAATTAGTTGATAAGTAACGATTGAATATTATTTTATTGTGAGTTCTGTCACTTATGAATAGCCCTACCTAGTCTTTCAATAGCACTCTCTAGAGAATCATCGGGAACCGTAAGGGCTAGTCGAAAATACTTATCCCCCTCTTTTCCAAATCCAATACCAGGAGTGACCACAAGTCCCTCTTTTTCAATGAGTCGTTTAGTAAACTCCATTGAAGATTCGCTACCTGGAACTTCAGCCCATATAAAAAAGGTAGCTTTCGGATAGAGATACTTAATCCCAAGCTTGTCTAATCCCTCTAGAATAATCTTTCTGCGTTTTCGATAAATATCGCGAATCGGCTCACAGAGAACTTTGCCATTTTTCAAAGCATAGATACTAGCTTCTTGAACTGCGAGCAATGGACCGGAATCAATATTGGTTTTAGCCCGTAACAATCCAGCCACGAGCTTCGCATTACCTATGGCATAAGCAATACGCCATCCTGTCATGTTAAATGTTTTGGAGAAAGATTGGAACTCAATGGCAACATCCATCGCACCCGGAATTTCTAGAATACTTAAAGGTTTATCCTCTTCCGCATAGTACATTTCACTATAAGCATTGTCAGAAACAAGGATCGTTTGATATTTGCGAACTAAAAATACAAGTTCTGTCAAAAACTCTCTATTAACCACTGCAGATGTAGGATTGCATGGAAAGTTAATTAAAAGATATTTGGGCTTATGAAGAACTAGTAGAGATTCCAGCTCATGAAGATCAGGAATAAAACCATTCTCGACTCGATGTGGAACTGGAATGGGAATTCCCCCTGCCAAACTAATTGCCGTTTGAAAAATGGGATATCCAGGTGAGGGATAAAGACATTTGTCCCCAGGGTTCACAAAAGCCAAAGGAAAATGGGCAATGCCCTCTTTGGAACCAATCAAGGCCATCACTTCAGTTTCTGGATTCACAGTCACATTAAATCTCTCCTTAACCCAGTCTGCTACAGCGAGTTTAAATGCCATCGTTCCTTCGTAAGGCGAATAGACATGGTTCTCCGGATTTGCCATTGCTTCTTGAAGCTTTCTTACAATGGCTTCAGGAGTCGGTTGATCGGGATCCCCAATAGCGAGACTTAAAAGTGAAATTCCACGCTTTTGGGCATCCGCTTTGATAGCGTTTATCTCACTAAAAATATAGGGTGGAAGCTCCTGAAGTCGTCTTGCCTGTTCAATCCATTTCATGACTCTAACACCTCTGCAAATGAATAAAGTTTAGCTCTCTTTTGTGTACTCATAAACTTTGCCGCCAATAGAGCACCTTTCGCAAATACCCGGCGATTAAGGACACGATGCTCAATCGTAATCTCTTCATCTGATGAAATAAATTTCAAAGTATGAACTCCAAACACTTCACCCACTCTTGAAACTTGAACAGGAATATCCTGGTAACCCAAAGTCTCTAAAGTTACTAATAAGCGCTTCATGGTTCCGCTGGGAGAATCTTTTTTATGTTTATGATGAGACTCTTGGGCTACAACATCGAATCCTATCGAAGAGGAAAATGAACTCTCTTCCAACATTTTCACTAGCGTATTCATTCCAGGGGCCATATTAGGAGCAAAAAGAACTGGATGCTTCAGAGCATATTGACTGACACTTTTCCATTGTTCTTCAGAGAATCCAGTAGTTCCTATGACCACAGGAGTACTAATTTTTTTTAATAACTCAAGAGTGCCCTCAGGGCGACTAAAGTCGATCCAAACATGAACCGATTCTCTCAAGTCATCTTTAATACTTTTGACATTCCCACCTTCAATCAACCTTAAACTATTTGAACCCGCAACCGCATCCTCTAACTCAAATTGAGCGTCTTTAAACTTAAATCCTTTCTGAATTAATGAAGCAATTTCCAGCCCCATTTTTCCAGAGGCCCCACAAATACCCACTTTACAGATCACAAAAGCCCCAATCCTTTTAAAGCTTGTGAAATAACTTCTCTCGTTTTAGGCAATACAGGAACTAAAGGTAATCGAACCGTATTTTCCATACGACTTAAAAGCTTCAGAGCCTCTTTTGCTGGAGATGGATTTGTCTCTATAAACATGGCTTGAATAAGAGGTAATAATCTTTTCTGTAGTTCAAAGGCTTCTAACCATCGGCCCGCCTCAGTTAATTGAAATAACTTAACAAACTCTTTGGGAGCCACATTAGCACTTGCAGAGATAATGCCTTTTCCCCCAAGCTGTTGAATTAAGGCGAAAGCATCGTCATCACCCGCAAGAATATCTTTTATTTTCCAATCCAACGCTTGAGTCATTCCCATCCAAAATCCATGATTTCCACTCGCCTCTTTAATTCCAATAATATTAGGGTGCTGAAAAAGTCTCTGTAGAGTTGCTAATTGAAAGGTTACGTTCGTTCTACCTGGAACATGATAGAGAATTATAGGAAGAGGACTGTGTTCAGCTAAATATTCATAGTGAGCTATTAACCCCTCTTGTGTAGGTTTATTGTAATAAGGAGTAACCACCAAAGCCGCATCAGCTCCAGATTCTTTTGCCTCAAGAATCATTTTAAGTGCTGATGAAGTCGAGTTACTTCCACATCCCGCAATCACTTTCAATCCTTTAAGTTTAGCCTCATCAGAGCTCAACTCTATCAGACCTCTTCTTTCTTCCTCTGATAAAACCGGTCCCTCCCCTGTCGTGCCACAAGGAACAAACCCTTGAACCCCAGATTCAGAAAGCCACCTAAGGTGAGACTGATAAGATTTAAAATCAACCCCTCCAGTTTTCGTGATAAATGGAGTGACTGTAGCAATAAAAACACCTTTAAAACTCATTTAAAACTCTCACTTCCTATCGCTATACAGAGAAGGCTTAATGAAATTTTGGGGAATTAAATCCAACTCAACCGTATAAACATATTCAGCCGGACCTTGAAGTAATATCATTTTTGAAACAGGGCTTATATCAACGAATAATGTTCCCCCTGGAGCTTCAACTTCAACGGGAAAAGGTTGCAGGTAGAGTTCAGAAAAAATCATCGCCGCAGCTGCGACCCCTGTGCCACATGCAAATGTTTCATGCTCGACACCTCGCTCAAAAGTAGTGGTCTTAATCTTTTGACCCACAAGACGCTGAAAAAAGGTAACATTGGTTCCCTGCTCACCAAAAGCCGGATGTTTTAATAACCGCTTTCCCACATCTAAAATTGGATAGGTTGAAATATCTTTTACTTCCAACACTGCATGAGGAACCCCTGTATTAACACAATAAACATCAAATGAGTTTTCTCCTGCGACTACAAGTTTTTGTTCATACTCGATTCGTTGTATGGAATTGGGGCTCAGAGTGATTTCCACATGGTTGGGAATATCAAGCATTTTCCCCTTAATAATTCCCACATCAGTTTGTAATGAAATGGGAACCTCGCTCGGATAATGTCTTTCAGCTAAATAACGAATCACGCAACGAGCAGCATTCCCGCACATTTCAGCTCTAGAGCCGTCAGAATTATAAAAATCCCATCCTGCATGGGCCTCTTTAGCATCACGAAGAATGACCAATCCATCAGCCCCAAGGCCATGATTACGATCACAAAGATAAACTATTTCAGAGGGAAAAAAATCAGGAGCACGAGCGTCTAAATAATCCAAAATTAAAAAATCATTGCCACAACCATGCATCTTGTGAAACGGAAATCTCATACTTTATTTCTTCCCTTTTTCTAACGTTCTCATTGAATCCAATTTAGAGCTGGCCTCTTTGTTCTGTAGGGCTTCACTCCCTACCCCTTTTTGAACTTTACGGGTTTCATTGAAATCCTCCCCCTCAATACTTACATAGGGAATAGGCGGTCCTTTGACTCCGCACCCCAAAGAGATAACCACTGTAAACAGTACAAGGAATTTAGCTATCTGGATACGAAGGTTCATTAGGGCTCCTACCTTAGCAAATGGCGCCTATTTTGGGTATCTTCTTGATTTTTTCAATCTAAGGTAGCATGAAAGGCCCATGGGTTTTTATATCGAACTTAAAAAGACCGATAATGTGGAAAAAGAATTTAAGGAACAGAAGGCTCCTCAGGTTTTTTGGACCCTTTATGGACTAGCTGGATTTGCCTTAACCTGTATGGGGCTTGCAGCCCACTCATTATTGCTTCAATTACTAACCACTGGAGATTATTTGGATTTATTGCTAGTGGGAAGTATTATCTCTTCAGTTCCTATTTATGTTTTGATAGGTATCAAGCTTCTTTGGATCAGAAAATATATTCGCTTTTTGGATACCGATTTAGTTATAGGTTACTCTCTGGGCAATAAATATTTCAATTTCAAAACAATAAACAAATCGGAAATTGAAGAGGTCTTATTAGTGAATCAAAGGCCTTCAGCTAACGTGGCCCCAGCCCATCATGCCGATCCCCAGTATTATATAAGAGGCCACTGGCGCTTAGTTATAAAAACAAAACTGGGAAAGTTAATTACCTTAGATAGACACACAGAAAAGGGGGCTCTTCACCCCTTACAAAACAGCGTAAGAACCTGGATGGACTAGACTAGAAAAACTATCTCTGCGCATATCATCTTGGGGAGGAATCAATATCTGTAAGTTTAATAGTTTGATTCTCGACTTTTCTTTCTTTATCTAAAATTTGAACCTCTTTTACCGCCTGAATTCCTAAAACCTCATTTTTAAAAACAAATTTTCGGATACCAGGAGCCACGCGATATTCAGTGGGAATATTTGCTTTCACCTCTCCAGCAGGTCTTCCATCTATTTCAAGTTTTGCATTATTGTCTATGGTCAAAACAATAGCCCCTTCTCTTATGGGTTGTAAATTAACTCGAGGGATTATCTGTCTAGGTTTGTTTGTCGTATCAACAGGAATTTTATAGATCTCATATCCGTTTTTTTCTATTCGTAACACCACAGATTGATCGCAAGGAGCTAAAATATTACCCGTTGAAGAACTTCCAGAAAAATTATCCCCAACAATATTCGCTCCGGGGGGATCCGTCTCAACCTGAATTTGACATTGGAAATTTGTTGGTTTTGTACCAGAAATATTTTTCAATGATTCAATATTCTTTGGATTTACCTGGGGATTTGCAGTGGGCCCTCTATTAGTAAATATATTAAAAATTGAACCCATATTACCAGTGAAGATCAGTTTATACATATAACCAGCTGCAAATACGGAAAACACGGCTACATAAGCAACCCAGCGCTGACTTTGTTTAGGTGAACTGTTGTACTCAAAGCCTGACAAATCATCTTTGTTTTGTGTATTTCCTGTACCCGTATTATCCAAACCAATATTCTGACTTTCACTTTCTGTTATTTCTATCTTTGAATTAAAATCTGAATCTAACTTTAGTTTCCCGACAGAATTCCAAGAGTCTGATCCAAAGGAATTTTCGTTAGCATTTGAATTCTCTTGATTTAATAAAGACGGATCCATCTCAACCGGCAAGTCCAGTTTAATTAACGGTTCCTCAGCGGCCCCTGTTTTTGTAATTGAATTCTCAACTGGAGTTTCCAACTTTTTTTCCTCACTAAAAATAGATGGAATTTTAAACTTATCTTGTTCTAATGAAACAGATGTCTTCTGCGATATCTCTAGCAAAGTAGAATCATTTTCATTAACTTTAACTATACTTGAATCAGCATTAATCGGTTCTAAATTCTCGGGCAAACTTACGTCAGTTCGAGTAACGCCTACCGACTGGCTCATATCGGTATTGGTTATTGAGCCTTCCAAAGCTTTCTCAATTGCCCAATTGTCTTTATTGCTTGATATCGATTTTTGTTGCGAATTAGATAGCGTTGTTCCGTACAGCTCTTTCGCTTTTTTATGCTCGGCTACTATTTCCTCAACAAAAAGCTCCTCTAAAAACCTCCTTACATTCTTCGAGGAATAAGAGCTGAACTTTTCGTTGATATACTTTTGAATGTGATACTGAATTAGGTCAGCATTTTTATACCTTAATGAGAGATCTTTGGTTAGCACTTTCATTACAATTTTATTGAGTTCGGGAGTTACTTCTGGATTTTTCTTAATCGGTTCCAGATTTTTAAAATCACAGTCCTGAATCGCTTTAAGCGTCGCCATATCATTATCAGACTGAAAAAGCCTTTCACCAGTTAACATTTCCCAAAATACGATTCCGGTGGAAAAAATATCGGATTGTGGACCCAAGGACTGCCCTATAGCCTGCTCGGGAGACATGTAACTATACTTACCTTTGATCACTCCAGCTTTAGTTTCATTAGTTAGAATTTTTGCTTTAGCAATTCCGAAGTCGATAAGTTTTACGCCCCCTTGATAGGACAACATGATATTTTGAGGCGACATATCCCTATGAACAATATTGAGCAGTTTACCACTATCATCACCTGATTTTGACTGAGCTGAATGTGCATAGTCGAGCCCTTTGAAAACCTCATTGATCACAAAGAGCGTAAATGGAAGTGGAAGTGGCTTAGGACTGTTTTTCTTTTTATATTTATTGATGACCTGACGGAGATTTTTTCCTTCGATAAATTCCATTGGAATATAAAGATTGTCATCAATTTCAATTAAGGGGTTAACTTGACAGATGTTTGTATGAGTTAATTGTGACCCAATTATTCCCTCGTCAATAAACATCTTCTTGTAGTCAGGATGACTCGAGAAACTAGATAGAATTTTCTTAAGTGCAACCGTTTTACTGGAACCTTTTGCTCCATATTCAGTCGCTCGATACACGTCGGCCATACCGCCACTCGCGATTTTCTCCCATAGTGTGTATCGCTCATTCAATCTTTCTGGTTTATCTGCCAATCTTTCCTCAATTAATTCTCTAATATTGCTCAGCTTCTTATCGGTATTTTAAACTGAAATGCTTAGAGCCTGTTAATACCGGTCGACTTATGAATCAATACGCTTTGTCGCCCCTTTCCCAAAGCCGATGTTGTGATTCAATCCGCTCACATATAATGCATTGCACAAATCAAAAAAACGCTCATTCTCACTCATTTTGACCAGTGACTCTTTTCCCGAGACACAGTATAGTGAGCCCACTTAGACTTAATGTGTTAATTTTTTTCTGGGGGTACTGTAATCCATGGCAACTGTTAATCCCGTAAGAAGTGCGATGAATCGCATGATGGGAATGTTTTCCAGTGACCTTGCGATCGATTTAGGAACTGCAAACACTCTAGTATATGCAAAAAACCGTGGGCTCATCATTGATGAACCTTCAGTCGTAGCTGTTCATAAAAATCCAAGAGGGGGCCCAAGCAGAGTTTTAGCTGTCGGACGCGAAGCTAAAGAAATGCTAGGTAGAACACCCGGTAGTATCGTGGCCATTCGCCCAATGAAAGACGGAGTGATCGCCGACTTCGAAGTCACTCAAAGCATGTTGAAATATTTCATTGCTAAGTCTCACGAAAAGATCACTTTAGTTCGACCCAGAATTATTATTTGTGTTCCATTTGGAATCACACAGGTAGAACGAAGAGCTGTAAGAGAATCAGCTCAATCTGCGGGAGCTCGTGAAGTCTTTTTAATCGAAGAGCCCATGGCTGCTGCAATTGGAGCAGGTCTTCCTATCACTGAACCTTCAGGCAATATGATCGTCGATATTGGCGGTGGAACTACTGAAGTTGCGGTTATTTCATTGGGAGGAATCGTATACTCTCAGTCAGTTAGAGTTGCTGGAGATAAATTTGACGATGCAATCGTTAACTACATTAAGCGTCAGTATAACTTGCTTATTGGAGAACGTACCGCTGAACATATTAAAATTGAAATTGGAAATGCGTTTCCCTTCGATGAAGTAAAATACTGTGAAGTCAAAGGACGCGATTTAGTTGTTGGCAGTCCAAAAACTGTGACTGTCAGCAGTGATGAAATTCGAGAGGCTTTAGTCGATCAGGTCAACATCGTTGTAGATGCTGTTAAACAAGCTCTTGAAAGAACTCCACCTGAACTT
>SXPJ01000083.1 GCA_005776395.1 Bdellovibrionales bacterium | reverse complement strand
CTCATCCACGCGCAAACTAACTCATTTATTGAAAATACGATCGGTATGGCGTGTCATATGGTCGTTCTACCAAAACTGTACGAAAAGATTATTCTTAAACCCCTTCAATTAGCCTCAAAATTTATTCACCGAGAACTGCTGAATTTTTTAGGGTTTTACCCCTCGATAAGTCTATCGACGCGTTTATTGAGATCTTGAAGTTGTTGAATCAATTTTTTGAGCCGTTGATTGGTACTTTCAGGGGTGGGGTGAGTCGGAGCGATTGTGATTTTATCGGTACCAAAATCTAAAATGTCACTTAAAGTTGTGTGGATATCTTTTCTAATAGGATTGGAAGGTTTGTTATTATTTTCTGCCATGGCCGCCTCTTAAAAAGTCTCAAAAATAGTTACTCTTTAACTAACGGCATACAGTTGATTTTCTTTAATAAGTAGCCACACTGAGCGTTGAATTCCCTGCGGCGTCTCGGACAAAGGGTTGGTTTTCCATGCTTTTACAAGATTAGCTCTGATTTCAGTAGCGGAATAGGGCAACGCACCAATTTTAAATGTTTTTAACCAGCGGCTATTTTTTAAATAAGAGATCTCATTTTCTTGCGGGGCCCCATCCAAAATCCCACAGGACTTAAGGACTTCATTTAGGTTAAGTTCTTCATGAGTTCTTTGAATAACCGCTATATGGGCTAAAGAAAGAACTGTTTTAGGTTCATTCCATTTTGGAAAGTCTTTAAAGACCTCATTTCCCAAAATGAGAACTAGCTCTTTCCCATAAGTTTGAGACAACTCTGTTAAGGTGTCTTTCATGTAACTAAAGCCTGAGCGTTTAAGTTCCCCATCCCAAATTTCAATTCTCGGATCTGAGATCTCTTTAACAGAGGCCTTTAAAAGCTTAAGTCGTAGCTCATCGGGTATTTGTGAAGCTTTAGGTTTTAAAGGGTTTTGTTTTGCGGGGACGAGAAGGATTTTTGTAAATAGGGATGTCTTTAAAAGGGATTGGAGTAAGTGAACGTGACCTAAGTGAATAGGATCAAAAGTCCCTCCGTAAATGCCGATTAAACTTGTTCTTCTCTCCATTTGGGAGCCCGTTCTGCTAAGGCATCTAAAAGCTTTTCCATTCCAGCGCCTGTCATCGAACTGATGAAAAATCCTTTGAGTTTTCGTTTTTGAAGCGCCTGTTGCTTTCGTTTGAGAGAGGCCTCTGTCAATAAATCTATTTTAGTGAAAACTAAAAGCTCTTCTCTTTTGAGTAGGCTTTTATCGTAAGCCCCCAACTCTTTTCTAATAAGTTTGATGCTCTTTTCGATTTGAGCAGGCTCTTGATCAATTTCGATTAAATGGAGAAGAACTCGATTTCTTGCCACATGTTTCAAAAATTTAATTCCTAGCCCTGTTCCTTGAGAGGCCCCTTCAATTAACCCCGGTAGATCCGCTACGACAAAACCCTGTCCTTTGTGAGCCACGACGCCTAAGTGAGGTTCCAGAGTCGTGAAGGGATAATCTGCAACTTTAGGTCTGGCTCGGCTTACAGATGAAAGAAATGAAGACTTTCCGGCATTGGGAAATCCAATGAGTCCAACATCGGCCAGTAGCCGTAACTCTAGCTTTAGTTCTTTCTCAATTCCTAGAGCCCCTTTGGTTGCGGTTCTTGGAGCTCGATTGGTGGAGGATTTAAAAGATAAATTTCCCCTGCCTCCTCGACCGCCTGTCGCGATAGCAACTTTCTGTCCATGGACAGTTAAATCTTCGATTAGGTCGCCGGTAGCTAGGTCGTAAATTAGGGTTCCAAGTGGAACTAGAATAGTGAGATCTTCACCTGAGTGACCATTGCAATCACTTCCCATGCCATGCTCACCGCGTTCGGCCTCATATTTGGGTTGGTATTTAAAATCTAAAAGGCTGGTTTTATCTCGTGTGGCCTGAAGGTAAACGTTTCCGCCTCGTCCCCCGTTGCCCCCGTTAGGCCCCCCATAAGGGATTCCTGTCTCACGTCGAAAGCTAATACAGCCGTTCCCACCGCCACCAGAGATGACGCGAATATTAACTTCATCGATAAGTGCCACTTGAGTCTCCTATTGAGAGGAGAGAGAGTTTAGGCTTCAGCTTGTGCTTCTACAGGATAGATCGATACTTTTTGACGATCTTTTCCGTAGCGCTCAAAAGCGACTCGGCCAGGAATTAGAGCATAAAGAGTCCAATCCCGTCCGGTTCCTACATTGAATCCTGCATGAAATTTGGTGCCACGCTGTCTAACGATAATATTACCGGGAACAACTAGCTCACCACCAAATATTTTCACGCCAAGACGCTGCCCTTGACTATCTCTACCGTTGCGTGAACTACCACCTGCTTTTTTGTGTGCCATTAGTTGCCCTTTCTCTCAAACTTTTCAATGAGAAGTCGTGTGTAGTTTTGTCTGTGTCCGTAGGTTCTTTTATAGTTGTGACGACGTTTATATTTAATTGTTCTTAGTTTTTCGCCCTTTTCATCTCCCAAAACTAAAGCATGAACGGTTACTGGAACTCTAGGTTTTCCCACAGAGACTTCGGTACCATCGGCATATAAAAGAACATCATCTAAAGCGATTGTTTTGCCGGGTTCTACTTCTAATTTTTCTACAAGGAGTTCGAAGCCTGGCTCGACTCGATATTGTTTTCCACCTGTTCGAATAACTGCGTACATTTCTTAGCTCCTTAACGGGTCTCTTCTCGCACCACTTATTTCCGCTTTTTTTAAGAGAACTAGAGGGTTAAACCCACACAACTCTCCCTCTTTTTGCGAAAGTTAAAGCACTCTCTTAATGCAGTCCGTGAAACTCGTCAACTAATTAGAATTCCCTAGGATTCTTCGTAAGCCGAAGCTCGGTTATAGAACCTGTATACCTTCTTGTCTACACCGTTAAAAAGGCTTAAAAAAACAACCGTAACCTATTGAAACTATGTGTATTCAATTGCGTGTACAATTCATGCTCAATTAGGGGGCCTTAGACAGGTTGTTTAAGTGCGTTACGCATAAAAAGGCTGGACCCCCCTTTGCACTTAACTCTTCCCATAATGCCCTCAATTTGGAAAATTCTAATTTTTGCCTGTTTATGTCTAGGGGTCGTTCCTTCTTGGGCAGATGACGATGACTTGGGTCTTGAGGAGAGTGAAAGGGTTGTTATGGACCCGGATTTAACGGAAAAGGTAAAGGAGGAGGAGCTCTTAATTGAAGAGGCTCACTTAAAAAATTCCAATAAAGAGGAACTTGTGAACGGGAGTCATAAAAAAAGTGAAGGGGAAAGAACTGTAACTACAGATGAGATTAAAGAGGGGCAGAACATCTCTGTTTCTCAGCCCCTTAGCCCCCAAGAAAATATTATCCCAGACAAGGGAAAGTCTCCTCAGGTTTTAGATTCTTTACAATCTACAGATTCCCAAATTTTGGATTCTTTAGGGATCAGAAAATTATCTAAGGGGATTAATATTTTTAGATACACCACCTATTATTTAAAACATCAATCTCCTATAGCTAAGACTCGCATGCCTCCTGAAAACTCTGTGCAGTAAAATAAATTCTGTTTAACTCCAGACAATGAAAATAGGGTTTGTTCTTTTTTTGTTGTTGCTAATCTCATTTCGGGTTCTCGACTGGAAAAGTGATGTTGAGTTTACTGAGTCTCTTTGTGGAATGCTTGTTTTGCCAGAAATAGAAAAGAGGGAGTTTAGTCCTATAAAGATAAGGGGGCAGGGGCAGTATTCTTTTAATAATCAGATTGAATTAAAGAGCCCTGAGGTTTTCTGGAAGGGGCAGTGGCGCCACTTTAACGGAAAAATATCCATTTTTCAGGAACTTCGAATAGCTCTTCCTCAAGGTCGAAAAGTTGAAGTAAAGGGGCGATGGGGTTGTGATTTTGTTTATAAAAATTTGGGGCTTCGTGAAAACGGAATTTTTAATAGAGTTGCACGCAAATTGGTATTGAAAAAGGGGAGATCAATTTGGTTGCCCCTTCCCGAGAAAAATTCATGGAACTTTATTTTAGAAAAAAAGTTTAGAGAGTATTTAAAAAACATGCGGCCCCTTTATCCTAATTTGGCAGGAATAGTGTGGGCGGTTTGGACTGGAGAAACTATAGGGCTAGAGCCTAAGCTGGTAGCGCTTTATCGAGAGGGGGGGCTTCTTCCTCTTGTGGCTTTGAGTGGTCAGCACGTCAGTGTGCTAGTCATTCTGTTTAGATTATTTCTTAGTCTGTTCACGGGAGGGCTAATCACTTTAAAGGGCTTTCGAAAAGGGTATAAAAAATGGCTTCTTTTTCTCCCTGTCCTTGGAAGTGGAATTTTAACTATTACTAGCTTCGGAACCCCTTCGGTTCTAAGGACCTTAGCAATGGCTTTGGCTTTGTGTTTTTTGAGGCTTAAACGATATTTCTGCTCGCCCAACCAGGTGCTCTGTTCTAGCGCGGCCTTCATGATAGTTTTAGATCCGGGACTTATGACAGGGATCTCATTTGTTTTAAGTCTTGGGGGGACTTACTTACTTATGGAAATAAGTGAAGCGCATAATCTATCGACCGCTTTTCGAAAATATATTCTGCTTTCGATAGTGATGTCTTTTTTATCAGCCCCCCTGATTCTTTTCTATTTTGGTCAATGGTCCTATTTATCACCCATTTGTACCCTCGCAGTGAGTTGGTTATGGAATCTTATTATCATTCCAATAGGGTTTAGTGTTCCTCTGTTAGGGGTACTGCCAGATAGTATTTGTGACGCTGTATCAAGATGGCTTGATTTGGGGTGGCAATACTTGGTGGAAAATCAATTATGGGTTGAAAAATGGGTTCAACAATCCCATGGATTTTATCCTAGGCCTACAATTTGGGAAACCGTTGTATTACAAATAGGTTGTCTCCTTTTATTCAAAGCATTTCTTAAGAGGATGACAAGCTATGGCGCGATGTGAGAAAATTGATGCTGTGGGGTTTGATTTTTTTCGCCAAAAAGTGTCAAATTATAAGATTGGCAAGTGGCATTAATTTAAACAGATAGGATTCTCATGCCAGAAAAACAGACGCAGTCTTCAAATCGAATTCGAGAGACTCTTGGGCGGTTATATGAAAATCAGCCGCCGCATTTTCGTGAATACATGAGACGATATCAGCAAGATCCTACTAGTAGGGTTTTTGCTCCGCTAGCTGAAGCTCATCGAAGGCTGGGGCGTCTTGATGAAGCCATTGATATCTGTGTTGAAGGTCTTAAGCACCATCCTGATTTTACCGGGGGAAGAGTTGCCTTAGCGAGATGCTTTCTTGATAAGAAAAAATATACACGAGCTAGAGAGGAACTTGAAATCGTTGTGGGGATTTCGCCCAATAATATTTTGGCTCAACGACTCCTTGGGGATTGTTTTGTAAGTCTGAAAGAGATGGCTAAAGCTCTTCGTTGTTATAAAATTGCGACGGTTCTAGCTCCTGAAGATGTGGGATTACAGGACAAGATCCATCGAATGGAACTGCAGTTTAGTCGTGGTGATTTTGATTCAGAAGGGGAATCTAGTTCAACTCGTGAAACAGAACCTATGAAACCTACTCAACCTATGAGTGTTTCAAGAGAAGCTCTTAGTTCAGAATCCGTACTTAGAGAATTCAATGAAATTGAGCTAGCTGAAGACTCGGTCGTTGCGCAAACTCCTTCGCAAGCGATGGCTAAGATTGAATCTTTTAATCAGTCCACTGTTGTTAATATTGAATTGGAGCCAATGGATGAAACAGATTTAATGGGGCAAGAAAGTGAAGATGATGAGCTCAGACGAGCTAAAGTTGAAGCCATTTTGGGCTTTGAAGAGGAGAAGGGGGACTCGTTTAAAACAGAAAATGTTTCACGGGTTTTTGCTGACGAAATACCGAATAGTTCTGAAATTACAACTCAAACCTTAGGTGAACTTTATTATTCTCAAGGACAATTTGAAAAATCTCTTAAGATTTTTGAGAAGCTGCAACGGCAGCGTCCTAATACGGAATTAACTCAAAAAATTCAACAGTGCCGTGTTCAGTTAGGAGTTGATTCCGCTTCGCTTAAACGGCAACAGAAAATAGATATCTTAAAGACTATTTTGGATAAAAACAGGAATAACCGTTGAATTTTCCCTTTAAATCGGGGAGAACTACACGAAATTTTAAGAGGTTATATGATTTCCACATCAGAGTTTAAAAAAGGCCTTTGTATAGAGATTGAATCTGTTCCCTATCTCATTGTTGAGTTCCAGCACGTTAAACCTGGAAAGGGGAACGCTTTTGTCAGAACCCGAATTAAAAATCTAATTAATAACAACACTATTGATAAAACCTTTAAGTCCGGTGAAAAAGTTGGAGAGCCGGAACTAGAGAAAAAGCGCATGCAGTATCTCTATACTGACGGATCGGGTTATCAGTTCATGGATCTCGATGCTCTTGAACAATTATCTTTAGATAAAGATGCTGTGGGAGATAATAAATATTACCTTATCGAAAATTTAGAGATAGAGGTTCTTTACTACAAGGGGCGCCCTATCGCTGTTGAAATGCCGAACTTCGTTGAGCTCAAGGTGACCTACTGTGAGCCTGCGATTAAGGGAGATACCGTTAGCGGAGGCGGAAAACCATGCACGGTTTCAACCGGTTTAAATGTCACAGTTCCTTATCACATCAAACTCAATGATGTTTTAAAAGTCGATACTCGTACTGGCGAGTACGTCGAGAAAATTACAAAGTAAGTTTAGCTACTAAGCAGTTCATAAGTAAGTAAAAATTTTTATTAGCTTTTTTTCTATCTTTAATGGAAGGGTGGTTATGGGGTCAGTGCATCCTAAGCTAGTTCTTCGAGAGGCCAAAGAGTTAGAGGCTCAAGGTAAGAATAAAGAGGCCTCCCGTAAATATGCCTCTTTAATCTCAGTTCTGAGTCATCGTGGAAAACATCTGGAGGCGATTGAGTTATGCGAGAAAGCCCTTGCCTTGTCTCCTGTATCGACACGTCTGCATCTAATAAAGACGTTATCTTTATTAGAGCTTAAACGACATAATGAAGCCATAACGGAAATTGATAAGTTTGCATTGGCTGCATTAAGGCAAGAACGGGTGACTCAGTACTTGGAGTTGGCCAAAGAAAAATTGGGCGCTCACTTAAAAATTCAACAGCACTTTATTGAGAAAATACTTGAGGTCGAGAGAACTCGTGGGGATCTTTTTTTTGCTCTAGGGAGAGTTTTTGCAAGACAAGGAAAAAATGAACAGGCTCTAGAAATGGTGTTTGCAGGATTAAAAACGGGGAATGAACAGTCTGAAGGACATAATCTTTTGAAAAGTATAATTAATGAAAGAGGTAGAAAAGAGGATTTTCAATATTTTGAAAAGCTTATTAATAAGCTCTGGCCACTGGAGAAGGTTCGAAAATTTATCATGGATAGTTCGATAGCTGCAAAACCTTCCTCATCAAAAATAGTGAATCAATTTTTGGAAGATGGGTCAGATTTACATTTAAAATCTTTAGATGAAGAAAATGCCCCCACTCTACAGAATTTGATTCAAGAATTGGAAGAGGCATTAGGCGATCGACCTAAAGGAATTGAAACTATTTCGGGTTTGGTGACTGAGTTTAAAGAAAAGGCATTGGAGGTTATTAATGGAGATTGCACGGCGCTTTTAGACCTTGCCATAGCCTTCAAAGAAATGGGATTGATCAATGAGGCCCGAGAAACTCTTTTGAGAATCGGTATCGAGAATGAAAAATACTTAACGGCTCAGGTTCTTTTAGGTGAAATTGAATTTGAATCGGGAGCCTTAGTGGGAGCCCTTGATGTTTTTCAGAGAATTCTAAGAGGTGAATCTGTCGATGAATTTGCGATTAAAGAGGCATTATATTATAGCGCTCATATTTATTATCAACTGGGAGATCTGAAAAAAGCTCATGAGTACGCTGAGAAACTAGCTGAGCTTGATTCTCGATATCGAAACTTAATAGATCTACGCCATGGAATAAATCAGAAATGGAAGAAAAGGGCGGCGGGTTAGCTCTATAAATTAAAAATACTTAGATATAAATGGTAAAACTTCAGTAATGAAACGCTTTGCATTTAAATTATTTCTTGTCCTAGCTGGGGGCTATTTTCTCCTGAATCTAGTGTTTGCTTCAAGCTGGGTTCAACACCGAATTATTCGTGAGGTTAAGACTCTGGCTGAGCCTCAGGGGATTCAGTTAAGTATCGATAATATCGATATCTCTCTTTTGATGCCTAAGATTTATTTGAATCGGGTATCACTGAAAACAACTCCTAAAGCTTTACTCAGTCTTGCCAACCCGATTTCTATAGAGCGAATTAAGATTGCGATTAATCCACTTTCAGTTTTGTATGGGCAGTTAACGCTTAGTGAAATTGCGTTTTACCAGCCAAAGATTGTTCTAGATGGGGCCGATCTATTTTATAAAAAGGCTGAAAAGTTATTTCAGAGCCAGTCAAAATGGAATGTAAAGGGAGGAGGTTTTAATTTTGAAGTTGAAAGAATAGGAATTGTGGATGCTTATGTGTGGGTAAGGTTATCTGATCCTCAGTTAGGCGTAGACTCAGGTAGATTTACTTTATTTGTTGAAAAAAATGCAAAAGATCAATTTAACATCACTTCAAATTTTTCTAACCTTACTTTGGATCGGGGAAAGTTTCATACCGTTATTAGGTCCGCAGACTTTGACCTTGATGTTACTTCTCGAAGCCTTCGAGCTAATAGAGTCAATATAGAAAGTGACTGGATAACTCTTTCTCTAAAGGGGGCGACCTCTTTACCGTTGAGTCTAACTAAAGGACCCGATTCATTCCGGGCTGTTTATGAAATTAAGACCTCTTTAGGAACCCTAAAAGAGATCGATGAGTTAAAAACAAAGATTCCTCAAGTTATTTCAGGCGTCATGACAAGTTCAGGCAATTTGGAAAAGACAGGCCGAAGTTATCTTGGTTCTGGCAAAGTGGCTATCCAGGATGTGGTTTGGGATGGCTATTCTATAGGAACGGGTGAGGTAGGGTTTTCTGCGGACGGTAAAAAGGCAATCTTTAAAGATCTATTTGTTAATGTGGATAATGGAAAAATTAGAGCTGATAAAATATCGGTTGATTTCAAAGAGAAATCGCCATTTCAAGGTGAAATACTCTTAGATAATATTGAACTACATCAACTTTTAACGAAGCTGAAGATAGTTCACAATCCACTGTACTTAGGGATGAAGGGGCAGGTTAAGTTTAGAGGTTTTGCGGATAATCCTTTTTCAGTTGAAGGGGAAATAACTTCTGAACTGAGTAAGCTAGTGGCTGTAGCCCATGTGAATGAACCTGTCTCTCCACAGAATTCGGTGATCTCTATTGATCAGGGAAAGCTGTCTGCATCTTTTAATGTCACTCCTCAACAGGGGACTTTTAAGTCACAGATTCAAATATTAGATGGTCTGACGGTGGCCTATAGTAAGTGGGGTCAGGGGGTTCCCTTTCAAATTAATGTAGAGGGAAAAGGGCTCTCTCTAACAAAACTAGGTAAGATTCAGGACCTTTCTTTTGGAGGAGTGGCCGATATTCAAGTAAAGATTGAGAGTCCAAAAGGGGAACCCATTATCTCAGGTGGTTTCGAGCTAAAAGAGGGTGAGATTGGAAATGTGATTCTCGGTTCAGTTAAGGGCACAGTCAATTATCAGGATGACCTTCTTACTTTTGAATCTCTGGAGTTGCCTTCATTAGAATCAATAAAAAGCAACGGGTTTGTGGATTTTAAACCGAAAGAGACTCGGTATAAGTTTAATATTTCAAGTAAGAGAGCATCTGTAGATCAGGTGTTTCAGTTTTTCAGAAAGAACAAACTTGAATTTACCCCGCCTAAAGGAGGCGAGATCTCTGCGAAGGTGGTTCTTGAGGGGGGGCATGATTTGCAGGGGATTCAAGTTGCGGCCTCTGGAAATGTGAGAGCCATTCAGTGGTTTGATGAGAGGTGGTTAGGTGGAAGTTTTGCCCTGGTGTATCGAGATGAATTTACTAAGATCTCCAGAGCGACTCTTACGAAACCAAGAGGAGCTCTAGGTTTTCAAGGGTATTTCAAAGGAAGTAATTCAAAGTTAAAACTTCAAAGTTATGGTTTGAAACTTGAAGATTTGGATCACGTAAGAGGAGCTCCGATATCAGGAGAAATCGTGGGGCAGGTAAATCTTGAAGGGAGTCTATCGCAGCCTACAGGTCAAGGAGAGCTTAAACTGATAAAGACTCTATATAGGAATCAGAATTTAGGGGATTCAAATATTTCTATTAGAGAAAGCCCGGAGAAGACAGAGTTTATTGGAAATTTATTTGGACAGTCCCTTCAAGGTAGACTTATTTCTATTAGAAAAGGAAAAGAATTGGGCTCTGAAGTTCTTCTGAATTTCAAAAAATGCAATATATTGCCTCTTCTTTCAATGTGGTCAGGGAAGGATCTTCCTGCCTTTGGCACTATTCGAGCTACGGGCGATGTGGAGCTCAATGGCAATCTAAATCAGTGGGAAACTGTGAATGGTTCAGGGTCGCTCTCTGATATCGAGCTTGATCTAAAAACAGCCCCAGTTAAGAATCAAAAGCCAATCTCTTTTGTGATCGATAAAGGGGCTGTGAGAATTCCACCGTTTGAATTAGCAGGTCAGGACAGTCTCGTTTCAGGTTTTATTGATTTTAAGCCTGGGCAATCGATAAAAGGGGGATTAGATGCTAAATTGGATCTCATTTATCTCCAACCTTTTATTCCTGGTTTAGATTATGGGACGGGAAAGGTTGCAGCTGGAGTCAGAATTTCTGGTTCGTTACCCAAATTTGATCTGTTGGGCAATGTGTCTATTGAAGATGGAAGCTTTCGAATAAAAAATCTAGCTGAGGATTTTAGAAATGTTCGAAGCCAGTTTTCGGTGACACAAGATAAAATCAGCATTGATCGTTTTGAGTCGACCCATGGAGGGGGAAATTTGCAAATTAAAGGGGGAGTCGAAATTGATCGGTTTTCGAGGTTCTCTCCTAAATTAGACTTAATGGCCCGTGGTATTGGGTTTCGGCAACAAAACTATCTAACTCTTAAAATTAGTGGGGATTTAAAGCTAAAAGGAAGAGAATTCCCCTATCTACTCTCAGGAAATTGCCAAGTGGATGAAGGGCGACTTTCCGATCTTAATATCCCCCAATCCCAAGATTCATCAGAGTCTCCATCATTAAAATTTGATTTAAACTGTAAATCGGAACGGGGATTTATTGTTGATACTGAGGTGATGCAGGCTGAGTGGAAGGGAGATTTTCATTTGCTTGGGGACGATACTCGTTTAGGTCTTTGGGGGGCTGCAGAGAGTGTTAAAGGAGCTGTATTTTTTAAAGAGACAAAATTTAATCTGGTAAGTGGGAATGTAAAGTTTGAGAATAAAGAAAAGATTAATCCCCGATTTAATGTGTCCGCGAAAAGCTTTGTTAAAGAGCAAAGAGCTCAAGTTCCAATTGAATACGAAGTTACTTTAAGCGCGTATGGGACACCTCAGGATTATAAAATCAGACTTAGTTCAGTTCCAGCACTTGCCGAACCCGATTTAATTGCTCTTCTAGTTCTTGGTGTTACTACGCGGGGTCAAGATGATAACTATCTTGATTTTGGAAGCACTTTAGTGGGTAAAAGTCCTTTGCAATCAAAAATTCAAAATGAGTTAGGGGTAAATATCAAGGTTAATATGCAGAGAAGTGGGGTAGGCTCTGCAGCCGGAACCCCCGCAAGCTCTGGTAGCGTTCCCCCGGGAACAACGACGGGAACGGGTGAAGGTTCGGTTCCAGCCTTAAAAATACAAAAAGAGATTACCAATAGGACAAAATTGTCTTATTCTAGTACCTTAGACCAGAATGCAATGAAGGAATTCAAAATAGAACAGTTGCTTGATGATAATTTCACAGTTAATGCGAGTGCCGTTGATAAAATCAGAGGAACAACCCAAAACGATTCCATTAAATCTTACGGTCTGGATTTTAGGTATCATTTTCAGTTTGAGTAAGGTTTTTCCAGAAGGCAATCCTGGCTCTTTCCGCATTCAATCCATTGAAACTCCCACATTGAGTTCATCTGAAAGTTTACATGTCCAGAAGGCTCTAGGCCTTGAGGTGGGGAGTTTTTTAGAGCTTCATAAAGTTGATGACGGGATAAGACGCCTTGTGGAATCTGGCAAGGTACAGAGCCTTTTTCTGAGAAAAAAAGAGACCCCAAAAGGCTTAGCGCTAACTGTGGATGTGGGTTTGGCCCGAAGGTTGAGAGAATTAGAGATCTCTCAGTTGCGAGCAGATATTAAAAACGAAGTTCAGATCTATGCCCATCAAATCGAATCAGGAAAAGTCCTTGAGCCACGAAAGGTAATGCAGTTGAAACAAGGGATTAAGACTGCTTATGAATCTCGTGGATATTTTTTCGTCGACGTTGATGCGCAAGTCATTAAAGTGCCTGAAACAGACTTTGTTGATTTGAAAATTAGAGTTATTGAAGGGGTTCCAACCCGAGTCAGTCGAGTTAAATTGAGCAACATTGATAAAGAGCAGTCCTTTGAATTCAGAAGAGCCATTACACTCAAAGTTGGGGATCCCTTTACTCGAGTGGCTCTTGAATCTTCTATTAATAGCCTCAATGAATACTTTGTAGCTAATCAATACCCGGATTCTAAAGTGGATGAAACTAATCTTAATTTTAATGAAAATAAGACCCGGGTTGAGGTTGAGTTTGTTCTTAAAGTGGGTAAAAAATTTCAGTTTATATTTATGGGGAATACCATTTTTCCCGTGGATGTTATCCAGCAGTGGATTACGGCTGAAGTTTTAGGTCAATCTGATCCGGTTAGATTTATTAGTCAGATGATCGAAGAGAAATATAAATCGGTGGGTTATCACTTTTGTAAAGTTACAGCGATAAGTGAGAAAAATAAAAACGGAAAGATACAAAGTTATCGATTTCTTATTAATGAAGGTTCAAAAGTTATCATTGATTCGATCGTAGTAAATGGTGCTAGCGAGATTGGGGCTAATAAGTTTCAGGAGCTTTTTTATCAGAACGCAATCGGAGTTCTGCAACGGGGGATCTTTTGGGAGTCTGGATTTGAACAGACTTGCAAGAATATGATCGAGGCACTTGAGGAGAAAGGCTATTTAAGGGTTTCCCTACCTGTGCCTAGACTAAGCTTCTCCGAGGATAAAAAAGGGGTTGATCTCATTTTTAATGTGGAGCTTGGTAGCCAAACTCGGATAAGTCGTATCGATATTCAAGGGGTGGAGGCCCAGAGAAGAAAGGAATTAGAGGCGTTGTTGCTTTTTAAAGTTGGGGAGCCCGTTAAACGAAGCCTCATTCAAAAATCCAGAGAGGAAGTTGAACAGTTTTATCTTGCTGAGGGCTACACAGATGTAAAGCTCTCCAAAGGTGACGAGATTGTGTTTGGAGAGGATCCCTCTAAGGCTATCGTACGAATTTCAATCGATGAAGGGATTCAATACTTTGTGGGTAATATTACCATTGAGGGTAATAGGTATACGAAAACTGAAGTTATAGAGAGAGAGATTCGCCTAAAATCCGGGGAGAAATATAACCTTAAGAAAAGTCGTCAGTCTGAGGATGAACTTCTTTTGACTGGGCTTTTTTCAAGAGCTGAGTTGATAGGCTCTGTTGATCTCAATGAAAAAAATAAAAAGAATATAAAAGTAGTAGTGCTCGAAACAAAAGCTGGAAGTGGTGAACTCGGGCTCGGAGCTGTCTATGAAGATCCTAGATTTCGATTACGAGGCTTTGTAGGGATAGCTTATAACAATGTTTTTGGTTTGAACCAGACGGCATCAGTTAGAACCGAAGTTGGATTGCCTTTAACTCAAAAGTTTGAAAGGGTTCCATTCATTGAATATTCGGCTATTCTTGGATATCGAGCCCCGTATTTATTTAATGTTCCAGCAGTATTTTTTAGTCAAGCTAGTTTAGATAACTATGAGGTAGGAACAAGTTCCGGTGGGGCTATTTCTAATTTGCAAAGTCGAGCAAGAATTGAAGAGAGGATAGAAAAAAAAATTTCTCAGGCATTTAAATTTATCTATAGGTTTCATCGTTACGAGCGAGCCACAACTAAAACTTTAATTCTCTTAGATGCCAACGATCCTAATAACCCGACTAATCCCAATGGGAATAATTATCAGCCTGGATTTCCCCCTTCTGCTGAAGTGGTCGATATCGGCTCTACGGGGCCTGGATTTCAGTTGGATTTTAGAGATGATTCTTTTAATCCAACCTCGGGTAGCTTGCATACTCTGGACGGTGAACTAGCTCTACCGGCTCTTTTCTCTAGTAAAGAGGTAGGGTTTATTATGTTAATAGCTAAAAATTTATTTTATGTTCCCTTAGTTGAGCCTTTTGGCTTAGCTTTTTTCGCTGGAGCAGGCTATGCAGACTCTATTGATCATCTTTACGCCATTCCAAAAGCACGATTACTTACGGATCTATCCTTAGGTGGGCAGGGATCCATTAGAGGATTCTCTCCAAGACGATTCAATCCTCAACCCGACTCTGTCGCTACTGGATTTTATAATCTACGGGGAGAACTAAGAGCTGCTATTTTAGGGGATTTAAGTGCAGCCATTTTTATTGATTCGGGGCAGATCTTTTCGAAACTAGCTGGGAAATCTTGGTTTGCGGATCTTCGACATGATGGAGTAGGAATGGGTTTAAGGTACAAGACTCCAGTAGGGCCTGCGGTGATAGATGTCTCTCAGGGAATAGGAAGAGATAAAGAAGTTATTAAGTTTAACTTCACGATAGGTGTATTTTAAAAACCCTAGCCACAGTAATTTTGGGTGCCGAGAATTGCTGCTATCCTAAGATTTTTTTGGAGCCGATTTTTTTGAATTGGCCCGACTCGATTCCTTGTTCTTTGCAACCCTAATTTTTATCTGTTTGCCTGGCATAATTTGGGATCGTTTCAGATTGTTCCATCTAAATAGACTTTGAATGGTTACATTATATTGCTCAGAAATGGACCAAAGAGATTCGCCCTTTTTAACAGTGTGAGTGACAAAATCGGGGGCTATGGAATCGGACGGTTTTGAGGATGGAGTTCGATTGGCCGCAGTTTGAGCTGGTTTTTTTGTCGTTTGAACTAATGTTCCTCGAGGAAGAATCAAAACAGTTCCAGATACGATTTTTTCACGAGTGCTCATGTTGTTAATATTGGCCAACTCTTTAGAGTTAACTCGATATTTTGAAGCTATAGATTTTAGAGTCTCTCCTGATTTAACCGTAATTTCAGTGGGAAACTCTCCAGTTTCTATAGTAGAGATATTTGATGCGAGCGTTCTTTCAAGGAGTACTTTTGTTCCTGGAGGAACTCTTAATTCGTAGGGGCCTCCTGAAGGGGGGGTGACCGAGCGAGCATAAGCTGGATTTAACTCTAGAATGTCATCTTCAGAGGCATGAACCATTTTTGCTATCGATTTTAATTTGACGGGCGTGGTTATCTCAACACTGTCAAATTGCAAGGGCTCTTGGTAATCGACTTCAGAAAAACCATATTTGGTGGAGTTTTTAGCTATGATCGCTGCTGCAATTAATTTGGGAACATAGTCTTTAGTTTCCCGACGAAGCATTTTTGTTTCACAAATTCGCCAGTAGTTATTGGTTTTCGTTTCTTCAATAGCTCGTAGAACTTTATACTCTCCGGCATTGTAGGCGCTAGCTGCGAGATACCAGGATTCAAACATCAAATAGAGGTCTTTGAGATAATTGGCTGCAGCCTCAGTGCTTCGCAAGGGATCTCTGCGTTCATCAACCCATGCATCAACTCGCAGACCATAACGTTTTCCCGTGGCCTTCATAAACTGCCAAGGGCCTACAGCTTTAGCTCTAGATTTTGCACGTAGATTAAATCCACTTTCAATCAAAGCTAAATAGACTAGATCTTCCGGGAGACCTGCTTTTTTAAAGATCTGTTTCATTACAGGCATATATCGGCTTGATCTAGAAAGATATCGCTCCATATGGCCACGGCCTCTGCCAGTAAAATAATCTATCCATCCCTCGACTCTTGAATTCATAGTAATAGGGAAATCATATCGGCTATTATCATAGAGGTTTTGGGTATTGGGCTCTTCCAACCTTATAATGTCATCGATAGTCAGATTTTCAATCTCACTAGCCGTTCTGGCTCTTGATTCTTTTTGAAATGGAATAATGTTTTGGGTTGTAGATTCCGTTTCGTTTTTAGCTACCTGTATTGAAGGGTTTTTCGAAGAATCGGATATGGGTTTACTCACCGAGGCACAGGAAATTAAAATCGACCCTACCATTAAAAGAACAATAGAATATAAACCGTGACGTTTAAGGGGCATGAACCATTTCCTTCCGGGTTTTCTAAACGTTTAAAGTTAGCATAGCAATCATGGTCTTTCAATGAAACGAATAGTTGAAACTGAGAAAATAAGAGGTTCAATTTAAGGGAATTAATGTACGGAATCGCTCTTCTTCATAGCGCATTTATCTACGAGAGAGGTCATAATTTCTCGAACATAGCTTGCAGCAGCGCAGCGCAATTGTCCGAGATTTAAATTGTGGCTACTGATATTTTTTCTTTCCAGAATCTCTTTGAGTTCATGTTTTAAGGTTTTGTGAGGAAGGCCGGTTAATTTAATGACGTGGTTAAGAAGCGCATCACCCTTGGGGATGGCTTTGATTTTTTTGCGTACTGAGGGTTTCTTTTTAGGTCTCTTCTTCAATTTAAAGTCCCATAGCTTAAGAAAAATCCTAACATAAGAAAAGTCACAAAGACCAATAAAAAAGATATTTTTTATTAGACCGTTTGGGAACTTAAATTTTCAAATGAAGTGTATTGCCCCAACCAAGCTACTTTAACAGTCCCTTGAGGGCCATTCCTATGTTTTCTAACAATGAACTCTGCCATGCTGACAGCTCCGGGTTGCACATTTTCCATATCATCTCGGTGAATGAATAGAATAATATCGGCATCTTGTTCGATAGCTCCAGACTCTCTAAGATCTGCCATCATAGGACGTTTGTCCGGACGATTTTCGATTTGCCGGTTAAGCTGTGAAAGGGCGACTACAGGAACATTAAGCTCTTTAGCGAGTGCTTTTAATGATCTTGAAATATCGGCGATAACCTTCTCACGGTTATCATTTTTGTTTGTAGCTCCCATAATCTGAAGATAGTCCACAACAATAATTCCGATTTCACCGAGTTCGCTTTTTAGTTTTCGAGCCTTGCTTCGCATTTCTAAAACAGTTAAGGCTGGGGTATCGTCGATATAGATGGGGCTTTCTGATAATCTTCCTGCTCCACGAGTTAGCCTGTCCCAATCCTGTTCAGTAAGTTTTCCCGTTCTTAAACGAGTTGAATCTACCTTTCCTTCTGCGGCTAAGAGACGAGAAACAATCTGTTCTTTGGCCATCTCAAGAGAGAAAAAAACCACAGGTGATTTAACGTGAGTCGCAGCATAGCGAGCGACCCCCAGCGAAAAACTGGTTTTTCCCATCCCTGGACGACAGGCTACAATAATAAGGTCCGATTTTTGAAAGCCTTGAGTAATTTTATCTAGATCAATGTATCCGGAGGCAACTCCAGTCATTTGTCCTTGATTCTCAAATCGCTTTTCTAATTCCTTGAAGGCATCTTTAACGACATCTCGGACAGGGACTAGACTGCGGGTTTGTTTCGTACTTGAAAGAGAAAAAATTCTTTTTTCAGCGTAGTCCAACAGTTCTTCTGTTGTTTCTCCTGGCTCTAAGCCACGGCTGGCAATTTCAGTACAAAGGGAAACTAGATTTCGTTTGACTGCCTGATCTCTTATTAATTTAGCGTGGTACTCAGCATTTAGAGCCGTAGGCACTCTCTCCAAAAGCTCAGCTAAATAGGCAGCTCCTCCTACCTCTTCATAGATTCCCAGTGATTTCATTTTGGATGTCAGGGTCACTACGTCGATAGGCTGACTCTTGGAAACCAATTCAATCATGGCACCGAAAATTTTACTGTGGGCAGGTCTGTAGAAATCCTCAGGTGAAAGGGAGTCTATGACTTTGTGAAAAACTTGGTTATCTATAAGGATACTGCCAAGAACTGATTGTTCGGCATCCAGATTTTGAGGGGGCATTTTAGAACTGAAATGATTCATAAAGTCTTCTTATTCCAAAATACCGATTCCCGGCAATCTGCTTTGCATGAAATTATGAATTTAAGGGTTGGAGCGGCGCGCTAAGTTCAGGTTGGATTGGTTCTTCGGCCTCGACCCCTGTTAAGCGTGAGACTGCAGACTGATATCTTGAAAGATGTGTCGCAGCCGTATTGAAAGTGGTTTGAGCTTTAGAAAGCGAATTTCCGACTTCAAGAAAACGACCTTCAAAATTTTTGAAGTGTTGTTGGGATTTCTTTATCTCGATGATTGTCTTTTCAACCCCTTTAGCCATTTCATAGTAGCTTCTTGATAACGCTAAAGAGTGCAAAGTTATCGCTAAAGTATTAGGTGAAACTGCAAAGATCTTTAGTTTGGCTAGATCTTCGCAGAGTTTTAAGTTTTTGAGAATTTCGAAGTAGAGGGTTTCGCTAGGAACGAAAAGCAGTGCTATTTCAGTGGTCCCATATTCTGGATGAATGTACTTATCGCGAATGGATTTCGCGAGCCCTTTCATTACATCAGCGAGATCTTTGCGAGCTTCTTCAAGTTTCAAAGGATCATGGGTCTCGAAAAGAGGCAATACCTGTTCTCTAGGAAATTTACTGTCAATCGGAAGAACTTTGTGTGGGTATTTGATGACAGCATCAACCCGTTCTGTTGAAGTGGGAACAATTCGATATTGAAGTTCAAAAGCATCTTGGGGGAGAAGATCGGTTAAAAGCTGTTCTAGGATGGCCTCTCCAAAATTACCTCGTAAGTGGGGAAGTTTTAAGAGATTGTTCAGATCATTAATAGACTGTCCCACGGTGTTTAAATGTTGAAGTTGAAGTTCAGCCTGTTTTAGATGGTTTTGGATCTTTTCGAAATGAAGGAATCCGTCTTTTAAATTCTGCTCTAGTTTATTCCCTACGTTTTGAGTAAGTGAATTTAGTCTTTGATCTAAGCGTTGGTCGATTTGTGAAACTTTTTGCTCTAGCAGTAAAGTCGTGTGGGCGAGTCCTGATTGGACCTCTTTTCGGCTGCTTTGTAGGGTCTCTTGGAGTTCTATTCGAAAAGTTGAGTTTCGAACTTCATAAGTTTTTTCAAACTCTTTTTGGGTTACCATTAGGTTTCGTTGAAAACCCTCGACCGTTTCCTGAAGCATTTTAAAGCCGGAACCTAACTGCGATTGGTTAGAACGATGAAGAAGAGTAAAAAGAACTCCTGTCAGGAGCAGACCTATTAACGATATTGCAATCCAAATCATCGGCCGAATATATCAGCCGATGATTTTAGAATCTATGTAAAAGCCTTAAGCGTTATGACGCCTCATGTAATCTAAGGTTGAAAGTAACCTGTGGGACATGTATTCATTTTCCATCTTCATTCGTGGAATAACGAGATCCGCGAAATCTACAACCCATTTCTCACGGGGCTTATCTTTGTCAGGCAATTGATCGCTCAGGCATTTTAAAGCGTAATAATCACAAGTGATTCGAGTGAATCTCTCAGCCACTAAAAAGGGGTAGGTTAGGTCCGTTTTCGCGGTTAGGAGATTAAGAGAGTACTCTTTTAAGAATTGCTGAATATTGGAATTCTTAAGAGCATTAATATCGCTTTTGAACTTATCCTTAATAATGCTCATTAAAATAGATTTAATGGCGATATTAAGCTCATTACGGGCTTTAAGAAGATTAGATTTAACTGGATTTAAAGCTACTTTAGACTCAGCCCAAGCCCCTGCCAGGGAACTGAGAAATCCAGTGGCTTGAAAAGCAACATCTTTAAGAGAGTCTTTTAAAACCATTAGAGATTGAATTTGGGAAGTTCCTTCATAAATCGGGTAGATGAGAGCCTCTCTTAAAAGTCTTTCTACGGGATACTCTCTACAAACGCCATAACCGCCAAAAATCTGTACTGCATTTCGGGAAATGGTAATCGCTTTTTCACAGCAGTAATATTTGCAGAGAGGGGTAAGACGACGATATCTTTTTCTCCATTTCTTGAAAGTTTTTTCATCGTTTTTTTTCTTGGCAACTTTCATCCAATCAAAAGACATGGCGGCTTCATTAACCATAGCTCTCATGGCTCTGGTTTCTAATTCCATTTCAAAGATCATGTCAGCTACCATAGGGTGTTGAATAATTGGCTTTCCCATGGTGATACGTTGTCGAGCATAATTCTGAGCCTCTTCTAGAGAACTCGTGGCAATTCCGATGGCGAGTGCAGCCATGGCAAGTCGGGCATCGTTCATGAGATCTAACATAACCTTGAACCCCTGACCCTCGGATCCTAGAAGCTCTCCTACTGAATTTTCAAATACAATTTCGCAGGTGGGGGAGGCATGAAGACAAATCTTGTCCTCTATTTTTGTAACTCGGTAATTGTCTTTACCTTCAATTTTTCTCGGAACGATTAAAACTGAAAGTCCATCGAGGCCGTGGCTATTGGAATCGGTTCTCACAAGTGCAAAGGTCACATCTCCTGAGCCCCCAGTAATAAATATTTTGTTTCCATTAATAATGTAGCGGTCACCTTCTCTTTTGGCTGAAGTTCTGAGCTTTCCCAGGTCCGAACCGGCATTGGGCTCAGTCAGAGCCATTGAGGACTTCCATTCTAGATTAATTAGTTTGGGGAGAATGCGTTGTTTTTGCTCTTCGGTGCCCCAGGTTTCTAGAAGTGGAACCATGGAATAACAGGCCACGGTGAGAGCTGTATTGGGACACGCATGAGATAAGATCTCCAATGCTATTGCCTGTACGGCCTGAGGTAGGTTAAATCCCCCCTGAGCTCTGCTTGCAAGGCCACTAAAAATCCCAAGATATTTTAATCGTGCAATGTTTTCTTCGAGCTCTTTCGGTAGAATCACTTCACCGTCTTTTAAGTGAGCTCCCGTTTGATCTATAACTTGAGCGCTAGGTCGGATGACAGTGGCGGCCAATTTGCCCAATTCCTCGAGAACTCCATAGTAGAATTCCATAGCTTCATTAGAGTTTTTAAAAAAATCTTTCTCGCCAAAAGTCTCTTCAAGAGGGGCCGAGAGCTGGGCTAGGTTACAATATTTTTTTAATTGTTCCACACGTTCAGGAAAGTCAGTGAAAAGATTTTGTGCCATAGTAGCAAGCTCCTAGTCGATAAATGATTGGGTAAAGTTTATCTGGAAGAGGATGAGATTTCAACTTTCGAATGGGAGAGGGGCCTGTTTCTTGGGCGTTAAATTGGCACTTCCTATCGATAGGAAAAGGTTGGGGTAGTTGTTTTTAAAAGTAGGTCTTAGCTGAATTCTATTGGGGGATTGCCAACTTAATGTTCCCGTGGAGATCCAACGGTTGGCTGTTGAGTTAAGGGGAAGGGGTTTTCCTAGCTGGGTTGATTCTTTATCACCCACTTTGGGGGTGATAATAGAGAATGCCTCGAGTGGAGGTTTATTATGAAAGGTAGATAATCCAGGAGACTCAAGGATGAGATTAACCTCACTAGGAGTTTTAGAAACGTCATCTTTGAACCAACTACGGAAAGTTGTGTACCAGAGAGTATTGGCCGATTTTCCATTTTTCCCTCGTATCGAGAGAGGAATTCGAAGCTGCAGGACATTCTGAGAATCTATAACAATAGTTCTACTTCTGGCGTAACGTTTCTCTATAAGAGGGGGGGTTGTGAGGCCTGCGAGATCAATCTGCTGACAGTGCGTGAGAAGAATAGAACCTTCAGCTGTACTTCCAGATAAACTACCTGAACTTAGGTTTCTTGAGAGCCCTGCAGATCCAATGGTTAAATCCCTGACTTCGATAGATTTAGCCGAAGAAATTAAGAGTGCGACCGATCCAGAATCTTCTACAAGGGAGTTCGGCCCTTCAATTAGGATATGCTGTATTAATGGGGCTTTAATAAGAACGGTTCTGCCATCGCTTTCTTTTTGAGTTGCCCCAATTGAGATCCCCCCAAAATAGGGCTCTTCTGCCTGTAAATAGTGAGTGGCTGAGACTACATGTCTTAATTGATTATTTTTAAGTAAAATATTAAAGGCGCCAGGACCTTGAAGCTGATGAGCTAAGTCAGCGCTAAGTTGTATTCCAGGACCTCCAGAGTTGTTGACTATGTTTTCGGAGATCTCTCCGTTGCTTCCTTGAATGGTGATAGCTCTTCCAGCGATCTCGGATAGTTTATTATCTGTGATTAAAAAGAGAGATGAATTATTTTTCAGACTTGCAGCAAATCCAGCTTTCACCGGAGTAAGGTCGAGTTGAGGTGTAAAGCAAATTTCACTACAGTGAGCAAAACCTTTGCAGTAAGGAGGGAGTTTGGGATCGGAAAATGAGAAGTGAGTAATTTTTTTAATGGATGTTTCCCCCTGGAAATCCATTTTTTCATTGAAAAATCCTAGGGGTTCCTCTTCTGCAAATGGGGACCAACTGCTCCCCATGCCTACACAGCTTAGCCTGGGTGACTTAGTCGGTGTGGGATTAGATAGGTAGGGAGAGGTTGCGACTACAGCAAATTGGCCGTGCAGTGAAATTCCATCCCCGCCCAGATTTTTAAAGGTGTTGTTTCTTACGATGATATCCTGGCTATTTATCGCTTTAACGGCTCCTTCTCGGGTGGCTGGAAGTGATTCTCCTGAAAATGCAGAAATATTTGAATTGGCGATAAAGGCCCCTCGGATAGAGTCGAAGTAAAAGCCCCAGCCAGGAACTCTTTTTAGGGTGATATTTTCAAACCATAAATCGGAATTATCTTTTCTAGGGGAATAAAAGCCATGTAGCGTAGGGCCAGAATAGTAAGGGGTATTTTCCTTGCCTGGTTTGGCCCATTCGATGAATAAATTTTTAATGGAGAGTCTTTGGGTGTTTTCAAAAACAAAGCCTCCCCTATCTGAAGGAATGAGAAATGAGGAGCCATTAAAATCGATCGCCAGATCTTTGTGGTCAGAGACAGATAGTGCGTATTCGATTCCTATGGCAGTTTTGTTTCCTGAGATCAGATCAAAAGTTGTTTTGGGGAAAAGAATATCGGTGGCGTTTACTTTTTTTGCAATTTCTAAGTGTTTTTGAAAATAGACAAGAGGGTTTTCATTGGCCGTCAATGGAGCAGGTTGATATTGGCAACTTCCTGTTTTGAGAAATTCAAATACCTTTCCAATATAATCAAATTTAAAGGGAATAGATTGAGGGGGAGAGATTTCAACCAATCTAAACTTTGTGTTGCTCCATTCAAATGCGTGAGGTAGTTTTTGATCTCTTCCAGTTTTTCTTAAAATATGTGTTTTGGTTGTGTCCACGATTCCAATAGCAGATTCTAATATTTCACCATAACGACAGTGACGAGCCACTCTATAAGTGGGGGGCTCTTTAAAGGGATGAACTCTAGGACTCCAAATAGAGATGATAACTTCCCGTTGATCAGGGGCTTCAATGAGCTTTCGTATGTCGGTTTCAGATTTAACAGTACGTATAGCTCCTGTGGAAGGTTCACGATCTCCAGTTACAGTAAGTTGAGAAATACTATCGAAAAGTTTTTCTTCTGGGGATGTAGCGAGTGAAAGATAGCCATAGGTGGAGAGCCACACGCCAAAGGCGGTGATAATACTCACAGAGTAATGTGCGAATCCCCTCATGTATAGTCCCCCTCAAATAAACACTCTTAAACTAAGGCTACATGAAAAATGTGAAGGAAATATGGAGAAAAGGTTTTTTATTTCGGGGTTTTTATTCGGAGTTCTGCTTAAAAATATTTTTTTATCCACAGATGAAACGTAAAACGCGATTGCGACTTACCATCCGTTTTCTCTTATCTTTTTATTCGCTTTGGCGGTGCAGTCACCGTCTTGGTTGCAGCACATAGAAACGCAGAGTTGGACAGCAGCTGGGCATTGCTTCGTGTTACAGATCTCTCCGCAGGCGGGAGACGAAGCGAAAATGTAGGGCGCGAATTTTGCGCAGTCGCCGCCATAACCGCTGTTCGAGCAACTCTTTGCGCAATAGCCGGACCGCGAACCCAAAATATCTTCTTCCCACAAGCGCTGACCTAGAACTCCCATCGCCCACCGCGAGCAGGAGGGGGGCTCATTACCACAGGTGATGCTGACTCTAGTCGAGCGGAGCTCACTACCATCAGCCGATTGAATCGTGTTGCCATCAGTTGGATAGGCAGGTTGTTGCTGAGCGGCCTGTACATCACCCAGGGGAGTCGCGCTGCCATCAGTCGGATAGGCACGTTGCCGAGCGGCCTGTACATCGCGGGCGCTCTGAAAAGCATCCATACTGTCGAACCATGCACAACGCGTATTGAGGCCCAAAAAAGCCAAACCTTCTACGATTGCGAGAGAGCACTCGGCGATGACTAAAACCTTGTCGGCGGCACTGATGATATTTTTGAATTTTTCCGTTGTTTTTGGGTCGAGGGTGCCTCCAGAACATCTCGACAGCGCTAGCGCGCCAGCCGCAATGGACTTTTGAAAGTCATTTATTAATTTGATTACCGAACCAAAATCATTACGATCGATTAAATTAAGCAGTCCCCCTATCGCCCCGAATGCATCCTTAACGGTCTTTAAGGCTTCTGTTACGCATGGCGATGCGGGAGGATCAGATAGTAGGGTTGCTGATAACCTTACCAGCATAGGTAGACTCCTTCGCCGGGTTATTATCCATATAGCCCAGTAACACTTGGGTAATATCGTATAGTATTTTTAGGTCGTAGGCGGTACTTAGCGCTTTTGTGGCGCACTCAAGGTTGTCTCTCCTAAGTTGTCTGGTGCACATCTCTGCTACTACGTATGGGTTGCACTCAAGGACCGATGCCATGCAATCGCTCCAGGGAATTCTATTGGGGGGAGGATTCTGGATTGGAGACAGACGTGATTGGGGCCTATCAATTCCTCCGGCCTCGATCGCAACCGCAATTTGGTTTGAGAGAAGAAAGAAGAAAACGAAAAACTTTAAAAAACGGCTATTCATATATCACCTGTATGAACTTGTTTTTAATTTGAGAGTTTTTTTAAGAAAAACTTTATTTTTTTTGCTACTCAACTTGATTTTAGAAGTTTTTTTTTCAATGAAGCAACTGTGAAGATTTCACTATTTTTATGTGGTTTTTATAAGTCGAAATGAGAGGGTGATTTAGGCGGGATTCATTGTCTAATTTATCGGTACTTTTTCTTTCGTATTCAACGGGTATTTAAGTCCTTAATACCACGAGCGATTTCGAAGTTATATTGGAATACCCTGTATATATCTTGGATAGTTTATTGCTTTTTCTCTTTCAATTCCCTGGCCTAATTCTGGTGCTTGAATTGCATGTTTTATTAAAGGAATAGAGACAACTAGAGAGACATTTGGAATGAAACATCAATGGCGTTTAAATAAACGATTTTTATTTCCCTTAGTCTTTTTCTCTGTTTTTTTTATATTTGCAATTCATTCTAAGGCCAACGAGGTTACTAACTCCAACCTTCTCACCCGAAAAGGATTGAGCGATTCAATCAGGAATCTGCAGATTCAACTCAGTCAGGTCGATAAAGAGAAAAATAAAGTTGCTCAGTTTCAACAGGTTCAAACAATCTCCAAAGAGCTAAAACTTCTGAAAGAGTACAATGAATTTATCAAGTACCAAGAGCGAAAAGAAAGAGAGCTGGATCCAGGACCTAATATCTCTCCACTTACAGATCACGAAAACCAGGGGATAAAACATGGAGATTATGAGGAGGATAGAAAGAAATCTAAGATAGAAGAAAAAAAAGATCCTATTGAAAAAAACGGGCGTGAGACAATCCTAGAAGAAATAGCCAAGGACCTTTTTGTCTTGGAAGAGAATCTAAAAAAACTAAAGAATCAATTAGTAGTTCAAAAAAAGGAAGAGAATTCTTTTGGCGAAGAAGCTGAAAGAAATGAGGGGGGTAAAGAATCCAATAAAAACCCAGCTCTCACGACCCCCTACAATGTTCCTTTTATAGAGTTCCAGCCCCCCGTTCATAAGTTTAGAACGGTCGAACAACTCAATGAAGCTGAAAAAAAACTAGATCTCACATCCGATCCTTTTAAGCGTCTTTCGCCAGAAAACTTAACTAAACTTTTCTCTCTTGCTAGGAGTGAGGATCCGGAAAAGAGAGCCCACAGCCAAAAAATTCTCAATACTTTAATCAACCCTGAGTTTTCGAAAGTGATTTTTGACAAGAATCGAATCTTTTCGATTCCGCTGAATGAAAAAGAAGCAGATTGGAATGTGAAAAACTTTATCCTTCCCCCTGATCTCAAAATGGGCGAGATTCGAATTTTATCAAAAAATGAAATCCTTAAAGAAAGAACTGAGGCAGTTTCTAAGCTGATTCAGTATGGAGTAAACCAAGAGGACGCTCAATCTCTAACTTACACCCTAGCCGATCCTAAGAAGTTTTCTGAATTTTTATCAGGCCTTTCCTTGGGAGATAATGCCTCTCAAGATGAGAAGCGAACGATTCTCATTAAAGCGGGACTTGGAGAACTTACTCAGAAACAAAAAGAGCCTATTCGCCTGGGAGAACACATTATTTTTCCCAAGGATAACGACAATAAAGTTCAAGTCACAACTAAAAAAGAATACGAAAAAGAGATCTCTGGAATCAAAGAGCGATACGCTTATGCGAAAGACGATCGGGCTCTTCTCGAGAAATCGGGAATCATTTTCAAAAAAGAGACCCATAAAGAAACAAATAAAGAAGAAGAGCTCCCGATTCTTCCTTTTAATAAAGGTGAATTCGATCCTCAATTCTTAGCCAAGTTAAAAGACTCTAAGGCTTTACGGAAAGCGCTCGATAGACAATACAATGGACTGGGTTCTCAGATCCTGATCGATTCTCTGCACGTCGACGCTACCAGGGCCCGCATCACTGTTCGAACACATCCAGTCACCAAGGCAGATTCTGTTCAAGTCAAGGGGTTCGAATTTGATTGGGCAAAAGAAATTTTTGACCAGGCCAATAAAGGAGAGACCTTCTCGAGTATGGCCGCTGAACGGTTACCCCCATCACTGCGAGAAGCCTTTGATAAACTTCAAAGCTACCGAAACCTCGAAGCTGATCTCAAGGAGAGGGGCGTTGATCTTACTCCAGAGAAACGTTTCTCAATGAAAGAGACAGAGTTCATGATCTTTTCTTTAATCAAGAAAGAACTCGATCGCACCGAACAGAGGGAGCTTAATCCTTATCAGTTTAAGTCTTTTGCATCTCTTCGGAGCGTCGCAGAGAAATTCCTAGCCAAAAATCGAAAAGGTTATGAAGATGACTTTCGAGTTTTATCCGAAAAACAAAATGAGAAGCATATTATTTCTCCCTTCAGAAAATTAGAGATTATTGAGAGTGAAAGAAAACTCATTTCTGATATCTTGAAAGGAGCAGGAGAAGAAAAGTCGAAATCTCTTTCGTTACAGGAACTCTTCGACAACGCAACTACCGCCTCGGCATCTGGTTTTGTTAATTTCCAAAGCGGAATTCCCTCCGAAAAAACGCCCATTCCAGTGATGTCTGCTTTGATTCATTTAGCAAAAGGCATTTCCTATAGTAAGGAAAACCCGACCATGAAAGAGGCTCAAAATCAGATAGATGAAATTTCTAAATCAGCAGCGAGATTACAAGCCATTGATCCTGAAGCAGCCGAACAATATAGAAAACTCGCTAGCGATGCGAGCAATGGCTTGGCTGAAATGGCTCAGGGAAAGGCCGAACAATATGCGTCGGAGGTTCGTCAGAAAATCGGCGGAGCGGTCGCGACGGTAGCCACTATGGGGGCTGGAGCGGCCTTCGCCGCTGCCACTAAAGGTACTCAAGCCGTCACTTTTGCCGCGATTGGAACACGAGCCTGGTACACCGCCAAGGGGATTCAAATAGGGGGAGGTGCCCTCGCGGGATCTAGTCTTGGTGCCGGATTCTCTCTGGCGGATCAGTGGGCTAAGATTAAGGACGATCGGAGAAAATTAGAAAGTGGATCACTCCCCGAAGGAGTCAATGCCAAGACCTCTCTCGATTGGGACGAAGTCACAGAAACGGCTCGCGGTGGTGTCTTACTCGGAGCTGCCTCTGGAATATCAAAACCGGTGGGAGATCTCATCGGAGCTTATCTCAATTACCAGACTGGCGGCCAGGTGCTCGAGAATGTTAATAGTGGAGATTATTACCAAGCCGGGGTCGGTGCCTTTGGCGTCGCCGGCCTCCCCGCGGTGATGCATAAAGTTCAGAAATTGGGTGGCAATGTCATCAGAAAATACGAACTCAGCAAGGCTGCCAAGGAGCTTGGAGTCAACCCTAAGGCTCTTAAGGAAAGAGATCTCTCCCATGCCTTTGCTAGAGAGGTAATGAAAGATCCGTCTAGACAAGATGCCCTGACAACCGCCTACGCGAGACTTCTCTATGAGATTAATCCCAAACTAGCCGAAGGTTCTGCCTTCTCTAAAGGAGCAGACCCCCTTTTTAACTTGGAAAATGGAAATGAAACCGAGAAGAATTTCTGGAATCGTCCTAGAGAGGTCTTTGCTGAAACTGGAAAAAAACTAAGCGAATTCAAAGAAAATACGGGTAAAACAGTTCACGATCTTTTGAATGAAAAAAAACCTTCAAAGGAGGGCTTCCTTGATAGAGATCCCTATCAAGCCAAGCAATTGGAAGAGATTGCTAAAATCGGAGATAAGAATATTGGGAGTGAGATTCAAAAAATCCATAATCTACCTTACGATTCTACTGCCCCCATAGAAATAAGAAGCGCACAACTTTTTCAGAAATTGAAAGCGGCCCAGGCCCCTGGCTTTGATCCTCAGGACCCAAGAGTTATAAACATAATCAAGGGCGATTCCAGGAAATCTGGAGAATTAATGAGGGTTTTGGAAGGGGGGGCAGAGGCTCAAATAGCACAGTTTCAAGCCAGGAAAGGCAAACCTCTCTCCGAATTCGAAATAAGCTCATTCAAAAAGCGTTTTCAAGAAGCTACCCAATTAATGAAAGAAGAGGGCTGGTCTTATAACGAAGCTCGCAAACTTATCGATGATTTAGGCTTCTGGTTTGCGGGAAGTAACACCCAACAGTTGGTCCAGATGAAGAGAGGTGTCGTAAACGAGATGCATCAGGCTGCCAGTGAAGTTTATGCCGAAGCTTCTAAACGAGCGCATGCCGAAGGACGAGTTCCCGACTACAAAGATTTCTCGAAGGTCGCGGCTGAAATTACATCGCCAGCAACAATCACAACTAAAATTGGGTCAAAAACTCTACCAGATTATACCGATGACATCGCTTTTAACCTTTCGATCTTTGAGAGGATTCGCTCCCCAATCAACAAAACTCAGTATCGATTAATTGAAGAACCGCAAGGCCTCATGTCAGCATTCATGGCTAAGAATAACGGTCAAGCAAGGAGCCTTATAAGTCGGCAACTCGAAGGGGTAAAGAGCGTAGGCCCATCGATAGAAGGAGTTTCTGTTTTTAACACGGAACAATGGTCAACAAAGAAAGCTATTATAGAGTATCTGCCGAATCCTGAGGGAGGCCTTTATTTTGATGGAGTCCTAATAAGTGGCGAAGGTCCTGTATTCAATAGCGCCAATACACGCCAACAGGTCTTAGCCCACTCAAAGGGCTATCAAAAAGCTGGCTCCGTCACTAACGAAGTGGGCCTAATGTTTCAACCGAAAGATAACATTATAGTGATAAGAACTCGACTAGAGCCAGTGAACATGAATGGCCTCCAGGATGTTATCGTCATTACGGTATTGAAGGTCCCGTCAACCCCGTAAATAAAGGGTAGCTCCCAAATAGGCACTGCTGTTTAACAATTAGACAGCTGTTTTAGCTTCGGACAAAAGACTTGATTCTCTCCTAACCCCTTTGAAACGAACAACTAAGCCCTTTGGCTAGACAAATTAAGTTCTCGGGCATAGGAGTTGCGTAGAGATCTCGTGGCAGAAGCGCCCTCGTGTTTGAGTCTTGTCTGCCTTGTTGGAGAGTGAGGAGTTGATGTCAGAATTGATTTGGAAAATAAAGCAGCTTTTTAGAAAAATTATTCCTATCGCTTTAATTGTAGGGCTTTGCTATGGAGGATTTACCGCTTATAAGCGTGGATTATTTGGTAGGAAAATAACTTATCAGATTACCTCTTTTGGTCAGAAGATACCGTTCTTTGGTTCTAAGTTTTCCATGAAAACCTTTGGCACAGGTCAATCTTCAGTAAGATCTTCACATCGTATTTCAAGAGCAGGACATAAAAAGAGCCATCGTCGCCATCATGCTCGAAAGCACTCTAGCCGGCGAAGACATCGTTCGCGTCATTAATTTGTAAGCACTCTTTGATTGTCTCGAGAGTTCTGAGTTGCTAGCACTGCCACTGTCAGCACTAAGCAGAGCAATACCATTCCATAGGTTGGAAAATTTGCATGCTCTAACCATTCATTCCACTGTTTTCCTACAACCCCCTCCGCTGTAAAAGCAATAAGAAGTGTTGAGAAGATGAGCCCCCATGTTAAAACTTTTGAGTAGCTGTTTGAATAGATAACCTCCAAAATCGAGCAGAACGCAGGAATATAAAAAATAAAATAGTGGGGTCGAGTGCTGGGGTTTAATAGAACACTTAGAGCCCATGCCATCGCTAGAAGGTGATATTCGGTTCTTCCCTGCTTAAATGAAAGTCTAGATAAATAAACCCACAAGTAAAACAGAGCTGAAATTATTAAAACACAAATATTAATGGCTTTAGAGCTCCAACCTATTCTAGCAAGGAGAGAGGGGAGACAAAGAATATCATTGATCTTGGTTAGACTGTTTTCAGCTGAGTAGGTGATTAGATTACTAAAAAATCCTTGGTATAAAAACAGAGCCTTGTCTGGACCTAAAAAAAGAAAGGGGCTTGCAATAACGATAAGTCCGCCTAAAAGAATCCCTTTTCTAGTGGCATTATTCTTTGCAATGAAATAGTAGAGCACCAAAAACGCAGGAAAAACCTTGATGCCCGCAGTAAAGGTGACAAGAATCCCACCTAGGATCTGTTTTGAAGAGGATGAACTTCTTGTTAGCTTTTCAGCTAAGACCAAAAGTGTAGCGAGCATGAGTTGAATGTTATTGCTTTGGTAATTATTATGAATGGGATTAATAGCAATAATCCAAATGAGAACCCACCCCCAAAAATACCTCTTCTCTTTTAGAAAAGGATAGAGGTCGGTAAGAATAGATCCAAAGGCAAAATAACAGACCGTTTGTAAGCAGAGCCAAAAATATTTAACCACAGGAAATGACAAATAGCCTAAAGGCTTAATTAAAATAAGCGAGAAGGGGCCATAAAAATAGCGGCCTAAATCCCCATTTTGCATATACACCCGGGTAAAGTCATTATTAAGAAACTGAGCGGTGGCATGAAGAACGACAAGATCAATTTCATACTTAATACCGATAACCCAACAGGGGATTAGAAGGGCGATAATAAGAAACCATTTAACCTTTGTTTGCATAGAGTCTCAAATTAACGAGCCCAACCTGGGATGGCAATAGACTTTATTAGAAAGGTGGCGCAAAGCGGTATTTGTTTATAGAAAAATTTCTGTGCTTTAAAAAGATCTCGTTGTTATAGTAGCTTTTTTTAAAAGGAGAGAAGATGCGCACTTTAAGATCACGTCTTGAGGATAAAATTCAACAGAAACATTTATTGTCCCATTCATTTTATACAAGATGGGTCTGTGGAGAGTTATCCCGTAACGAGCTTCAGGGTTATGCTAAAGAGTATTATGCATTTGAAAAAGAGTTTCCTAGATTTCTCAGTGCTCTACACACCAAATGTGAAGATCCTAAGATGCGACAAGCGCTTCTTGAAAATCTAATTCATGAAGAGCAAGGAGATGAGAACCACTTGGAATTATGGAGCCGATTTGCTGAAGGTATGGGGGTGGATCGCTTAGAATTACCGAAGCATTTTTTCTCCGATGAAACTCAAAATCTTCTTAAGGTTTTTAGAGATTATATGAGTTCGGAAAATCCTATTGATGGCTTAGCGGCCCTATATTCTTATGAGAGACAACAGCCGGATGTAGCTCGTACAAAGATCGATGGCTTGAAATGTTTTTATGGAGTGAGTGATGAAAAAACGGTGGAGTTTTTCAAGACTCACCAAGTCTACGATGTCTATCATTCCGAGACCGAAATGAACTTACTTTCTCAACTCTGCACTTCAGAGAAGGATGAAGATCGAGCCGTTGAAGTGGTGGAGAAAACATTAAATACTTTATACGACTTTCTCGATGGAGTTGAGCGTCGGTATAGAGCGGAAACGGTTGCTTGAATTTTAACCTCTCAAGGCTCTGAATATTTATCAGAGCCTTGAGGGAAAGAATCGGTTTAAATTAATAGCCCTATTTTCTCTCTAAGAACGGTCTAAAAAGATCAATAGGAATGGGGAAAATAGTCGTCGAGTTATTTTCGCTTGCGACCTCTTGAAGGGTTTGCAAATAACGTAGTTGAAGAGCTTCAGGGTGGCCTTGGATGGCTTTAGCGGCCTCCACCAGTTTTTCTGCTGCCTGGAACTCCCCGGCTGCGGCAATCACCTTGGCTCGTCGTTGTCTTTCAGCTTCAGCCTGAGTCGCCATCGCTCGTTGCATCTCTTTAGGAAGATCTACCTGTTTAATCTCCACCGCAGAAACTTTAACTCCCCAGGGGTCGGTATGAAGATCTAAGATCTCTTGAACTCTTCTGTTTAAACTTTCTCGTTCACTTAAAACTTCATCGAGCTCTACAGAGCCTAGGACCGATCGTAATGTGGTCTGAGCATATTGGTAAGTGCTTTCAAGATAACTTTCTACATTGAGAATAGCTTTAACTGGATCTATTACGCGAAATAAAAGTACGGCATTAACCGCAATTGAAACGTTATCTTTAGTGACCACATCTTGTGGCGGGATGTCGGTTGTAATGACCCTTTGCCCAACCTTCACCATGCGATCGATTCCAGGTAAAAGGATTACAAGACCGGGTCCTTTAGCTCCAATCAGCCTTCCTAATCTAAAAATAACTCCCCGCTCGTACTCTTGAAGTACTTTAATTGATGAGAGTAGAAGCCCGCCAAAAAACACCAAAACGATAAATGCAAAACTAAACATCTCTAATTCTCCTTCTTTTTAACTATAAGTTGTAATCCTCTAACTTCTTGAACCTGCACTAAAGCCCCCTGTTTGATAGGGAGTCCATCCTCACTACGAGCTGACCAGAGTTCTCCTTGAATAAAAATATTTCCGGAAATCTTTGTGATCTCTGAGTGGGCCTCGGTCGTGGTTCCAATAAGACTGTGATAACCGTCAGCTACTTTTAAATGGCGGCTCTTCCAAATAATATAGCTTAGGATAAACACCGATAGAGCTAAACAGGTGGCCACTGGAAAAATAAGGGAAAGTGAGATCTGAAATTCTGGGACATTTGTATCCATTAAATAGAGAGAGCCCAACACAAAAGAAAGAATTCCCCCGATACCAAGAACCCCATAAGAGGTTACGTAAAGCTCAGCGATAAGTAGAGCAATTCCCAATAACAACATGCCTAGAGCACCAAACCGAATAGGGAGTAATTGAAAAGAGACTAGACTTATCAGTACGCAAAGAGCTCCCAAAACACCTGGGAATATCAGGCCAGGATGTGAGAGCTCAATCCAAATACACAATCCTCCGAGGCTTAGAATAAGATAGGCTAGGGAAGGGTTAGCGAAAAAAGAGACGATCTTTTGTTTAATCGTAGCTGGAAAAAGCTGAGTTTTTTGAGCTGAACTTGGGAGTTGAGAGATCCCCTCTTTCGGGACTGTGAGACGGTAGCCTCGAAGTTTGAGTTCTAAATCGGTCAGATCGTCAGCAATAAAATCAATTACTTTAAGTTTAACCGCTTCATCTGAGGAAATGGATTTATTTGAGTAGACCGATTCCTTAGCCCATTCGATATTTCGCCCTTTCGCCTTAGCTAAGCTGCTGGCAAAGGCTGCGGTGTCATGGGTGATCTTATCACTCATGGTTTTATCCATAGATCGTCCGCTTGCATCGACAGGATGAGCCGCTCCAATATTGGTTCCTGTGGCCATGGTGGCTACATCCGCTGCAAATGTGATTAGGGCTCCTGCACTTCCCGCTTGAGCTCCCTTAGGGCCAATCCAAACAACAATAGGGATCTTACTATTGAGCATGGCTTGAACAATCTTACGGGTGGAGTTGAGCAATCCCCCCGGTGTATCTAATTGCAGAATCAGATAGGGGGCCTTAGCCAAATTACTTTTATTAATTTCAGCGACGATGTAGTCCGCTGTTCCTGGATTGATAGTGTCTGAAACTTGAATTATTGAGGCTTCAGTTTCGGCCCAGCTAGCCGCTGAGAATAAAAGGATAAGAAGAAAACTCTTTAAACGGTTCATTTTTTTGAGGGTCCCATCTTCTTAATCACAAGCTTCATATCTTCCCATACCACTTTCTTTGCAGCCGGATTTCTAAGTAAATAGGCCGGATGATAGGTCGCCATTAAAGGAATAGAGTTATTCCAAACAAGGTTGTGAAATTTTCCTCTCAGCATGCCCATCGTTGCATCCTCTCCAGTCAGAGTTGAGGCCGCAGTTAATCCTAACGCAACAATCATTTGAGGTTTAATTAATTCAATTTGTGCTTTTAAAAAAGGGAGGCACTCTTCGATCTCTTCTGGAAGTGGAACTCGATTGCTTGGGGGGCGACATTTAACGATGTTAGCAATATAAACCTCGTCACGAGTCAGCGCCATAGCTTCAATAATTTTGTTTAAAAGATCGCCTGCGCGCCCCACAAAGGGAAGCCCTGTTTTGTCTTCATTGGCTCCCGGCCCCTCTCCCACAAATAAGAGCTTAGTTTTAGGATTACCACTACCGAAAACGATCTTGTTTCTTTCCTTGCAGAGTCCGCATCTACGGCAATCTCTCAATTCATTCTGTAAATCGGTTAAGGATTTGTATTGTGGTTGAGTTTGAGGTGGCTTCCGTTTTCTTTTTGTTCTAGATTTTTTCTTAGATGGGATCTCTTCAATGCCGTGCTCTTGCCAAAGTGCCATGTATTCCCCAACTAAATTAGAGTTATTCTGTGCCATCGCAATCGAAGCATAAATAAGAGGAGGGGATCCGGCAACAAGAGTTGATGAAAAAGGTTAAAAAAGAGTTATGATGCCCATATGAAGTCTCTCCTTAGTTTGTTAGCCCTTTGTATGCTAGTTCCCAGAGAGGCTTGGGCTTGGGCTCCAGCGACCCATCTTTTTTATGCTAAAGAGATTTTTTCATTTGCCCATCTTTTACCTGTCTCTTTAAGTTCGCTAATTCAGGAGTTTCGATTTGATTATTTGTACGGTTGTATTGCGGCAGATATTACCATTGGAAAAGCTTATGTTGAATATCTCTATAACTGTCATAACTTTGATGTAGGGTTGGGGCTTGTTTCCCATGCAAAGACCCCCGCTGAGAAGGCCTTTGTCTATGGATATCTTTCCCATCTTGCGGCCGATACTGTTTCTCATAACTTTTTTGTTCCTTACCAAAATATCTCTCAGTATTCGGGGAGGGGGAGCTTTACTCACGCCTTTTGGGAAGTGAGTGTAGATCAATATTACGGTGAGCACGCATGGCAGGGGATTGAGGAGATTATTAGAAATCCAAGAACCCATGGGCATGATCAATTGTTAGATGGGGCGCTAAAAGACACATTTTTTTCTTTTAAAACGAATAAAATTTTATTTAGCAGTATGTTGGCCATTCAGAGATTAAAAAAGTGGCAAGCTTTAGTAAAAAGAACAGATGTGGTTTCAACGGGAAAGGTGAACTCTCATCACCTTGCAGAATACAATCGTCTGGCGCTTAGTGGAATTATTCTGTTTTTAAGTGAAACCACCCAGTCTCCAGTTTATCGTGTAGATCCTACAGGGATGCAAACAATCCAGGAGGCGACAGAGATTCGAGCTATGCTAAAGAAGCTAGAAAAGAAAAATGAATTAACCGAAAATATAGTTGAAGCTGAGTGCGATCGTTTTCGGCAACATGTGAGAAAACAATATTTCGATCACTATCGAATTCATGATGAAACATTTCATACATCAATACATTTTCATGAACCTAAGAAGGGGTAAAAACCCCCTTTTTTTTGTTTTTATCTTAGGGGTGTGTTTTTTTGTCGGATGCATGGCCAAATCCGGCCATAAACTGCGTTTTCGTGAAAGTTCCGATTTAGCGGTTCCTACTTTTGGTGTTTCAGGTGTATCGACAGGTAATTTTACCTTTTCATTTGTAGGGGATATTCACTTAGGGGGAACGGATACCTCAAGGCTTCGAACCGTTTTGCAGGCAGCTAGAGATAATGGGGATGCCTTTATTATATTTCTGGGTGACATGGTGGATAAGGGAGTCCGGGCAGATTTTGAAACATTCAAAGCTCAGGTGAATGATTTTGGATTTCAAGATAAAGCCATTTATGTTATCGGCAATCACGATATTTTTGATGAGGGGTGGTCATCTTATCGTGATCTTCTAGGGCCTAGTCATTATGAGATAACCTTTGGCAATTGCCGCTTTTTAGTGATCGATTCTGCAGATGGAATTGTAGGTGAGGAACAAACTGAATGGTTAGAAGCTCGCCTGAAAGAGACGGGCCCCGCTCATACATTTATTTTAAGTCACTACATGCCGTTAATTCCAGGACAAAGAACTTATCTGAGGCTTTCAAATGAGACAGAGGCCACTCATCTCATGAAAATGATGAGTCGATTTGGAGTTAAGGCTTGGCTAGGGAGTCACTACCACAGCTTTATAAAACAAGAGATTGAAAATGTGACCTATTTGGTTGCGGGGGGAGGAGGAGGAAGACGAATGGAGCCTCTAAAAGATTTCTTCTACGTAAGAGCAACTGTTCAGGGCTCTAACTTAAGTTATCAGCCCCACACATTTTAAACTTTTTTAGCATGAGACTGCACAAAGGGAAGTTTTGTTTTTGTTATTTGGATTTTGCTCTGACGAATTTCTACCCATAAAGTTTCTTCTTCGGCGACTTCTTTATCTATAAATCCAAGTGCAATGGGGGCCTCTAAGTGAGGGCTGTGAGTTCCGCTTGTGATCTCTCCCACTTTTCTTCCTGACTTATCGAATACTGGATATCCTTGACGCGCAATTCTTCGGTCGTTGATACGATAGGCTCTTAAAAGTTTTCTGGGGCCTACACTCGCCTCTTCCTTTAGTGCGGGTTGGCCAATGAAGGGTAGGGGCTTTTGAAGTTTAACTACCCAAGACAGCCCCGCCTGTAATGGGGTGATCGAAGGTGATAATTCATGGCCATGTAAGGGATAGCCCATTTCGAGTCTGAGGGTATCTCTGGCCCCCAATCCACAGGGAGTTAGGTTAAAGGGCTTACCGTGAGAGAGTAAAGCATTCCATAAAAAAGAGGCCTTCTCTGCGGGAACATAGAGTTCAAAACCATCTTCTCCAGTATAGCCCGTTCGTGAAATATAGGTGGGTATACCAGCGATTAAGCCTTCTCGTGCCCAATAATATTTTAAGGTGTAAATCAGTTCTTGATCTGCAATGGTAGATAAAAGCTTTTCTGCTTTGGGACCTTGAACTGCTATGAGTGCAGTAGAATCGCTTTCGTCTTCAAGGGACACTGTGGGGGGTAGGTGGCTTTTCATCCAGGCAAAATCGGTGTCACGGTTAGATGCGTTAACACAGATGTAAATATGCTCTTCCCCTCGACGGTAGATCACTAAATCATCGATAACTCCGCCAGCCTCATTGCAAAGCATATTGTATTGAGCTTGCCCAATCTGAATTTTTGAAAGATCATTGGTGACAAGTTTTTGAACCTCTTCGAGGGCTGCTTTTCCTTGAATTGAAAATTGTCCCATGTGGCTCACATCAAATAGTCCGATATCTTTTCTGCAGGCCCTAGTCTCTTCAAGAAGACCCACATATTGGACGGGCATGTCATAACCAGCAAATGGAACCATTCTCGCTTTGAGTTCTAAATGACTAGAGTAAAGTGGGGTTCTTTTGAGTGCTATATTTTCCATGATAAGTCTCCAAAACCTTGGCAATAAGCTCTTCTTGTCGAATGGACATGATATGAAATCCATCGACTGAAGGTTTTAAATGAAACATAGTTTCCACGGCCAAATCAATTCCAGTCTGAATTGGGTTCGGCGAGTTTTTAAACCGCTCTAGAATATTGAGAGGAATTTGTATCCCTGGAATGTTTTCGTGAATATATTTTGCGGCTTCGTAAGAGTGGAGAATTAAAATTCCTGCGATAAGTTTAGTCTGTAACTGTTTTGCTTCTACGCTAAAAGATCTAAAATCCTCTAAGTCATAGTTTGCTTGAGTCTGAAAAAATGAGGCGCCAGCCTCAATTTTTTTTGCCATCCGAGAAAGTTGATGGGTATTTCCTCTTAGGGTTGGATTGATGGCTGCCCCCAAAAAGAAACGGGTCGAGGCATTTAACTTATGCCCGCTGTCATCGGTTCCTTTTTGCAGTTTTTGAGCAAGCTGTAAAAGTTTCATCGATTCTAGTTCAAAAACGGATTTAGCATCAGGGCAATCGCCTACTTTAACCGGATCTCCTGTAAGGCAAAGGACATTGGTAATTCCTAATGCGCCTGCTCCCATGAGATCTGATTGAAGGGCAATTCGATTTCTATCTCGACAGGTCAGTTGGTACACAGGTTCAATGCCGTTATCCATGAGAACACGACATGCGGCCAAGCTAGACATCTTTACTAAAGCGCGCTGACAGTCGGTGATATTAAGGGCATCTACTAAAGGTTTTAGAAGTTCTGCATGTTTAACTAGTTTTTTAATTCCAATCCCTTTGGGAGGGGTAATCTCAGCAGTGATTACTAGGGTATTAGAGAATAATTTTTCCTTTAGATTGCCCATTCATTTGAAACGGTAACTCAAAAGAGGGGGCTTGAAAAGAAAAAGGGAATCTTCATTGTTAGAAGATCCCCTTGAAAATAATTTTAAGTCAGAGCCTAAGACTAGCCAGTTGCCTCTTTTTTCTCGGCGGCCGGTTTTTGAGCAGGAGCTGCTCTAGCTACCTCTATGCCTTTGACATAGTAACTTTGATAATGGTCTTCGCAGTAACCATGACGGTTCATAAGCATAGGTTTGCGACAATCTAAAGATCCGCAGGTTTTGTATCGGGCGATTCCAAAAGTCCCTTGTCTCCACTTTTTGTAGTGAGCCTTGCAATAGCCTTTGGCACGATACTCTTTTTTACATGAGGAGACTTTGCAAGCCTTCCCTGAACTATTGGCTTTAGCGACCACTTTTTTTAATGATTTGTCAGAAGATTTGTTTTCGGAAGTAGCGACCGATTTTGTTTTTTTTGCTTTTGCTGTCTTTTCACTTTTTACGACTGGTTTTTTCATAGAATCTCCTAAAGGTATGACTCCTTGTCGGAAGATCGTGAAAAACTATTAAGAGATTGTGGAAAAATTCGCTTATTTATGGGGTACAGTTTTTTAACATTTAAATATGAAGTCCCTCTGGAAGCAACTCTTCGCTATGGCCAGTTAGGAATCGATCTCTAGATAGACATGAAGCATCAATGGTTTGGAATTGTTTCTTCAGAATAAGTTCACTTAAGGCAATTGCAGCTCCATAGCTTTGCATGACGCCACGTCCTGTGAAACTATGGCATTCATAAAGAGTCTGGGCTCCTGGTACTTTTCCAAGAATTCCGGAGGTGTCAGGAGTGTAGCTGTAGAGCCCACCCCAACCCGTGATAGCCTTTAATTTCTCTAGCGAGGAGGAACGCTCATATAATGCGGGCCAGATATGGGATTCAAAGAAGTCAGGATCTACATCAAAATTAAAGCCGGGTTTTTCGTTCTTAAGAACGAGTCCCGCTAGAATATTTCCTCCTTCGGGATGAAAATAGACTCTAGAGGTATCGACTATCATGCCATATTCATTCATATGGAAGTTCTCGGCCTTAAATAAAATAATCTGCCTTCGAATAGGCTCGATTAAAGGGTGAGTTAAATGAGGAATGAGTAATTCTCTGGACCAAGCTCCAGCTGCTAAAATAACAAAGTCGGCGGTCCAAGTTATTGGGCCCGATTTTTTTAGCAAAGACTCGGGGTTTTTTAAATGGTCCTGGGCAGCTATATCTGAAGTGACTGTAGAGAGAGTAATTTGAGCTTTTCCTGCTTTTTCTAACATCGAATGAACCACATGGCGGTCATGGAAAATGACCCCCTGCTTTTTGGCTTCTGTTCTGTAATATTGTTTAAGGCTATTTGAATTGATGAGCCCGTCTTTTGCTCCAAAGATGGCGAAAGCCAAATCATCAGTTTTATCCAGAAAAGGATATCGAGATCTGATCTCGGAAACAGAGAGCTCCTCGTAGCTTAAGTTGTGGCCTTGGGTTCGGGCTAACATCTCTTTTCCGGCCTTTTCTTCACCTTTACCAAAAAGCCAGAGATAGCCCGTTTGATTAAAACCGATTTCGGTTTTTAACTTTTCAAATAGAGCAATAGAGTGTTTAGAAAGCTCTCGGTTGATAGGTTGTTGCCAAAGGTGACGAACACCTCCCGCATTCCTTTCTGTGCTGCTTAAGGGCCCTTCAAGGTCTGGATCAATTACATGCAGATCGGACATGCCTTGGCGAGACAATTCGTAGGCAATGGCACTTCCGATAATTCCGGCTCCGATAATGATCCCATTTACTTTCATAGAGTAGAATTACCTCCGCCCTTTGTTTAATGCAAGACGACAGTCTAGCGGAAAAAGCAGGTTCATGAAAGGGCTCTTAAAAGCTTTTTTTTTTGCCAGTTATTCGATTTGTCGTTTACAATTGATTACTATGAAAAATCTAATTTTTGCATTTTTAATTTTCTTCCTGGGATGTACCAAGCATCAGCAAAGTCAAACAGCTTCTTTATCGGAGCTTAATCCTTCGGGGGTTGTAAAAGCCTTTGTGGAACTCTCAGCTTCAGCTAGAACTACGGATGACAAAAAAAGATTAATTGAATCTTGCGGGGGGGATTTAAGAAGAGCGTTTGAACGCATGTCAGAAGAGGAGTTTAAATTAGCCTACTTAAGTAGCCAATTGAAAATAGAAAAAATTGAAATTAAAAATGCAACCACGCAGGATGATACTGCTTGGGTTCATTATCAAGTAACGCTCGAGAATAAACAGGGGACTGAAACTACCCATGAGATCAACGAGCGAGAGGTTCAATTGAGAAAAATTTCTGGAGGATGGATTATTGAAGCCATTCGATTAAAAGGGACAGATAAATTGGCCTTCACTCGCGGGATGATGTTTTGAGAATTTCTCTCCTGTTTACTTATGAACGGATTACTAAGGTTGTAAAATGAACACAATCCCAGATTTTTCTCAGTACTCTACTGTGGGCCAAAGGGTGGAGTATGCTTCTAAGGTTCTTTTAAAAAAAGGTGATCTTGAACCCTATTTAGCCTGTATGGGAAGCGTGTTTGCTGATCTCATTCATTACATTGATCCCGTTCATGAGATCCACGGAAAAGTCGGTGTTCTAGAGATGCTTCGAAAATATGTTCCTCGACTTAAAAATGAGCCCTTTGAATTTTCTTTAGTTCATGATGGGGAGTCTTACGTTGTTTGGAAGTGGGTTCTTAATATGAAAATCCGCTTTACGCCATTTCGGTTTACCATTCATGGGCTAGTTCATGCTGAAATTGAAAAGGGGAAAATAGTCCGACAAAGAGAGTATTACGATCCTATGGAGTCCATCGGAGTAATACCTGGGATAGGGTTTCTTTATAAACTTGTTTTGAAAATGGGTTAGTCACCGATGTTTTTTATAAAAAAGGTTATTTTTAAATTTATGGAGTTGGGGCTGGGGCTTAGGACCTGTTTTAGCTTGGAAACTAAGGATCCTATCTTTGTAAATTTTAAGTTAAGCCCCGATGAAATTGAAAAGGTTAAAGCTGTTCTCCCAGACGGATTTAAGTTGCTTCCCATCAGATTCACTCACTTAGATGAAACCCCTCATTATTGGGTTAGTTATAATTTTTATGAGCTTCGTTATCCGAAGCCTGAGTTGTCCGCTATTAAGAAGTCTAGATTAGAGATTAATACGTTTGTTGAGGATTCTTTGGGTCGTAAGGGAATTTTTGTTTTCTGTGAGTCTCCCTTTGTTTCAAAGGAGTCTAAGAAAAGCCTGATAGGTCTTATCTGTGATTTTGCTGAATGGTTAGTTACCCAAATATACGGCTGTGGAAAACTTGTTCCTCTTCAGTATCTATTGTCCGATCGCCTTAAAGTGGCTTTTAGTACTTTAACTCATCAAGTAGAGATTGATCTTCCAACTTCAGACTCAAGGGAAGCTGAAATCGTTAAACTATCAAGCGACTATTGTTTGTTTAACGACATCTCTTTTTTTAATCAGGGTAAAACCTTTGATTATGTCAATGTGAACAGCTCTTTTTATAAGGCTGAATTCTTTTCTGTTTCACTTACTGAGGGGAATGTCCTTTGTGAAGGGCCTTTTTTTAAAAGAAAGCCTGATCACATACTAGCTCACCGTGGAGAGATCTCTTATTTGGTTAACTCGATGAATCGAGGTTTAATTAAAGGGCTGTCTCATGTCTAGAGTCTCTCCGGCACTCAAAGGTTGTTTGGGGAGTATGGCCTCTTTAATTGGTTTTGGGCTGCTTTTTCCGTCCTATTTCAAAACTCTTTTTTCGCATCCAGAAATTCATCTCTACGCAAAATTTTTTCATGTCTTATCGGTAAGTACGGTTTTTGCTAATGCGGTCATTGGAACTCTTTGGGAAACCCGTGGGCTTATCTCAAAGAGAGCAGATGTTATCCGATATACTTACCAAACGGTGACTTGGATGGATTCGGTTTTAACTGCACCACTTATTTTAATCGCTGTAGTCTCAGGGATATTAATGGCGACCAGTTTAGGGGGGGTGTGGAATATAGGTTGGTTAAGCTGTGCTTTTGTGACCTTTTTATTCTCTGGCGTTGTATGGGTGGTTTTGGATATCCCTACTCAGTATCGAGTTAATAAATTGTTTAATACGTTAGACGAAAAGTCGCAAATTCTGCCAACGCAAATCACACAGCTGTTGTGGTTTCGGTTAGGGGTTAACTTATTCAGCCTTTTTCCTCTTATTATGATTTTCGTTTTGATGATCTTTAAACCTGAGCTTAAGCCTGTTTCAGAGTGGTTTAGACTCCATTAATCTTTTTAAAATTCGTAAAAATGGCTTTCCACATCGATAGTACAGAGAAGACAAGGACATTGCTCGCATTTGATGGTTTTTTGAGTTAGACTTTTTTAGGTTATACTTTTTCATGAACTATTTTCATGGTTTGAGTAAGGGAAGGAATACTTGCAAGGTGAGCTTTTCACTGCTAGTCTGCCTCCCCGAATCAGTGTTTTGTGAAAAATACAGAATTTACAGCGGAGGAAAATCGCAATGTCTGTAGAAGAAAAAGTTAAAAGTATTATTGTTGAGCAATTAGGCGTAGATATGGAAACCGTAATTCCAGAAGCCTCCTTTATTGATGATCTTGGAGCCGATTCTTTAGACATCGTTGAATTGGTCATGACCATGGAAGAAGAGTTTGATCTAGAAATTCCAGATGAAGATGCTGAGAAGATCAAAACGGTCAACGACGTTATCAGTTACATCAAAACAAAAGTGAACTAAAAAAATATGAGACGGGTAGTCGTCACAGGAACTGGGGCTCTTAGTCCCATTGGACTTACAGTTAAAGAGAACTGGGAGTCATTGACGCAGTCAAAGTCGGGTATCCGTCCGATTACACTTTTTGATGCCTCCCAATACTCTTCCCGAATAGGTGGAGAGGTGGTTAGGTACAAAGCCGAAGAGCATTTCCAGGTCAAAGACCTAAAGAAGATGGATCGTTTTATCCAGCTCTGCTTGGTGGCTGGTACTGAGGCCATGGGGGACTCTGGGTTAGATTTAGCCCAAGAGAACCTGGAGCGAATCGGATCTATTGTAGGGGTTGGTATTGGTGGGCTTCCTGAAATTCAGGCCCAATACAAAGAGTTATTAGAGAAGGGGCCACGCAGAATCAGCCCCTTTTTTATCCCTGCGGTTATTGGAAATCTAGCTGCTGGGCAGCTCTCTTTAAAGTATGGATTAAAAGGGGCCAACACCTGTATCACCACTGCCTGTTCCTCAAGTTCTCACGCAATCGGAGAGTCTTTTAAGTCCATTCAGAGTGGCGTGGCAGATGTCATGTTTGCGGGTGGGGCCGAGGCTGTCATCTGTGAATTGGGTGTAGGTGGTTTTTGTGCCTTAAGAGCTTTATCTACTCGTAATGACGAGCCCTCTAAAGCATCTCGACCTTTCGATAGGGATCGGGATGGTTTTGTTATAGCTGAAGGTTCTGCCATCATGGTGCTCGAGGAATATGAACACGCTAAGAAAAGAGGGGCCAAAATCCTAGCTGAAGTTGTGGGGTATGGTCTAAACTGCGATGCTTACCATATTACTCAGCCTGCTCCAGAGGGGGAAGGGGCTGCTCGTTGTATGAAGCTTGCTTTAAATGATGCTAAACTCAATATCGAACAGATCCAGTATATCAACGCCCACGGGACATCGACGCCTATGGGGGATACGAATGAAACGATCGCGGTAAAGAGTGTTTTTAAAGATCACGCGAAAAAGCTTGCTGTCAGTTCAACAAAATCTATGACTGGACATCTATTAGGTGCGGCTGGAGCTATTGAAGCCGTTTATTGTGTGAAAGCCATTGAACATCAAATAGCACCTCCTACCCTTAATTTGGAAAATCCGAGTCCCGAATGTGATTTGAATTATGTTCCTCATATTCCTCAGGCAATGAAAATTGACTATGCCATGTCGAATTCCTTTGGTTTTGGTGGAACAAACGCTACACTCATCTTTAAAAAGATTTGAGCCCAAGCATGAACAATTTAATATATGTAGGATCCGATCACGCGGGGTATTGCTTCAAGTTAGCTTTTTTAGACCAAATAAAAAAAAAATTCCCTGAAATGGTCTGGCAAGATGTGGGTTGTCATAGCGAGGGGTCGTGTGATTATCCTGAGTTTGCCGAGAAAGTAGCCGACAGTGTAGTTAAAAACTCAGCTCGAGGAATTTTAATTTGTGGTTCGGGTATTGGAGTGGCTATAGCGGCCAATAAAATACCTGGAATTAGAGCTGTTGCTGTGTGGGACACCATCTCTGCTAAACTCTCGAAGGAACATAACAATACCAATGTGATCACTTTTGGAGCAAGACTGATAACTTTAGAAACTGCGGTTGAGGCAGCTTCTAGCTGGTTGAAAACCGAATTTGCGGGTGGGCGACACCAACGACGAATTGATCTTATTACAGCCTTGGAGAAAAAACATGGAGCATCTTAGAGAGACTGATCCCGTTATCGCAGGCTTTATTCAGGAAGAGCTGTACAGGCAGCAAAATTCATTAGAACTGATTCCCAGTGAAAACATCGCCTCAAGAGCCGTAATGGAGGCTCAGGGAACAGTCCTTACAAATAAATATGCGGAAGGCTATCCCGGAAAACGGTATTACGGAGGCTGCGAGTTTGTTGATAAAGTTGAAGCTTTAGCGATAGAGCGAGTCTGCCAATTATTTGGGGCCGATTTTGCTAATGTTCAGCCCCATTCAGGGAGCCAGGCCAATATGGCTTCCTACCTAGCTCTCTTGTCTCCAGGGGATACCATTTTGGGCATGAATCTATCTCACGGAGGCCATTTAACTCATGGTCACCCAGTTAATTTCTCTGGGCTTTTATTTAAGGTGGTTTCTTATGGAGTCAGGCCAGATACTCATCTGATTGATTATGATGAGGTCAGAGACTTAGCCCACAAGCACAAGCCTAAACTTATTATTGCAGGGGCCAGTGCCTATTCCCGTATTATTGATTTTGAAAAATTGGGTGTGATAGCCAGAGATGTGGGAGCCTTCTTCCTTGTGGACATGGCCCATATCGCTGGATTGGTAGCCGCAAAATTACATCCTACCCCTGTGGGGCATGCCGATATTGTCACGAGTACAACCCATAAAACACTCAGAGGGCCAAGAGGGGGAATTATTCTTTTTAAAGAACCTCAAAAGGCAAAGATTAACTCTAGAATTTTTCCTGGAATTCAAGGGGGGCCGTTAATGCATGTGATTGCGGCTAAGGCCGTAGCATTTAAAGAGGCCATGAGCCCTGAGTTTCGAGACTATCAAGTTCAAGTGGTTAAAAATTGTAAAAGTTTGGCAGAACACCTTCTTGGAGAGGGTTTTACTCTGGTGAGTGGGGGAACGGATAATCATCTTATCCTGATTGACTTGCGTAACAAGGGGATCACGGGTAAAGAGGCCGAGGAGCGTTTAGATCGCGTGGGACTCACGGCCAATAAAAATACGGTTCCTTTTGAAACTGCAAGTGCATTTGTCACCAGTGGTATTCGAATTGGAACCCCTGCAATAACTACTCGAGGGCTTAAAGAGTCGGAAATGGCTTGGCTAGCTAAGTCTATTTCAAGAGTTATTTCGGATTATAGTGAGTCCACTGTGAAGCAGGTAAAAGGGGAAGTGATGGAGTTATGCCGTCGATTCCCTATCTATAGTGAATTATGAAATCAACACGTAGGAAAAATAGAATCGAAGCTCTTCAGGTTTTGTTCCAGCTGGATCTTAATCAAGAACTCTCTATTCAAAAGGCGCTTAAACACTTTGAAGATTTTTACTCATTAGATAAAAAACAGGTGGATGAGTTCACCCACCGTTTAGTGATGGGCGTTACTGAAAAGCTTGAAAGTATTGATACTGTTCTCAAGGAAGCATCTGAAAATTGGCGACCAGATCGCATGGCAGCAGTGGATAGAAATGCACTTCGATTAGGTGTTTATGAGATTCTTTTTTGTGATGATATTCCGGCTACAGTTTCTATTAATGAAATGATTGAAGTTGCAAAGCAGTTTGGGTCGGAGAGTAGTCCAAGCTTTATTAACGGAATATTAGATAAAATTCGGCAGTTGAATCCCAATCCTAATAAAGCCAAGTAGTCTTAAAAATGAAACCCACTGATGAGGAAGGCTTTATGGCTGAAATTGTTAGAGTGACACTGGACAATAATCCCGAAGCCTTAGGAACTTTTGAAGTTGACGGTGTGGTGGTGTTGGTAGAACCGAAGAGTCAGCAAGACTGGAGCAATGAGAGTCTTCGTTGCTTGGATTGGACATTAAACCATCAACTTCGTCGCGCTCTTGAGAAGATGGGGGAACTGCCCGTTTTTGTGCCTTCAATGAATAAGATAAAAGCTCCATATGTGGTATTATGTTCGGCAATGAGTGGTAAAAAAAGTTTGGAACAAAATTGTCAGACCCTGGCTTTAAAGTCTCTAGCGATTATCTCTGAAAAGGGTCAACTTCCCTCTGAGTGGTGTGAATGGACCTGTCAGGGACTTACCTCTATCTATCTTTGTGAGGTTAGAGATCAAGAGCAAGGTGAGCGTAATTGAGCTCAAGTCATAAAAATCGTCCTACGATCTCTTTGGAACAAAAAGAGAAAGTTTTGATGGTGGGAATGCAGCTCTCTGGGGAAACTACACAGGAAATTGAAAGTAGTTTAGCCGAACTTAATCGCTTAATTGATACCTTAGGGGGGGAGGTTACTCACTCCTTAATTCAAAAAAAGGATAAACCCCATCCAGCGATGTATGTCGGTACAGGTAAAGCAGAAGAGATTGGTCAGTTAGTTAAAGAGCATGGTTGTTCCATTGTGGCGTTTGATAATGAACTTACGGGAACCCAACAGAAAAATTTAGAAAAGGTCTTCCAGTGTCGCGTTGTCGATCGAACCGGTGTTATTCTTGAAATCTTCTCGAAACACGCGCGAACCAAAGAGGCCAAGAATCAGGTCGAACTCGCAAGTCTTGAGTACCTTGCGACCCACTTAACACGCCGATGGACCCACTTAGAACGGCAAAAAGGGGGGATTGGTTTAAAAGGGGTCGGTGAAAGACAGATTGAGTTGGACCGACGTTTGATTCGAAATCGTATTTCCCGTCTCAAAGAAGAGATGGCTCATACAGCGACAGAGAGACAGATTCAGCGTGCTCATCGAGGGGATAAGTTCCTTCGTGTGGCCATTGTGGGATATACCAATGCAGGGAAATCTACTCTTATGAACAATTTGACGACCAGTCAGGTTTATGTAGACGATCGATTGTTTGCGACCTTAGATTCGACTGTTAAAGTTATAGATCCGAAAACCCGTCCTCCGATTCTATTGAGCGATACTGTGGGGTTTATTGATAAATTGCCCCATAGTTTGGTGGCTTCATTTCGTTCGACACTGGCAGAGGTTCTTGAGGCAGATCTTTTACTTCACGTAGTCGATCTTTCTTCGGAGAGCTATTCTCGTCATCTGGAAGTGACGACAAAGGTACTGGATGATATTGGGGCGGGTTCGAAACCTACTATGTGGGTATTTAATAAAGCTGATCTTGTGCAAGAGGTCTTTTTGCCGAAGATATTAGAACGAAAATATATTGATAGCCTTGTCGTATCTTCATTGAATCCTGAAGACATGAAGAGGTTAAGAAATACTATTTTTGGATACTTCGAAAGGGACATGATCGAACTTGAAATTGTAATTTCTTATGAGAACACATGGTTGCAATCTCAAATTCATGAGTACTCTAAAGTGTTAAAGAAAGAGTATTTAGAAGAGGGGGCTAAGTTTAAAATTCGAATCATGCGTTCGACTGCGAGTTGGTTAAAATTGATTGAGGAACCTAAGACTCCATGAAGCTCGCTGTACTCCGACAACTTCCTATGAGGATCCTCTATGAGTGAAATAGATCTCCAAATTTATGTCATATCTGATGGAACCGGGGAAACCGCAGATCAGATGATTAAAGCAGCTCTTTTGCAATATGTGAGAGAGGGATTAAAAATTATTAGGTTTAAGAATATTCGGACCGAAATTCAGGTGAGATCAATTTTTGAGGAGGCTCACGCGGTTAACGCCATTGTGGTTTACACTGTGGTTTCAGACAATCTTAGAAAATTCATCGATTCAATAAGTCAACAGACCGGGGTACCCACAGTGGATCTGTTAGGCCCTCTGCTTGAAAAACTTTCTAGGTATCTTAAGAAGAACCCTCAATCTCAGCCTGGGTTGTTTCATCAGGTTAACGAGAATTATTTTAAGAGGATTGAAGCCATTGAATTCACTGTAAAACATGATGATGGCAAATATGCGGACAGCCTAGATCGTGCAGATATTATTTTAGTCGGTCTTTCAAGAACCTCCAAAACTCCTTTGAGTGTTTATTTATCTTATAAGGGATGGAAGGTTGCGAATGTTCCGTTAGTTAAGGACATCGAGCCTCCCCCAGAATTGTTTCAGACCGATCAAAGAAAAATTATTGGGCTACTTATCGATCCCGAGACACTGGCAAAAATTCGAAGAGAGCGATTGGTTAAAATGGGGGAGAGCCCCAGTGGTGATTATGCCAATCTCAATCACGTAATTGCGGAGATAGATTTTTGCAAAGATCTTTTTAGACGAAATCGCCGGTGGCCTGTATTTGATATTACTGGAAAAGCACTTGAGGAAACTGCAAGCGAAGTTGAAAAGGTGATTAAGAGTGCGCTACCCGAAAAGTGGGGCCACGTAACGTGATTTAATCTGTCATGGGATCAAAACTTGAATTTAGATTATAGCTTGGTAGAAGCTATCTAGAAGACACCTTCTGCCAAGCTACATTCTAAGCTCTTTTTCAAGAGCATTGGGGGGTAGGGACGAGGCAAACCTTTAAAAATTTTCACTTCAAAATCCTCTCAAAAGCTTAATTGAACTCTTCGCTTCCACATCTAGTTACATTACTTTTTTGTATCGGTTTATCTCGTCGCAGTGTCTAGTAAAGCAACTCGAGTGCCATTTAAAATAGCTTTGTAGTTTCAATAGCATACTGATGGTGGGTGTCTTAAATTTTGATATTGAGAAGAGCTTACTAAGAAAATAGAACAATATTAGGATGTTAGGTATGGTAACTAAACTGTGCTTACTGTTTTAAAGATGAGCATTCACTCGAAGTTTTCTGAGCTTTTGGAATAAAAAGTAATTTTAATTATCTCCGAGTTTGCATGATTTTAAGTCTGAAATACTAGATAGAAATTCTCCAGGGCACGAAATATTCTGAGCCCTGGAGAGAAAGATAAGATTCTACTTGCAAATTATGGTGCTGTCCTCGTCGTAAGCTTGAATATGCGTTGTTCCCTGAATGAAGAACACCCCCACTGGGTTTCCACCAGGATAGTGAACAACCTCAGTGATTTTCAGTTCTTTTACTTTGTAATAATCTATTGAAAGGTCTTCCCCTTCGCTGTTGTTTCGCAGGTTATTTACCGCATCTAGAGTATTCTTTATATCTAAACCTTCTTCTTCTCTCTTATTAGCAATTTTCTTTGCGGCGATAATAATCTGCTGTTTGATCAATGTGGGGAGCTCTTGAATTTTGGAGTCTTTTGCCGTTCCCAAGTCAATCCTATTTAGCAGTTTCCATTTTCCATCTTCTTTAAAATTGGTTAAGCCGCATTTCGAACCAAGTTTGTTCGTTGCCATTGCAGACAGAGAACCGATCGAGATAAGAACTAATAATAATTGTTTCATGACTATAGTCTCCTTTGTTTTTTCGTGAACACTCCCGATAAAAATCTTATTTTGACGAGTCGACATTCACTATCAATTGCCAGTCCCCTTCTTCACGAAGAAGAGTGTTTTATCAATATGCGAACTAACGTATCGTGTCAATTCCTTGCGTGAAATTCGGCAAATTGGGTAGGGCGTAATGCCTATTTAGTGAGGCAAGCGAGAACAAGGATGCATAATACTATCGTGGATTATCAAAAAAATTTTCTGTTAAACTCGTTCCTACATCAATCGATTTCGCCCCAAATAGTCGTTGTGAGTGGCGATAAAAAATTGCAGTGCCTTAGTAACCAGTTCGTCGAGTGGTATTTTTGTGTTTTTTTCCATCTCTTTTAAATCCTGAACGATGTGTTCCTTGATTGTTACGCTGAGTTGTGTCGGTTTGTTTGATGGGGCTGTTTTGTTTGTCATGGTTTTAATATGATAACTTCTTACCTAAATCGGTCAAGCTTCTTAGTCTGATTTTTAGCGCTTGATGAACAGAACTTTAGAGAAAAGTCTGGTATGATAGGGACCTTAAGATAAGATCTCAGTAAGAATAGATTGGCGTTATGAAAATTAATCCTGATGAAATCAAAACAAAATTGCAGCGCGTTTTTAGAACGGTATCGCTATCGTTTCTTGGAGTTTTTATTTTGATGGTAGTTTTTGGATTGGGGATTTTATCTTATTTAACAAACACACTCCCTGACGTGAATAAACTTAAAGGTTTTCAACATGTGAAAGCCACAGAGGTTTATTCCGATGAAGGTCGGAAAATTGGCGAGTTTACGACAGAGCGGCGCTATCCTTTTTTATTTGAGAGTCTTCCCAAATATGTCATCCAGGCTTTTTTGGCCGCTGAGGATGCGAAGTTTTATGAGCATCATGGAGTTGATTTTAATGGCATTGGTCGGGCGGTTTTTTCAAATGTCGCCAGAGGAAGGTTTGCTCAAGGGGGAAGTACTATTACTCAGCAGGTCGCTCGAGCCCTATTATTATCTACAAAAAAGAAAGAGATTACTCGGAAAATTAGAGAGATCGTTTTGGCATGGCGGATGGAAAAGAGCCTTTCTAAGAATGAGATCTTAAATCTCTATTTGAATGAAATATTTTTGGGACATGGCTCTTACGGTGTGGCCTCCGCGGCTCGAAATTACTTTGGAAAAAAGGTTGAGCAGTTAACATTAGGTGAAGCCTCAATGCTAGCAGGTCTTCCCCAAAGGCCTAATGAATGGAATCCAATTAAAAATCCTCATTTGGCTAAACGCCGTCAAGCCTATGTTTTAAAGCGAATGGTTGAGGAAAAATTTATCTCTATTGAACAGAAGCAGATAGCCTATTCAGAAATTCTTAAACTGAGAAATCTAGAGGAGCTTAACAATACTGCGGCTCCTTACTTTACGGAATATGTTCGACAGTACTTAATGGCTAAGTATGGTTCTGAACAAATATTGAGTCAGGGGTATCGTGTCTACACTACAGTTAAATATGACTTTCAAAAATCGGCTGAGAAGTCAGTTGACCGAGGTGTTAGAGAAGTTGATAAGCGTCTTGGATGGCGTGGAATTGTAGAGCATCTTGAAGATCCTGCGATGCAAGAAGGCTTTATTCGCAATACTCATAAGACTGTAGTTGAGAATTTAAACCCGGTCAGATTGCTTTATCCCGAGGCTGAGAGTGGTGCTAAAGGTTTAGAGTACGACTTGAGATCTTATTATGAAAAAAATAGTCGTTATTTCGGGTTTACTCCTGTCTCTGAAGGCCAACTTTATAAAGCGATTGTAAGCGAGGTTCGAGATGACAAAAATGTGGCCTTTGTTCGTGTAGGTCAAACTGCACTTGTTCTTCCTATAACTTCAGTCAGTTGGGTAAAGTTGGAAGGGCAGCCTTTAAAACATTTGTCTCAGATCATCAAGCAGGGGGACATTATCTATGTAAGAGTTGATAAAATCGATAAAAAGACTGAGTACGCTTCCGTTACGCTTGAGCAAGAACCAGAAGTTCAAGGGGCTTTATTGTCCTATGAGGTTCAGAACGGCTTTGTGAGAGCTATGGTAGGAGGAACTGATTTTACCAAGAGTAAGTTTAATTGCGCCCTGCAAGCCAAGAGACAAGTAGGTTCTACTTTCAAACCGCTGCTCTATGCAGCTGCATTCGACAAGGGATTCTCGCCTGCTTCGATGGTGACCGACTCTCCGATTGTATTTAAAACTGAGGGTAAAACAGAGGCTCAGACTGTGGGGGCAACAGAAGAGGAATGGAAGCCTCACAATTACGGAAATAAGTTTGAGGGGGATATTCTTTTAAGAACAGCCATTATTCGATCGATGAATATTCCGACTGTTAAACTGCTGAATGAGATTGGTGTGGATTACGCCATTCAATATGCAAGGACCTTAGGAATCGCTTCGCAGCTTCCTAGAGATCTCACCATTGGTTTAGGCTCTTGGTCTAGTAGTCTTGAAGAGCTGATGAGAGCTTATGCGATCTTTCCCAGACTGGGTAAGCCATTAGCTTTGCGATACATTAAGCGAGTAGAAGACAGCGAAGGAAAGGTTATTGAGGCTTTTTCTGATGTTTCTGAAGTGGAATCTGTTGAATCGTATAAATCTTTAGAGGCGGGGGGAGTTTTTGGGGATGTGAAAACTAGTTCAGAGAAAACACCGATAGAAGAAAATATTCCCACATTGCCCCCTGGCCATGTGATTTCATCTCAAACAGCTTATGTCATGACCGATGTTCTTAAGGGGGTTATTCGTGATCCTCAAGGCACCGGTCATGCCGCGGGAGTTGTTTCCCGTCAGATTGCGGGAAAAACTGGAACTTCAAATGATCATCGAGATGCCTGGTTTATCGGGTACACTCCCACTTTAATGAGTGGTGTTTGGATTGGATATTTGAAGGACAAAACCCTGGATATTGGGGAGACAGGCGGGAAGGCAGCCGCTCCAATTTGGGCCGATTATATGCGAGTAGCGACTCAGCAGGCTCCTAATATTGATTTTCCGATCCCTGACGATGTCGTATTTGCGTATATAGACCGCAGTACGGGGAGGCTCGCCGGTCCTGGAACTTCGAATCGAGTTAGGGTGGCTTTTAAAGTGGGAACGGTTCCCAATTCCAATGGCGATAATATTCTAAGGGTGGGTGAGCCTGGGGTTAGAGGGACTGCGACTGGAATGAGTCAGGGTTTAAACCCTTCTACCGAGCCTTTAAATCGTAGTGAGCCTACTCATAAGCCAGCTGAAGATGAAGAGACATCCGATTTTATTAGACAGGAATTTCAGTAAGAATCCAAACTATTTGGAATGATTCACAAACTTAAAATACTCCCCCGTAAAAAAGTCACCTCTTATCTTGTGTTAATCCAAAAGACCTGCTAAAACATCCCCATCTTCTGTGTATTAGTTGTGAAAGCGGGCAGTGCCCGCTTTTTGTTTATTAGTAACTAGGGAGTGTTAACAGAATGGAGTCGATAAGAAAATCGGAAGTAGAATTTAAGATTCTTGCATTGTGCGAAGAATTTCTTAAAGAAACTGCTTTTAGAGTCTTAGACGTAGATGCTCGAGTCGCTTCAAGTTCGTTGATACGTATATTTATTGATAAATCTGGCACAGAAAACGGGCCTTCTCTCGAAGAGGTCGCGGAGTTAAGTCGAAAGCTGGATCCTCTGATCGAAGCTTCTAACTTCACTCAGGGCTCATATAATCTGGAAGTCTCTTCTCCCGGATTAGATCGAAGATTGAGACTGTCTACCGATTTTGAAAAAGAGGTCGGAAAAGAGATCTCTCTCAATTTGTACGAGAGTGTGCCTGGTATTGGAGCTAATGTGAAAGGTTTGTTGGTTAAAGTTGAAAATAACCAACTAAACATTGCTCAAGGAACCAAGAACAGGAAAGAATTTGAAATTCCTTTTCAAAACATCAAACGAGCTAACAAAGTTTGGGATTTTGAAATCAAAGGAAGTAAATAAAAGGAAGTAGTTATGGCATCAGAGTTAGCTAGAGTTATTGAACAGGTTGAAAAAGATAAAAGTATCGATAAAGCGATTTTGATTGAAGCGTTAGAATCCGCCTTAGTAATGGCCGCGAAGAAAAAGTACGGCATTGATAAAGAGATTGAAGCCCATTTTAATGAAGACTTAGGGGAGATTGAGCTTTTCCAGTTTAAAACCGTGGTGGAAGAGGTTGATGACGAAGCCACCGAAATCTCTTTTGAAAATGCTAAGGAACTCGATCCTGATGTAACCGCAGGGGATAGTATTGGGGTTAAACTGGACACTAATCAGTTTGGTAGAATTGCAGCTCAGACCGCAAAACAGGTTATTATTCAAAAAGTAAGAGATGCTGAGCGAGATATTATTTATAACGAATTTAATATTCGTAAGGGTGAAGTTGTAAACGGTGAGTGCCGACGAGTTGAAAAGGGCTGTGTCGTGGTAAATCTTGGAAGAACCGATGCTATTCTGCCCACTAGGGAACAGATTCCTGGTGAAACTTTCAGAACTCATGATCGGGTTACTGGGTACTTAATTGATGTTCAACAAACACCTAGAGGTCCTAAAATTGTTCTTTCCAGGACCTGCCCGGAGTTGTTGATTCAGTTGTTTAAGCAAGAGGTTCCAGAAGTAAGTGAAGGAATCGTACAGATTAAGAGCGCCGCACGAGAGCCTGGTATGAGAGCTAAAATTGCGGTTACTTCGACGGACTCTGATGTTGATCCCGTAGGAGCCTGCGTTGGAGTTAAAGGTTCAAGAGTTCAAAATGTAGTTCAAGAACTACGTGGTGAAAAGATTGATATTGTTCCGTGGGAAGAGGACGAAACGCGATTTGTGTGTAATGCATTATCCCCTGCTGAAGTCATCAAAGTAAGAGTGGATGAGGATAATCACTCAATGGATATCGTGGTGGAGGACAGTCAGTTGTCTTTAGCTATTGGAAAACGGGGTCAAAACGTGAAGCTGGCCTCAATGTTAACCGGCTGGAAGTTGGATATCGTATCTGAAACTAAAATGGCTCAACGACAAGATGATGCTAAAGATCTTCTCAAAATTATTGAAGGTGTTAACGACACTTTAGCTCAGAGCTTGTATCAGTATGGTTTTACCATTGAGCAGTTGGCTAATAATGATGTTGCAGTCATTGCAACGGTTCCCGGATTTAATGAGGAAAAAGCTAAGGATGTACAAGGAAAAGCCAAAGAATTAATTGCTTCAGGTAAGTATAGCGAAGCTAAAGCGAAACAGTTTGAAGCTGCAAAAGCGACTCAAATGAGCGGCGGAAAACGAAGTAAAAATAATTTAGATGAACAATTAAAAGCTGAAATGAAAGCTCTTCAGGAAAAAGAAAAAACTGAAGCTAATGCGAACATGGAAGCTTCTGGTGAGGATGTAAATAAATCCTAAAAAATAAAGGACGAATGAGTACTAAATTAAAAGTATATGAACTCTCAAAAGAACTCAGCATGGATGGACAGCATTTAGTAGATCTTGCCCAAAGGCTAGGTATTGACGTCAAAAACACGATGAGTATTCTCGGTACTGAAGAGGTTCGAACGATTCGCGAGCATCATCGAAAAAATAAGGGGCTCACCAAAACCTCAGTTTCGGCAGTTCCTGCTAAACCAGCAGTGACAGAGAAACGAGTTGGGACCACGGTGATTCGTCGTCGTTCAGCTAAGGCTGTTGAAGAATCTCCTGTGGTTGAGGCAGAACCCAGTGCTCCTGTAGTTGTCGAGTCGATAGCAGAAGTTTCGGAGATAATGGTTCCAATAGAGGAATCTCCAGAGGTTGAAATCACTGCTACTGAAACTGTCGAAGTGGAAAAAGATATTCAGGAAGAGCTCATTCAAATTCAGGAAAGTACGGTAGAGGTAGCAATTGTTGAAGTGGCTAAACCGGAAGAGGAAAAAATTGTAATCGCGGCAAAACCTGTAGTCGAAGTGGTTGCTCCTAGACCTAAAAGGTTCTTTCCCTCCATTATTAAAAAGGTTGCGACTGAGGAGTATTTGGGAGCTAAGGTGGGGCCCAAAATTGAGAAGATTAAAAGAGATTCAAAGCCAGCACCTGCAGTTAAAACTCTTCCCGGTGCAAAGCCTGCTGTAACGCCCCAGGGGCCTGCTTCTACTGGAATTCTATCGAAACGTGTTAAAGAAGTGGACTTTGCGGTAGCAGCACAAGAAGTGGCTAAGGAGCAAGGAAAACGCCGTCTACTTGAGCGACAAAATACCGTTTTTAAGAGTGCTGATTTCTTAAAAAGAGAATTGGTTCACTCAACCAGGAGAAAGAAAGGAACGGTGAGTCGTCCTGCGATGAAAACTCAAATTACAACTCCAAGCGAACATAAAAGAGTTGTCGAGATGGGGGCCACTATTGCTGTAGGCGAGTTTTCAAAACAGGTAAGCCAAAAAGCCGGTGCCATCATTGCCAAATTGATGGGTATGGGTGTGACAGCTTCAATTAATGAAAATATCGATCATGATATCGCTTCGCTTTTAGCACAAGAACTAGGTTTCGAAGTTAAGCAAAATGTATTCAAAGAGGAAGAGTTTATTCCTCAGGTAGCCGTTGAAGAAGGCCAGATGAGATCTCGAGGTCCTGTGGTGACTATTATGGGGCATGTTGACCATGGTAAAACCTCGCTTCTTGATGCCATAAGGAAAACTAAGGTGGCTGCTGGCGAAGCAGGTGGAATTACACAACATGTGGGTGCCTATACTGTAAATCTCTCTAAGGGAAAAATTACCTTTGTGGACACTCCTGGCCATGAAGCCTTTACTGCGATGAGAGCTCGAGGGGCCAAGGTCACTGACATCGTAATTTTAGTGGTTTCAGCTGTAGATGGGGTAATGCCTCAGACGTTAGAATCTATCAATCACGCTAAAGCTGCGAATGTTCCCATCATCGTTGCGGTGAATAAGATAGATCTTCCCGATGGAAACCCTGATCGTATTAAACAAACACTAGCTGGCCATGGATTGTCCCCTGAGGAATGGGGTGGGGATACAATCTATGTTCCTGTCTCTGCTAAGATAGGAAAAGGGCTTGATATACTCTTAGATAACATCCTTCTCCAGGCAGAAATGATGGAGCTTAAAGCTAATTATGATACCCCAGCTCGAGGTGTCGTGATTGAATCCCGTTTGGATAAAAACCGGGGAGCCATTGCTTCAGTTTTAGTTCAACATGGAAAATTAGTTACGGGGACCCATTTAGTCTCTGGAACGTGTTACGGCAAAATTCGTGCAATGACAAACCCTGAAGGGGCCAGAGTTACCGAGGCGTTGCCTAGTGAACCAGTTGAGATTCTTGGCTTACCCGCCGTTCCTGCTGTCGGCGATGAGTTTTTTGTCATGACGGATGAGAAATCAGCGAAAGAACTTGTTGAGGCTAGAATGCTAAAAGCTAAACAACAAGCTATAGAAAATAAGCCAAAACTAACTCTTGAAGATATGATGAACGCTTCAGCAGGTCCCGATAAGGAGCTGCGAATTATTCTTAAAGCAGATGTTGCGGGCTCAACCGAAGCCCTTAAAGAATCTTTAAATAAATTTACTTCAGAGAAAGTAAAGTTAAAAATTCTTCACACAGGAACCGGTGGAATTAACGAGAGTGACGTGATGCTGGCTGCAGCTAGTGAAGCTGTTATTTTAGGATTCAATATTCGACCTGATATTAAAGCGCAGCGAATGGCTGAACAAGAAGGCGTTCAGATTAAGACCTACAGTATTATTTATGATCTTCTTGAGGATATTAAAAGATTGGCCGAAGGTCTTCTGTCTGCCGAGATTAAGGAACGTGTTATCGGAAGAGCTGAGATCCGCAGCGTCTTTAATATTCCGAAAATTGGAGCCATTGCCGGTAGTGCAGTTATTGATGGTAAGGTAACTCGTGGATGCTACTTGCGACTTCTTAGAGATAATCGCGTGGTTTATGAAGGGAAGCTGTCGAGCCTTAAGCGGTTTAAAGAAGATGTTAAAGAGGTTGCGACTGGATTCGAATGCGGTATTGGGCTTGAGAACTTTAATGATCTGAAACTTGGAGATCAATTCGAGGCTTTCTTAAAAGAGGAAGTAAAAAGTTCTCTTTGAGATTTAGTAGGGTGGTAGTTGTATGAGTTCTCGAAGAACTAAGCAGATGGGCTCTTTAATACAAGAGACTTTGGCCCGCCTGTTGTTGAAGCAGGTCTCTGATCCTAGGCTTCAGAATATCGTAGTAACGGAAGTTCAAATGTCCTCTGATCTTAAAGTGGCTCGTGTGTATTTCACGAAAAATGAAGTAGAGGCGGGATGGCAGGAAAAAGAAGCTCTTCAGGGCTTTAAAAAAGCCTCTCCCTATTTAAGGAAAATGGTTGGAGAAAATCTAGAATTGAGAAGTGTTCCGGAGTTACGCTTTGAGAGGGATAATCATAACGAAGAGTTAAATCGTCTTTTGCATCTTATTGAAACTGAGGGGCGAGCTAAGCCGTCAGCTGAAGAGTGAGAATAAACAGGAACTAAAATATTTTTTATGGATGAAGCAGTTTTAATTATCGATAAATCCGTAGGACCCTCAAGTTTTGATGTGGTTCGAAAGGTTAGAAATTTCGTTAAAATCAAAAAGGTCGGACATGCGGGAACATTGGATCCTTTTGCGACTGGAGTCTTGGTCCTTTTGACGGGTCGAGCAACTAAATTATCTAACGCTCTTATTAATGCAGATAAGCGCTATCAAGCTGTTATTAAGTTGGGGGAATCTACCGATTCCATGGATTGTACTGGAAAGGTGGTTGAAACGCTTGCCGTGCCCACATTAACCCAGGCGCAGGTAGAGGCGGTTCTTAAATCTTTTCAGGGAGAGTGGCATCAAATTCCGCCGATGTTTAGCGCGAAAAAGGTTCAAGGGGTTAGACTCTATGAACTAGCCCGAAAGAACATCTCAATTCCTAGAGAATCCATTCCGGTTCAGTTATATGAACTCAAACTTTTGTCTTTGGATAATCAATTTTTGAAGTTCGAAGTCCATTGTTCCAAAGGGACCTACATTCGGAGTTTGGCCGATGAAATAGCTAGAAAACTCGAAACGGTGGGGCATCTAGTGGAGTTACGAAGGCTTAGTTGTGGAGGGTTTTCTTTGGATGATAGTTTTACGGTTGAACAATTGATAAATGAACAAACTGACTGGAAAACCCAAGGATACCGTAATTATGTGAAATTATTGAGCTCTGAAAGCGCAGTTCAAACACATAAACCGACAAAGCCGAGAGAGATGGAATACTCTAGAAGTTTCGAAAGGGCTGAATTGAGCGGTGGTGGGCAGGGAATAAACAGGTTTCAATCTAGCCATTTGCCAAGACAAATTAACAATGATATGAGCATCCTAAATTAAAAGGAATAACAGAGGGATAAACGTTGAGTCTATTAAAGGAAAAAAAGACAGAGCTTATCAAAAACCATAAACTTCATGACGGTGATACCGGATCGCCTGAAGTACAAGTCGCACTTTTAACTGAGCGAATTAATAGTTTGACGCCACATTTTAAGTTTCACAAGAAAGACCATCATTCACGACGTGGTCTACTAATGCTTGTGAGTTCCAGGCGGCGTCAGTTGGACTACTTAAAAAAAGTAGACTCCACTCGCTATCAAAAGCTCATTGAGCGATTAAATATCAGAAAATAGTTTCCTACGGCTTAGGACTATTTTTCTTAAAAAATATTAAGGGAGACAACAATGGGTGTCGTCGAAGTTAGTGCCAACTATGGGGGGCGTGTATTAACGCTCCAAACTGGTAAGTTAGCTAAACAGGCGGATGCATCGGTTTTAGCGACTTGCGGTGAAACGGTAGTGCTAGTCACTGTAGTATCGAGTCACAAATTAGGAGAAAACCAAGACTTTTTTCCTTTGACTGTAGATTTTCAAGAAAAGTATTACTCGGCAGGAAGATTACCAGGGGGCTTTTTTAAACGAGAAGCAAAACCTTCTGATCGAGCCACTTTATCAGCTCGATTGATAGATCGACCCTGTCGACCTCTTTTTCCTGAAGATTACCTCTATGAGACCAACGTCGTGGCTACTGTTCTTTCAGTGGATGGAGTCAACGAACCTGACTATTTAGCCTCAATTGCTGCCAGTGCAGCTCTACATATTTCTGATATTCCTTTTAACGGTCCAGTGGGAACTCTGAGAGTGGGATATTTAAATGACCAATGGGTCGCTAATCCCCCTCCAGCGGAAATGGTTAATAGCAAAATTGACCTATTAGTCTCTGGTGTTAAGACCGGGGTTGTAATGGTTGAAGGAAGCGCCAAAGAAGCCTCTGAAAAAGAGATGATGGACGCTATAGATTTTGCTCACAATGAAATGAAGATTGTATTCGATCTTCAAGATGAATTGAAAGCTAAGGCTGGAACAGAAAAGCGTGAGTATGAAACGCCTCTTCGTGATGAAGCTCTGAAAACTGAAATCAGAAAGTTTAGCTGGAGTGATTTAGAAAAAGCTTTTGCGATTAAAGAAAAATTAAATCGCTATGAAGCTCTAAGTACAGTTAGCAAAAAAGTAACTGAGAAGTTCGCAACTAAAGAACCTAAGACTGACCAGGATAAAAAACGAAACAAACTTGTTGGGCTGTATTTTGAAGAGGTTAAAGCAGCTTACGCCAGAGAAAAAACGGTTAATACTAAAGCTCGTATCGACGGAAGACCTTTTAATGAAATTCGTCCGATCACTTGTGAAACAGGTTTATTACCTCGAGTTCACGGTTCAGCACTGTTTACCCGTGGCGAAACCCAGGTATTAGCTACTGTGACTCTAGGAACTGCTGATGATGAGCAAAAGATTGATTCTATTAGTGGCGTGTATAACAAAAGTTTTCTACTCCACTATAACTTTCCTCCCTTCTCGGTAGGTGAAGCTAGACCTCTTCGTCCGCCAGGAAGAAGAGAGATTGGACACGGATTTTTAGCTGAGAGAGCTCTTGCTTTTGTCATTCCCCCCAAAGAAAAGTTCCCATATACGGTGAGAATTGTATCCGAAGTATTGGAATCTAACGGAAGTTCGTCCATGGCTACTGTCTGCAGTGGTTCCTTAGCGCTAATGGATGCCGGGGTTCCTGTGCCTAAGCCAGTGGCTGGGGTTGCGATGGGATTAATTAAAGAGGGCGACAAAATTGCTGTTCTTTCAGATATCCTTGGCGATGAAGACCATTTAGGCGATATGGATTTTAAAGTCTGTGGTACTGCCGATGGTGTTACGGCTTTCCAAATGGATTTAAAAATCGGTGGAGTCAGTCGCGAAATTATGGAGAGTGCCTTAGCGCAAGCTAGAGAAGGTCGACTTCATATTCTTACTAAGATGGCAGAAGCCTTAACTGAGGCTCGTTCTAACTTCTCAAAATATGCTCCTCGCATCTTTACCGTGAAGGTAAAACAGGACAAAGTCAGAGAAGTTATCGGTTCGGGTGGTAAAGTTATTCGAAGCATTATTGAGAGAACTGGAGTTAAGATTGATATCGAGGACGACGGAACCATTCATATTGCGTCTGCCGATGAAACCAGTGCTCAAAAAGCAATTGATATCATTAATCAGATTGTTGAGGAGCCTGAAGCTGGAAAGGTTTATGAAGGGAAGATTACCCGAATCGCAGATTTCGGTGCTTTCGTTGAAATTATTCCTGGGACCGAAGGGCTCTGTCATATCTCTGAACTAGAGCACTTTAGAGTTCGTCAAGTTGAAGACGTGGTTAAAATGGGAGATATCATTCAAGTTAAATGTCTTGAAGTTGATCCCTCTGGAAAAATTAGACTTTCACGTAAAGCACTTCTAACTAAAGAGGCACCACCTGCAGTAGCCCCAACCCCAAGAGCTGAAGGTTCTCCTTCTGAAGACCATCCGAGTGATGAAGATCGCGGAAATCGTATTGACGCTAGATCCGATCGAGGTGATAGAGGCAGAGATCGTGATCGCGGAGGGGACAGAGATAGATTCCGAGGCCCAGACCGAGGTGATCGAGGTCCTAGACGCGAACATTCCGAACGAGATAGAGGCGGAGATCGGGGTGGAAGAGGGCCTAGAGAGGCGAGAGATAATCGTGATAGAGAGCCCGACCGAGATAGGTTCCAAGGCGGAGACCGAGGAGATCGTGGTCCAAGACAAGATCGTCCAGAGCGACAAGATCGTGGTCCAAGACAAGATCGTCCAGAGCGACAAGATCGTGGTCCAAGACAAGATCGTGGCTATGCAGCTCGTGAAGACCGCGGAGGTAGGGATCGTGAAGATAGAGGCTATCGAAGAGAACCCGATGATCGTGGATTTAACGCTGACTTCATGGATGAAGATCGTGGTGGCAGATACGGTCGGGATGATGAGGATTAGTCGGTTAGCCCTGTAGTAGTAGGGGAACCCCTTCTTTAAGACAGGGGGACTGGTAGTGCCAGCTCAGCATCGTCCAGCTCAATATAGTAAAGTTCGTTTAAAAAACGGCGCAACGCTTGTAATGGAGCGAAATGAATCTGTTCGTTCTGTTTCAGTGGGCGTTTGGGTTAAAGTAGGCAGTGGAGCCGAAACCCAATCATTTAATGGGGTCAGCCACTTTCTGGAACATATGGTGTTCAAGGGGACTGAGAAGCGCTCAAACCTTGAAATTGCCACCATTCTAGAGTCCCTAGGGGGGGATTTAAATGCTTTCACTGATCGGGAAGTCACCTGTTATCACGCTACCGTTCTCAGTGAACATATCGATATTGCCCTAGATGTCTTAAGTGATCTCACTCTTAAACCCACATTTCCAAAACAAGAAATCGAAAGTGAAAAGAGAGTTCTGCTTCAGGAGCTTTCAATGATCGAAGAGTCTCCCGATGATCAGATTTACGATGTTTTTTTTAGGAATGTGTGGAAAAACCAGCCGCTAGGTCAACCCGTCATTGGAAGTAAGTCTACCATTACGAGCTTTAATAGAGCTACCGCCCTTAAGGTGTTTAAGAAATATTATCACCCTAGTAATATGGTTATTAGTGTGGCGGGCTATATTCACCCTCAACAGATTATTGAAAAGTGTGAAGAGTTATTTGCGTATCGCGAAACAAGGAGTGTGATTCCAAAGCTAAATCAGAAAGTTCTCTATCATGCGATTCACAAAAAAACGATTATGGAGACCGATCAATTGCATTTGATTGTAGGATTTGATGGATTGTCGATGCATGATCCTGACAGATATGCTGCTTTAGTTCTTAATGTCTATTTGGGCGGGGGAATGAGTAGTCGATTATTCCAAGAAATAAGAGAAAAGGCAGGATTGGCCTACAATGTAGACTGTGATTTTATCTCTTTTGCCCAGACAGGGCTCTGTGCGATTTATCTTACTTTAAAACCGAAATCTCTAGGGCAATGTTTAAAAATATTAGGTAAAGAGATTTGTGAAGTCTCGAGCGTTCCCATTTCGCTAGAGGCGTTGAATTCGATAAAAAATCAAATCAAAGGTTCTATTGTGTTGGGTTCAGAACATATGGAATCTCGCCAAGAGAGTTTGGGAAGAAATGAAGTGTTTTTTGGAAGACATTTTACGCCCGAAGAGATTGTGCATGAAATTAAAAATGTAACAGTGGAACAGGTTCAAGCTGTTGCGAAAAGAATTTTTAATCCGTCTAAAGAAAGCACGGTGACATTATCTCGTGTTAAACCTAAACAAAAAGAGGTCTCGATATTTTCATGATTAAAGTTAAGGTTATTAAACTAAATAAACAGGCATTAATTCCTTCTTATATGTCGATGGGGGCTGCGGGTTGTGATGCTCACGCCTGTTTGGAGGCCTCTCTAGTTATTAAGCCTGGAGAGAGATTTGCGGTTCCTACAGGTTTGAGTGTTGAGATTCCTGAAGGCTACGAAATTCAAGTTAGACCCAGAAGCGGATTGGCTTTTAAAAAGGGACTTACAGTCGTTAATGCTCCCGGAACCATCGACAGTGATTATCGAGGTGAAGTTAAAGTTCTTGTGATCAATTTGGGAAATGAAAACGTTGAAATTGCTTCTCAGGATCGAATTGCCCAGTTAGTGCTACAGAAAGTTGACCAGATTCAATGGCAGGAAGTTGAAAGTCTCAATGCAACTGAGCGTGGGGCGGGTGGGTTTGGAAGTACGGGCGTCACTGCAACTAACTAGTAAAAAAAATATTCCTGATCTTTAAGTTGGGGAAATCTCTCCGATAATGTTTTAATATTCTATCTTTAAATAAAGAGAGTTGCTGCATCCAGATAGGGCTTAGGACCTTAACGGTCAAGGTGCCAGCTCTTAATCTTACAGCCTGAGATTGAGAGGCTGCGGACTCCCCCACATATTTTTCCCAGGATATTAAAGCACGCGTTTCTTCGATCTTTGAGAGTGTCTGAGGGCTTTTATCAAAATAGATAGGAAGAAGCTGAGTTAGAGCTTGAGGGCTTGCTTCGGCACGGAGCCTTCTTCTTGTTTTACTTTGCCGTCTATCCTTTAAACGGTCTGCGTAAAGTTTTTTAAGGTCCTTTTCGACTTCTGATGCCATGGCCGCAAACTAGGCTACTCTTCTTTTAATGTCATACCACTCCGCGAGAAAACGTTTTATCTGAAGGAATAGAATGCTTTTCTCTTCTCTCTTCTAGAAATCAGCTGTCCGTTGAACCCTAGAACTCATCCGTTAACCCTTTGCTACCCAAAATCAACTTACCGATCTGGTACTGGGTTAACTGGTTAGCGCTATAATAGGCGCCATTTCACTTTAGAGGTTTCTGTGCTACCTTTCTCCCATCTCAAAAGGAGTACTTATGGATAGAAATTTAGCCTTGGAATTTGTCAGAGTGACTGAAGCCGCCGCTCTAAGCGTAGGCCGTTGGATTGGTCGAGGCGATGAAAAAGCAGCCGATCATGCTGCTGTGGAGTCCATGAGGAAGGCTTTTGATTCTATCAGGTTTTGTGGAACTATTAAGATTGGGGAAGGGGAACGAGATGAAGCCCCTATGCTTTACATTGGAGAGCAGGTAGGTGGTGGAGAAGGGCCCAACATCGATATCGCCTGCGATCCGCTAGAAGGAACTACCATTACCGCATTAGGAAGAAGCGAAGCTCTCTCAGTTATTGCTGCGGCTGAAGAGGGTAATTTTCTTCATGCTCCCGATACCTATATGGATAAAATTGCGGTAGGGGCTCAGGCTAAGGGGGCTATTGATATTACTAAGAGTCCTAGCTGGAATTTAAAAGAGATCGCAAAGGCCACTAATAAAAGCATCGGAGATCTCATGGTGATTATTCTAGATAGACCCCGACACGCTGACCTTATTGCTGAGGTACGAGCTGCAGGCTGTAGAATTCGATTAATTGGTGATGGCGATGTTTCTGCTGCCATTGCAGCAGCTCAAGAGGAAACGGGTATTGATGCTCTGATGGGGATTGGGGGGGCTCCTGAAGGTGTGATTGCTGCTGCCGCTCTTAAGTGCCTTGGTGGAGATATGCAGGGCATATTAAAGTTTAGAAACGATCAGGAAAGAGTACGCGCTAAAGCGATGGGTATCAAAGATGAGAATAGAGTTTACGGAATAGAAGAGTTGGCCCGTGGTAATGTGATGTTTATTGCGACCGGGATTACCAATGGGAGTTATCTTAGTGGGGTTAGATACTTCGGTGGCGGAGCTCATACCCATTCAATTGTAATGAGATCGGAAACAATGACTATCCGTGAAATTAAGACAATGCATTATTTTGATCATAAACCTCGGTACGGTTGGTAAAAAATTATGGCTGCAGTCTTTCGAGATAAACTGATGTCGGTGCCCCTTGAGGCACTCTTTCAGGCTATTACTGAATTTGAAAAGTACCCCGATTTTTTAGGCGAGGTGGTCGGGGCTAAAGTAGTCAAAAAACCGGATCCTAAAACCGTTCTGGTTCAATTTGAAATCGAAGTAGTGAAAAAATTTGTCTACACTCTTGAATTTAAAATAAATGGAAACCAAGAGATCCAATGGAAGCTCCTTGAGAGCGATTTTTTTAAGAAAAATGAAGGACGATGGGTTTTGCAATCCAAGGGACCTCAAGAGACTGAGGTCCATTATGAATTAGATGTGGCGGTTGTTTTTTTAATTCCATCTTGGATTTCAAAAAAATTGACTGAAGTTAATCTGCCAAAAATGTTTGATAGTTTTGAAACCAGAGCTAAAGAGCTCGTTAAAGATTAGAGAAGGGGGACTCAATGGCTCAGGAAGAATTAAAAGGCACCTCAGAAGATGAAAAAGAGACCGATAAGGGCTCAGAGAAACCGTGGTGGAGTGAGATGATGAAGGAGCTCACCTTAACCGGATTGGCCACTATTTTTATGACTGAGGATTCTGTGCGTTCCTATCTAAAAGACAAGAAGCTTCCCAAAGAATTGGTGAGTTTGGTTCTTGAAAGTATCGGAAAGAAAAAAGATGATTTTTATGCTCTTCTCGCAAAAGAGTTTGGACGGGTTTTAGGGAAGATCGATCTTTCTCAAGAGATCACAAAGTTCATGGAAAAACACAAAGTAAATGTTCAAATATCCTTTGAACGTAAGGAGTCAGAATGAAAAAAGAGGTCATTTCAACTTTGGAGGCTCCTCAAGCTATTGGGCCCTATTCTCAAGCTATTAAAGCCGGTGGATTTATTTTTATCTCAGGACAGATTCCGTTAGATCCCAAAACTGGAACAGTCGTAGGGGGCACCATTGAGGAACAGACTGAACAGGTAATGAAAAACCTAACCTCTATTTTAGCCTCTCAGAACTTAGGTCTTGAGCATGTTGTAAAGACAACTGTATTTTTAACTCAGATGAGTGAGTTTCCTAGGTTTAATGAAGTTTACGCCAAGTACATGAGAACTCCATATCCCGCTAGAGCGACCGTTGAAGTGGGAAAACTTCCGAAGGGTGTTCAGGTTGAAATTGAAGCTATAGCGGTTATTGCTTAATGAGACTCTTTAGAAACTGGTTCCTTAACTGTCTTGTTATTTTAGGGTCTGTAACGAGCTTAGCCCAGGATCCTGGGAAGCTTATGAATGGGACTGCGGCGATTATCAATAAAAAAGTAGTTACAGTTCAAGATGCGTTTATCTTTAAAGCTCTTCAGCGATTAAAAACTGGTTTAGAACCTGTGGTTTTAGAAGAAGAAGGGGATGAACTAAAAAAAACGATACAAAAAATTGTCTTTGAAGAGATGGTTTTCGCCGAAATGAAAAGTATTCAGAAAGAAATTAATGTTCAAAATGAGGTTGATCGGTGGTTTAAGGATAAAAAGGGAAAGGCTAAAGGACTAGAGCTTATTAAGAAGCATTATAGCCAGACCGATGCAGAGATTTTAAAAAAAATAGCAAAGACTCTCAGTGCTGATAGATTTGTTCAGTTAAAGATTGAGACGGTGACTCCGGTTATTACTGAGGATGAGGTTCAGAAATATTTCAAGCGTAATGAAGCTCAGTTTCGGGGTCGGAGTTATGAGAATCTGAAGCCAACTATAGTTGTCCTGTTAAAAAAACAGGCGGTTCAAAAAAATTTAGAGGAATGGATAAAATCTTTAAAAGACAAATACGAAGTCACGATGCTTCTGGACAGTTAATAGAAGTTACACTGCGCGTTTTAAATTCCCAAGATATCAAGAGCATTATCGAGATAGCCCAATATTCATTCGATAAGGTCTGGAGTGAAAAAGATTTTCAGTATTTTATTTCGCATGAATCTGGGAGCTGCTGGGGCCTTTTTTATCAAGATAGACTTATTGGATATTTTTTAGGGCTTCTTGTGTTGGAGGAGCTAGATATCGTATCTATTGCTGTAGCAAAAGAGTTTCGTAGGCGTGGGGCTGGAGAGTCACTTATTAAGTTTCTATGGGATATTCTTCAGGTAAAGAAAGCTTTTTTGGAAGTGGAATTGGAAAATAGGGCTGCAATTAAACTCTATGAGAAATCTGGGTTTTCTAGATATGGACTTCGACGAAAATACTACGCAGGTAAAAAAGATGCGGTGTTAATGAAACGTGAAAAGAATTAATCGACTTTATAGATCCACCCACGAATTCTCGGATCGGTGCCTTTGTTTCTACGATAAGATGGTAATGTAGGAACTGAACAATAAGTGCATCGTAGTTCTTCTGTGTGGATCTTCTCTTTAGATATAAATGTGAGCTGTTCTTTGATTACAAATGAACTCATATGAAAAAACAGGTGTCCATCTCTGTGGATCAGATAGGGTTCAATATTGTGATCTCTGGATTTAAAGTTTGTAATCAGGTCCTCTTTTACCTCGAAACAACAGGGCTCTAAACAGGGGCCAAGGATCACGTGAATCTGGTTTTGGTAATCTATCCACAGATCCTCAAATGTACTTACGATGGATTGAAGAGCTCCTCTCCATCCGCAATGAACCGATGCAATGGGGCCTTTTGGATCTTCAGTAAAAAAAAGCAAAGGCAGGCAATCGGCAGTAAAGACCGATAGTTTTAGGTTTGAAACTGAGGTAAAGGCCCCGTCGGCCTCTGGAGCATTTTGATAAAGCTCACTTAGATTTCTTTCGGTAACTTCCATTAAAGCATTTCCATGAACCTGTTTGTAAAGAGGTCGAGTTAATCCTTTGGGTTCTGTAACAAAAGCATATTCAATATGTTTCAATCGAGGCATGGGTCATAATCCTTAAGGAGTTTTAAAAAAATAGAAAAGTCGACTGGAAGGGGAGCTGAGATAGTTAGGGGTTTTTCAGTTTTGGGATGAGTAAATTCCAGGGAATAGGCATGAAGAAGTGTGTGGTCTAAAAGTGAAATCCAATGGGTGAGTTCTTGAGGGATGAGACTTCCTTTAGTTCGTCCTCGACCATAGGTGGGATCTCCTACAATCGGAAAATGGTTTTCGGATAGATGGACTCGGAGTTGATGGGTTCGTCCCGTATGAGGGAACAAGGCTACATGAGTGAAGTGACGAAACCTATCTAAAGACCTCCATTGGGTGATTGCGGGTCGTGCTTTTTGAGTTCGAGAGCTCATTTTTTTGCGATCTCTACGATCTCGGCCTATGGCTGAATTCATAGTGCCTGATAGGTTCATTCTTCCCCAGGTGATAGCTTGGTAGCTTTTTTTTATCGAGCGATTCTTGAACATTTCTGAAAGAAGAATTTGAGTCTTTTCGGTTTTAGCGACAAGTAAAACACCGGTAGTCCCTTGATCTAAGCGATGTACAATGCCGGGTCGTTCTTGGGAAAGTGTGCTGAACTCAGAAGTCTTTAAATAATGGAGAAGATGATGAACTAGGGTGTTTTCTTTTTGTCCTGCGCCGGGATGAACGATCACTCCAGCTGACTTATTGATAGCTAACAGAAATTCATCTTCAAATAAAATATCAAGAGAGCCCGGAGTTGGCGTGAGATAACTTGGAATAATCTCTTCGGTTAATTCAATTGAAACTGAATCCTGGGGCTTTAATCGATGGCTGGATTTAAGACAGAGAGTTTCATTAACCGAGACCTTCCCGTTTTTAATTTGTTCCTGGATGAATGAACGGCTTTTTTCAGCTTTTTCTGAAAGAAATGAGTCGAGTCGGGTAGTAGTTGTAGAAGAGTAATTTAATTTCAAGTTTGCGAGGATCCAGAGAGTTTTTCCAGTTGTTCCATATAGCTAGATACTGTGTTTTTTGGGTCCAGTCGATAGAGTTGTACCAGATTTCTCAAAAAACCTTGAATGTAGACCTTGGCGGGCAAAGCCTTAGAGTCATATTCTTCGAGAGCTTTTAAATAACGAATAGGAATCTTTGTAATGCGAGACACATCACTTAAAGTAAGCCCCTTACTCTCTCGAATTTGAACTAAATTAAGACCAATTATAAGAGTCGAATCTGAAAAATTAGTTTCTATTTGAGGTTGGGTGGGAATATTTATGGGAGGAGCAGTGGACAATGAACTCTGGAGAGTGGGTTGTGTATGGGTCATAGACGCCTCTTCTTGAATAGTCCCGCCAGAGGCCAAACGATTATCGTAGGCTCTTCGTTTATCAGGATTGGTTAAGGTCATGTAAGCTGTCTCTAGCTGAGTTAAAAAGGCCGCAGAATCCTCTTCAGGCATTAAGGAATAGGTGGCTAGAGAGTCTTTCGAAAAGGCGTTTTTGGCAGTATGGTAGGCAGATGTAATTTCAGAGAATGTAGCTCGGGGGCTAATTCGTAAGATGTCATAGAGAGTTTCTTCAGAGTTGAGTTTGCTCATAGGAGATTATTTCTTAACTTGGGATTTTAAAATATTTCTTAAAACATCCTCTAGATGAGTTACCGCTGTGCTGTTGGGGGCATCAATTAAAAAAGGAACTCTTTTTCGAATCGATTGCCAAACAGAATTATCATAGGGAATAAAACCGGCATAATCAACGTTCATTCCAAAGTATCGTTCACAGACGATCTGAATAGATTTGCCGATGTCCCCCTCAGTTTTGGCTCGAACTTGATTTACAATTAGAGAGAAAGTGAATGAATCCATTTTGTTTTTCAGCTCTTCCCCATCGCTTGGAGAGAGCCTTGCGACTTCGTTTAATAACTGTCGAGGGGATGAGATTCCACGTGTGTTTTTTTCATCCATGGCCTGTTCTATGAGTTGTCGAACGTAAGGGGTGGGGGTTACAGATCTTAGCATTCGGTAGAAGGCGGCCTTAATAAAACGATAGGCGTTTTCCACGCTGGTAGGTTCAGGAGTGACCACGATAATTTTTTGATCGGCTAAAAGGAAAAAATCTAGGGTGTTGTGAGTGGTTCCTGCCCCTAGGTCCAAAAGGATGAAGTCGGCATCAATCTCCCGAAACTTTCGGCTAAGTCGAGTCTTTTGAACATGGGGCATGTTAGCGATACTCGTGGGATCATGGGCTCCAGAGATCAAAGATAGATTTTTAAATGAGGTGGGCTGTAAGAGTAAATTGGGATCATCTACTCTTTTATAGAGAAGGTCGCTTAGAGTCTGAGTTGGATTGCTGACTCCTAAGCTCGTATGGAGATTGGCTCCACCTAAGTCCATGTCAATTACAACTACTTTCTTATTTAGCCAACTTAGGAATACAGCTAAGTTTGAAGTAAGCAATGTCTTCCCGACCCCCCCCTTTCCGCCTCCGATAGCCCAAATAGCTTTCGATGTCGAGGGAACAGCCGTCAGATTTCGATTGGGCAGATTGAGGGTTGCACTTGAGCCTATTGAAGGGGAAGGTACAATCAATTCTCTTTTAAAAAGTCCCAATTCAGACTTCCTTGTTTCTTTGATGGGTTCGGATGGTAGAGTGGCAAGCTAAAACGAATTGCGTTACCTCTTAATTATGCGGGACATTCTCATAAAACTCAAACGCTCTGTGACAGAATGATTCTTAATAAAAGAGTTGAATCTGTCAGTGGGAAATTCCAACACGATTCTTTGATTAAAAAATCGAGCCGTGGTAGCTATGAGTAAAATAAAATACTATAAAATAAGTTAGTTAGTATGCGAATTGAAACTATATGTTTAATCATAGCCGCCTTTGTCTCTGTCTCCTTAGGGGTTGCTGCAGTGCTTCGAAATTTTCGAAGTAGGCTTACCTTATCTTTTACGGCCCTAATGGCCTCTTTAACCCTTCATGATTCTATCGGAACATTGCAGGGATTTAGCGCATATGAAACTTGGATCAAGACCTCGTGGCATACTTTTATCACTTTGCTTATCGGGCTTCCGTTATTGGTTTTTGGAAAAGAGCTTCTAGGGGCTAAAGATAAGATACTCAATAAGTGGATCGCTTTTTATATCCCTTTTCTAGCCGTTGTTTTGTTGTTCATGTCCTTTCCCACTTACACGCGGTATGAATCTTCCTTTAATTTTGCAGCCCATGCCTTACTGCTGGTTCCTTTTGTAGTTTTTCTATTAACCTTGGATAGAGCTAGTGGGATAGTGAAGCTGCCCCGAGAAAAGATGAGACTGCATTTTGCCGCGCTTGGAGGTGTAGTGGCATTGTCAGCCTTCGTTACTAATGCGATTCATTACTCTGGCATAGAGCAGATGCCTCCCCTAGGGACTTTAGCTCGGGTGCTTTACTCCATTTTTGTTTTTCATATTTTTATTCAGAAAGAGGTTATGACCTCACAAGAGGTTTTTACCAAATTGACCTTATTTGGCGGAATTGCCCTTGTTCTTACTGTTATTTATTCGACCTTAGTTAGCTGGGTAGGTGATCAATCGGGATTGTTTTATTTTAATACTTTTATTGCATCATTTGTGATTATGATTTTATTTGAACCGCTGAAACGTGTGATTACTCGAGGGACTCGGCGACTGTTTTTGAGAAAATATTTACTGCTTGAAAAGGAACTTAATGAGTTTCTTGAAAATCTAGTAGGGACTTTTGAAGCTGTAGAGCTCTCTCGAAGAATTCAAACGATCTTAAAAAAATGCCTTGGCGTTGAAGCTTGCAGCTTATTTCTTTTAGAAAAGGACGGGCTTAGCTATAGCAGGATCTCTCTTTCGACCCAAGAGGCTCTTGAGGAGCTCCCTTCTTCTAATGCTTTAGTCGAGTATATGGCTCTTCGAAGGGGACGTCCCTTCGTACTTGAAACCATCGAAAATGATCGAGACTTCTTTCGCTCTTCTTCCGCACAGAAGTTCTGTGAAACCTGTCTTGAGACGATGAGAACTTTGGGCGCCGATTTTGTTATTCCCATTACCTATGATTCTAAGCCGATTGCTTTTTGTGCAGTTCGTGCGGGGGAACGTATTATTCTCTCGAATGAAGAGATGCGAGTTTTTATTCCTGTGGCTCGACAACTTGGATTTCTCTTAAAAAACGCTCAAACTTTTGATTATTTAAAAGACCGTGACAAGTTGGCTGCGGTGGGAGAAATGGCGGCCGGATTAGCTCATGAAATTAAGAATCCTCTGGGGGCCATTAAAGGGGCCGCTGAGCTTTTGAAGGATCAGCAATCGGATAATAAGTCTTCTAACGAGTTTTTACAGATTATTATCGATGAGACACAGCGTTTATCGACTGTGGTGACTAAGTTCCTTGATTATGCGAAACCTAGAAAATTTCAGCCTTATGGAAATTGTGATCCTCTTAAAGTGATAGAGCATACAGCTCAACTGGTTCTAACTGGAACTCGAGTTCAGTTTGAAATTGAATCCGAAGAGAAAGGTTTTCAAGTTGAGATGGATCCCGAAGTATTAAAGCAGATTCTTTTGAATTTATTTCTTAATTCTGTTCAGGCTATGGATGGGACAGATCGGTCCTCACTCAAGGTGCGTCTAAAACGAATTAGAGGAAAAAGATTTTTTTCATTGGATTCTATTCCTCTTTTCAAGGTGTGGGAGGGTTGGAAAACTGAAAATATTAGTTCCCCTGAAGAACACCTGGAAATCGAAGTTAAGGATAATGGTCCAGGAATTGACGCTGAAACTCAGCGGCGCCTATTCATTCCTTTTTTTACAACGAAACCCAAAGGTTCGGGTCTTGGGCTTGCTATTTGTCGTCAATTGGTCGAATCAATGAGCGGAACTATTCAGGTTAAATCTAAATTAGGGCAAGGGACAACCTTTGTTCTTCATCTTCCGATTAAAAGATCAATATCAGGTTCTAGGTTGGAATTAGAATCTCTACAGGAGAGGCCTCTATGAGTGCTGAAGTTTTAGTTCTAGATGATGAGCTTAATATTAGAAAAATTCTTTCAGCGATGTTGGAAGCAGAAGGTTATTGTGTTCACAAGGTGGCAACTATTGCTGAGGCTAAAGAAAAACTAAAAACAGAAAAAATTCAGGCGGTACTTTCTGATTTGAGGCTAACCCGTGAAGATGGGTTGCAGTTGTTAAAGTGGGTTCGCGATGAACAACTCTCAGTTCCAGTGATTATCTTAACCGCTCATGGCACTATCGACTCAGCAGTGGATGCGATGAAACAAGGGGCGTTTGATTATTTAAGTAAGCCTTTTGATCGAGCAGAATTGGTTCGAGTGATAAAGAAAGCCGTGTTGGCTTACAAGTTTCAGAGTGAGGAATTGAAGAATTGGAAAACTGCTGGAAGTCCGATTCCCATGATTGGGGAGACTTCTAAAATGCTTAAGCTCTATGGAATGCTAGATAAAATTGCAGTGAGTGATTCTACAGTTTTGATTCTTGGAGAGAGTGGAACTGGCAAAGAACTCATTGCCGCAGCTATTCACGAGAAAAGTTCACGCGCCTCAAATCCGTTTATTAAAATTAATTGTGCTGCGATACCCGATAATTTAATGGAAAGTGAACTTTTCGGTCATGAGAGAGGGGCTTTTACTGGGGCCGTTAGTTCAAAACCCGGAAGATTTGAGTTGGCCGATAAAGGAACTCTTTTTTTGGATGAAATTGGAGAGATGAGTGTTGAGATGCAGGTAAAGCTTCTTCGAGTTCTTCAGGAAAGAAGTTTTGAGAGAGTTGGGGGGCTTAGAACTCACACCGTGGATGTTAGGCTTATCGCTGCGACTAATCGAGAGCTTGAAAAAGAGGTTAGAGAGGGAAACTTTAGAAGAGATCTGTTTTATCGTCTTAATGTGGTTCCACTGGAGCTTCCCCCTTTAAGAGAACGTCTTGAGGATATTCCTAGACTGACCGCATTTTTTCTCCAGAAGATGAGTGATCGCATGAAAAAACCAGCGCTGATAATGCAGCCTGAGACTTTAGAGCTTTTAATGCAGTATCCTTGGCCGGGAAATATACGTCAGTTAGAAAACGTGATTGAACGAGTTATGGTGTTGAACAAAGGTGGAATGGTGACTCCAGAACAGTTACCCGATGAGATTCTAGAGTTTGAGGAGCAGAGGTTTGTGGAGCGACAGGGGGGCTATGGAGGCTCTCTAAAAGAGTTGGTTAAGGACGCTACACGCCGGATTGAGAAAAAAGCGATTGAAGAGGCTCTTTTAGAGACTCATAACAATGTGACTCAAGCTGCAAGAAAACTCAATATAAGCCGAAAGGGACTTCAGCTTAAAATAAAGGAATTAGGAATTCGTTAATTTTTACCAGTACTGAAGTAAGTAACATTGATAAATGCAGGGCTGGAATGTTTGGGAGTTGCAGACCCTGACAGCATTTCTTTGAGCTATATAAATATTAGAGTGAACCCAATAGAAGCTTACCCATGGGCCTGATATGGGCCATGCATCGCATCTCCACATCGAATATCCATGCCGAGATTCGGCACCTTCAACTTCTGTATCTTCAAAGTCTCTATTTGAGGAGGGAATAGCTTCGACCTCTGTGTCTTCAGTGGCGTGAGTTGGGGTGGAAACACTAAGAAAAAGCCCGATTGATAATAGGGTTACTCCAATGAAACGTAGAAAATAGTTCATTACTGTCTCCTGATTTATAGTTCGAGGACTTACTATAAAACGTCTAAGGTAGCAATAGGTTTATAGCGCTCTGCAGCTAGATATTGAACTTGCCGCGAAGCATAAAATTTGATTATATAGCCATGACTATTAACTTTTAGCTTTAGGAGTGTCGTGTGAAGTTATTAAAAGGATTCATGTTTGGAATGGTTGTTTTAGGGGCTGTTTCAACCTCAGCTCAAGCTTTCAATGTTGAACGAAGAGTCGCAATTTCTCGTCAGATTTTAGTGGATCGAATGTCATCTAGATATTCAATTCCCAAGTATCTTTTGGATCAGGCTCAATGTATCGCCGTCATGAGAAATGTAAAAGCAGGTTTTATTTTTGGAGGCGAAGGAAGTACTGGGCTTGTGAGTTGCAGGCTTAATGGCGGCTGGAGCGTTCCCTCCTTTTTAAATACCGGGGGAGTAAGTTTTGGCCTTCTTATTGGGGGACAGGTGGTGGACAACGTCCTTTTATTTATGAGCCCTTATTCTCGCCAGATGCTGAATAGAGGTTCTTTGCAGTTTGGAATTGATTTAAGTGTGGCTGCAGGTCCATTGGGTCAAGGTGTTGGAACTAATGTGGCCCCTATGGCTCATGTGCTTGTTTATTCATCTGGTACTGGACTTTATGCTGGATTCTCACTTAACGGAACTGTAATGACCCATGGGCATGATCGTAACCAAATACTTTACGGAAAATACTTCAGCCCAGATCAGTTACTTTCCACTCCTGGGGTCTTTGTGCCTTCTGTAGCAAAACCTTTTCTGAATGTCCTTGAGTACTATGCAGGATGGGTGGCCCCAAAGTAATCACAAATATTGGTACCCTAAAGGTAATATAGAGAGCTAAGAGGGCTTGAAGCCTCTTAGCTCTTTTTTTATGGTTACCCAAACTTTTCGCATTATTCTGAAAATATCATATCTGATTTTCGCTGCGGTATAGTCTAAGGTGAAAAGTGCGTCATTTTTTTTCTGTAGACACTTACTTTGCTAGGTAATCTTTCAACTTATTTCACTTGATGAATCTTACTGTGCGGAACCCACTTAGAGACGGCAGCGGGATAATCAGTTTTTTTATCCCTTACGATTAGAATGCTCTTACGAGAACAGGCTTTTCCCATCGATAACACGTTCTCTCTAGCGATATCGCGATTATCCTTTCTAAAGCCCTATTTGTACTGTGAAATCAGGGCCAGGTGCCCCTTGTAATTCATTTCTGCTACCTGAGCATCAATATTTTGATCATCCTTACCACGAACGGCCAAAGCAATGGATAAGGGCTTAAGCCTCTATGACTCGATTATGTTCAAGACTTGCTTGCCAAGCCATGAATAGGAATTTTCTAACAATGGTTCTGTGAGTGACTTCCATCACTATAGCCATTCGTCTTTGTGTGGTTGCAGAAAGTTTTTTTACAGGCTTTACACTGATAGCGTGGGACTGGTTGGGCATTCCACTTCGTTTTAAAGTAACCATAGTTAATAAAAAAACATTTAAGTGTTTAAGTTGTTTGTGGTGAGTTATGAAGCCGCGAACAGTATAGGGTGCCAAGTATATTCATTTACTCTCTTGATAAAATGAGAAGCATAATAGTTGAGATTTTTCTGGCGAACATAGGCGCAGAGAGCTTTTGTGGGTTTTTTGAAATAGAGTTAAAGGATAAAAATGCAATTTCAAGGGGGGGATTTTAATAAAAAGTGAATTTACTCAGGGAGAATAGGGTGATTTTAGAGGGGAAATTGCAAGGAAAAGTGAGTTTGTACAGCGGAAACAGGGCGATTTCAGAGGGGGAAACAGTAAAAATAAGAAAGTCCTCGAGGGAGAAAATGTAAAAAAAGTAAAAAAAAGATAAATTTTGTTTGTACTTTTTTTAAAAATGCGCTTACCATTACCCTGTAGTTGCAGTTCAACGCTAACTTTTCGGGGGTAAAATGAAGAAAACAACGAAAACAACAACTAAAAAAACAGCTGCTAAAAAAACAACTGTTAAAAAAGTAACAAAAAAGCCAGCTGGAAAGCGTAAGCCAAATGCGGCTTTCATGGCTCCTTTAAAACCAAGTGCAGCACTTGCTGAAATCGTCGGTGCAAAGCCACTTCCACGTACACAAGTGATCAAGAAATTGTGGCTTTATATTAAGAAGCACAATCTTCAAGATCCTAAAAACAAAAGAAACATCAAAGCTGATGAAATTTTGAAAAATATTTTCAAAGGCAAAGCTGTTGTTTCTATGTTTGAAATGACAAAGCTAGTTAACAAACAGTTAACAGCGTAATCTTTGTTGAGATTGTTGAGAAGGCCAGCTTTTAGCTGGCCTTTTTTTTGCCTTTAAAAGTTTATAAATCCATTCATGATTAATTAGTTCTCTTTATCGAGAATAAAAGTTCAATAACACTTTCAGCTGTAGCTTGAATGGCTACTTTAAGAGACTCCTCAGGACTAGGAAAATAGAAAGCTGAATGAAGGGAGGGGATGATTCCCCTTTCTTGGTATTTTTTCAAGCGGAATGGCTTAGGGTTCCTAGAGTAAACATAACACTGGGGACGCCTTCTAAGCCATAGAGGCTGAAGTCCTCTGCCACCACGGTCAAAGGGGCTCCACCTAAGACGTTTGAGGGGCCTAAGATTCGATTAAAAAAGTCTTCTCAGAGACTGGCCAAGAAGTTAATGGAAACAATCCTAGGATTAATAGTAAAATACTCATCTCGTGAATTGTAGCTTGTTGTGTAAAAGGGTAAAGGAAAACCCGAGAAGAGATCAGGGGGAGTAGAAGATGGCTAGTGTTGAGATTGATAAGGTTAGAAAGTGTTTTGGAGAGGTGGAGGTCCTTCAAGAGGTCTCTCTCTCAATTAAGTCGGGTGAGTTTGTAGTTTTAGTGGGCCCTTCAGGATGCGGGAAAAGCACATTGCTTCGAATGGTCGCAGGTCTAGAACTGCCAACTTCAGGCAATATCTCCATTGACTCTAAGGTAGTCACCACAGTAGCCCCGAAATCTCGTGGCGTGGCGATGGTGTTTCAAAACTATGCTCTTTATCCGCATATGACCGTGAGAGATAATTTAAAGTTTGGGCTCAAACTCGCTAAAGTCGATTCTTCATTAATTGAAAAAAGGGTGAAGGAGGCTGCTGAGGTTCTTGGACTTGGAGTTCACTTAGATAAAAAACCAGGGCAGCTTTCCGGAGGGCAGAAACAAAGGGTTGCGATGGGAAGAGCTATGGTCAGACAACCCAAAGTTT
>SXPJ01000082.1 GCA_005776395.1 Bdellovibrionales bacterium | reverse complement strand
CCCTAGGACATCAATTCAGCGATTCTCGGTGAGCCACAGCGCATGTTAAAAAGCGAAATCATTCAAGAATTTGGATGTGAAAGTGGGGCTACCAGCTCCAAGGAAAGTCGCTGTACGCCCCACTTTCACATCCAAATTCTTGAATGAACCCTCATAAAATTACCCCAACGGCACACCGAGACTTTGCGAAAAGGTTTTTCTAGTGCTCCTCAATTAGCCTCAAAATTTATTCACCGAGAACTGCTGACATCAATTACCCAACTCGATGAGTTGCAACTCACAACAATGGTCAGAGCTCTATCTAAAGTAGATTTGTAGCGAGTTCAGCTAGTTGAGATCGCTCACCTTTCGATAAAGTCACATGGCCCGATATCTGTTCATTCTTAAATCTCTCTACCACATAGGTCAGCCCGTTATTCGAGGAATCGATATAAGGATTATCGATCTGATAACAGTCCCCAGTTAAAACCACCTTAGTTCCCTCACCCGCTCGGGTCACAATGGTTTTAATTTCATGCGGAGTTAAATTCTGTGATTCATCAACTATCAAATATTGATAGGCCAAGCTTCGCCCCCGAATATAGGTCAGAGGTTCTATCTGCAGCATCCCTTGATTAATAAGTTCTTGCCATGCTCGTCTTGAGGGGCGCTTTTGAGGTTTTTCTCCTCCAGAAAATGAAACAATATAATCCACGTTATCAAAAATAGGCTGCATCCAAGGGTTGAGTTTCTCTTCAATTTCCCCAGGTAGATATCCAATATCTTTTCCCAGAGGAAAAATAGGACGAGAAACTAAAAGCTTTTGATACTTGCCCTCGTCGATAGTTTTCTGTAATCCACAGGCCAAAGCTAATAAAGTTTTTCCAGTCCCTGCTTTTCCTACAAGGCTCACTAAATTAATAGAATCATCTAATAGAGCATCAAGCACACAGGCCTGCTCCACATTTCGAGGTTTAATTCCCCACACACCCTGTTCAGGAACTTTGAGAGGAATAATTTCCTGTTCAGCCACAGTAAAACGTCCTGCCGCAAAATGATTCGGATCATGTTGATCTCTTAAAACAACATAAGAGTTGGGCAACAATCCTCTTTCGTGAAACGGGTATCTTTTTTCAGCTAAGAAATTATCTACAACGTCTCTAGGAACATCAAAAGTGTTAATCCCGGTATAGAGCTCTTCCAAAGTCACTCGAGAAGGTTCATAGTCTACCGAAATCACTCCAAGAGCATCTGCCTTAACTCTTAAATTTACGTCTTTAGTAACAAAAACTATCGAATTATTGGGCTTATCCTGTTTGATCTTTAAAGCTACCGACAGAATTTTATGATCATTCTTTTCAGGGCTAAAATCTGCGGGGAGACATTTTTCTGAGTCTCTAAACAGATCAACAATTAGAGTGCCTCGCTTGCCAATCTCAACTCCATTGGCCAAAGAGCCCCGTTTTCTTATCTCATCCAAGTATCTGGCGAAATGTCTCGCATTTCGTCCAATCTCAGTTAAATCCTTCTTAAAACGGTCCATCTCCTCCAGGGTCGTGATAGGAACCACGACAATATTATCGTCGAATTTAAAAATACATTGAGGGTCAAAAAGAATAACGCTCGTATCTAAAACGAATGTTTTTTTCAATGTAGAACTATCCTTGTTATATCGTTAAACAATGTGAGCCCCACTAACATCAAAATGAAAATCATTCCAATTTGATTCGCAATTTCCATTGTTCGAATGGAAACAGGCTTACCTTTGATAGCTTCAAGGGTAAAGAACAGGAGATGGCCACCATCAAGGACTGGAACTGGAAATAGATTTAGAAGAAACAGATTGATACTGATAAGAGCCATCATCTGAAGAAATGGAATAATTCCGGCATCAAGACTTTTTCCTGCTACTGAGGCAATAAGAACAGGACCCCCTAGATTTTTAACCGAAATACTTCCCGTGGCCAATTTGACTAAGCTAACCACCATCTTCTTCGCTAAGTCGTTTGTCTCATGAACTGCATGCTTAACAAGAGCAATAGGTTCTCGAATTTTAAACACTACATATTCAGGCTCATGATAGATGGCCCATGGTGATAGACCAATCATGTGTTTTTTAACCTTCTGTTGGGAAATAGGATCTTCTTGGTGTGTCTCAATAGGTTTCAAACTTAAACTCACTAACTGTCCTTCACGTTCCACGGTAAGTTTAGCCTCTTCCCCTTTTGCACCCTGCCCTTGAACATAATCCACAATTTCTTCAAAGCTATAAACAGATTTTTCCCCTAAACGCATCAAGCGATCGCCCACTTTAAGCCCACCTTTTTCAGCGGGAGAGCCGGCACTCAGTTGGCGAACAAAAAGTTCCGAAGGATATATCCCCAATAAAGTTCCTGCTCCAAACTCAGAAACCTCTTTAGATAATTTAGGTAAGTTTAAGGATACCGTTTGCTCAAGAATATCTTTCGCATCAGGAGTAGGTTTGCGTTTAAAACTAATGACAATAGGTTTTTTATCAGCCCAAACAGAATTTAAAGCTTCATTAATGTCTTCAAATACCAGAATCGGTTTATTTTCTATCTTAGTAAGGGTGTCCCCAGTCCTAAGGCCCGCGATATAGGATAAAGATTTTGGATTAGAGATTCCCACAACCGGTTCTAGAGGGTTAGGATTAATTCCCTTGATCCCTCCCGCATCAATATCTTCCCCATAGGCATTCTTAACTCTAACTTTGGAGATCTCAATCGGAACCTTAAGTTCTGTATTCGCTCTTTCAAGTTTCACTTCAATTTTTTGACCCAGTAAAGACCTTAAAGTATCGTCGATTTCTATCCAGTGAATAACTTTTTTTCCGTTAACTTCCAGAATATTATCTTTGCTTCTTAAGCCAGCTTCCCATGCAGGACTGTGAACTGAAACACTCCCAATTCGAGTCGCCACCATGGGCTGCCCCGCAAAAAAGACAATCGAGAAAAGAACATAGGCCAATAAAAGATTTGAGACAGGCCCTGCAGCCACAATACAAAATCTCTTATAAAGTTTCTGTGTACAAAAAGCTCTCTCAGCTTCATTGGCAGGAACACCTTTATAGGGATCATCCCCCATTAATTTTACATAACCGCCAAAAGGAATCAGAGACAGACAATATTGGGTCTCACCTATTTGCTTACTAAAAAGTTTTTTCCCAAATCCAAGGGAAAAAATTTCAACTTTGACTCCAAATAGTTTTGCTATGGAATAATGACCCAGTTCGTGAAAAAAAATGAGTCCGCCCAGAAGAACAACAACACCGATGATGGATGTAAGCACTTAAGATTGCCTCCTAAATCAAATGAAGAGATTCAAAAGGTATCTTATTATAAATATATGCATTTGCCAAAGCTTGCTAAGGCTTCTTTAAATCCAAATAGAAATTTAACAAAGACTCAAGAGATGCAACGCGTCTATTTTGCGCCAAAAGATTTTAAAGCCCTATCGCGAGTCAGTTGATCCAGTGCAATCACCTGCTCAAAAGTAGTAATTAAGGAGCTCTCATGAGCCCTAAGTTGTTTCTCTATGAAAGTAGGAATCTCGGAGAAATAAATTTTTTCTTTCAGGAAAAGCTCAACTGCCACTTCATTAGCCGCATTTAGGACAACCAAATAGCTGGGTCCTGCCATGAGAGATTCCCTGGCTAAACGCAAACATGGAAACCGTTTCAGGTCGGGTTCATAAAACTCAAGCTTTGCCATTTCTTTAAAAGTTAACTTAGGAATAACTCTATCCGGGCGATCGGGGTACTTCATCGCATAACCAATAGATGATTTCATATCGGGTTTAGTAAGCTGCGCAATGCAAGAGTTATCTTTAAACCAGACTGCTCCGTGCACAATACTTTGGGGATGAACCCAAACCTCTATTTGAGGCTCTGGAAAATCAAATAGAAAATGGGCTTCAATGACCTCAAGACCTTTATTCATCATAGTTGCAGAATCAACCGAAATTTTAGGACCCATTTTCCAATTCGGGTGAGCTACCGCAAAGGCAGGAGTCACATCTTGCAATGCCATTTCAGGGTGTCTAAGTAACGGCCCCCCACTCGCTGTCAAAACGATCGAACTAATCTCTTCACGCGTTCTTCCCATCAAAACTTGATAGACAGCATTGTGCTCGCTATCAACAGGGACACAAACTGCTTTTGAGTTGGCGATCTCTTTTTTAAGAAGAGTTCCTGCAACCACCAATGATTCCTTATTTGCAAGTCCCACTATTTTGCAATGCCTTAACGCCTGTACTGTGGGTTCTAAACCCGCAAATCCAACTACACCCACAATGGCCACATCAATGGGCTCAGTTTGTAAGCAGGCTAAAATTCCTTCAGAGCCGGTATTAAAATGAATTTCAGGAAACTTCTGTTTCAGCTGAATAATAGCTTCCTCTATCTCCACTGAAACCACTTTAGGACGATATTTTTCAATCTGAGAGATAAGCTTTTCGATGTTTCTACCGCAAGACAATGCAACGACCCGAAACTGTCCAGGGTACTTATCCACAATTTCTAAAGTATAAGTTCCGATAGTTCCAGTAGATCCTAAAACCGCTAAAGTTCGGCAATTCATTTTAGATCCTCTCCAAAACTCGAGTTACATAGAAGTAGAAAATAGGGGTGGAAAAAGCAAGTCCATCCACTCTATCTAAAATCCCCCCATGGCCCGGTAAAAAAGCTCCCGAATCTTTTTGTCCTTGGCTCCTCTTTAAGACAGACTCAAAAAGATCCCCCAGTTGAGCCAAGATGCTAAGCACAGGTGCAATCGCCATCAATCTCAAAACATAATGACTATCTACGGCTCCACCATAGACCCACTGCAACCAAACCCCAACCACGATAAACGAAGCCACAATCGCAGCCAGCGAACCCTCAATAGTTTTCTTTGGACTAACTTTAGAAGCTAAAGGTCTCTTTCCCCATTTTTTTCCAATGAAATAAGCAGCACTATCTCCTGCAAAAACAATCAAGAAAAGTAACATTAGGTAATCTTTGCCATAGCCTGGAATATCTAAAATTGGGACAATAAAACCAAAAAGTCCTGAAATATAAACATATCCCACCAACTCAGTGGAAAAATGCTGAACCACTTCCTGCATACTCTGATTCAGTGAAGATCGGACCACGTGAACCACAGCCAAAAGAACGTAGAAACAACCAAACAACATAAAGGCAAGCTGTAAACTCTGACGAAGAGCCATCATTGTCAAAAGTACCATAGCCGATAGACCTACCTGCCGAATGAGTACAGCTTTTTGAAAAAAAAGTTTGTCGAATTCCAAATAACTTAACACAGAGCAGATAACCACAGCTATCATCGCAACTTCTAAGGGGGTCCAATAAATTAAAGCAATCGTCACTAAAGCCGCACTAATTCCGGTAATAACTCGGGTTCTCATATCGATTCCAGCTCTCTAGATTTTGATACTGCTGAAACCTGTTCAGAAGTCTTGCCAAATCTTCGTTCCCTTTTCACAAACTGATCTATTGCATCTCGAAGGCATTGCGGAGTAAATTCTGGCCAAAACTCATTACGAACAACTATTTCACTATAAGCCATTTCCCAAAGTAAAAAATTACTTATCCTACAATCGCCTCCAGTTCGAATTAGAAGATCGGGATCGGGAAAGTGGGGATGATAAAGATAGGATCGAAATTTCTCCTCAGAGATTTCAGTCAAAGACATTTTTTTAGACTCTACATCTAAAAACATTTTCTTAGTTGCATCTAAAATTTCTTGGCGGCCGCCATAAGATAGCGCCAAACTCAAAGTCATCTTAGGATTGGCAATATCGGTCAACTTTATTACTCGACTTAACTCTTCACGCACATAGGAAGGGAGTCTTTCCAAAGTTCCCTGCGCTTCCAACTTAATTTCATTCTTTAAAAGCTTCTTATCCATGACTTTAAGATTCTGAACTAACAATCTCATAAGCATGTTCACTTCACTCTTAGGGCGTTCCCAATTCTCGGTAGAAAAGGTGTAAAGGGTCAGAAACTTCACCCCGAGTTCAGCACATTCAATAACGATTTCATCAACCCGTTTGGCCCCTTCTCGATGACCTTGAATGCGTAGCTCTCCACGCAATTGAGCCCAACGGCCGTTGCCGTCCATAATAATTGCAATGTGATGGGGAATATTTGAGATGGGGGTGGCTTCAGTATCTGAAGTACTGGGGGCTTTCTTCTGTCGAAGCCATCTCATTAGAGAGTCATAACCTCTTTGGATTTAGCATCCACCAACTTATCGACCTCTTCAATAGCGCGGTCGGTGGCCTTTTGAACTTCATCTTGTTGACGCTTCTGATCATCCTCAGAAACCTCAGCATTTTTCTTAATCGCCTCCATAGCATCTCTGCGATTGTTACGAATGGCAACTTTACCGTCTTCACCCTCTTTTTTAATCTGCTTAACGAACTCTTTTCGACGTTCTTCTGTCAAAGAGGGCAATACCACACGGATAATTTTACCATCATTAATAGGAGTAAGGCCTAAATTGGCTGCCAAAATGCCCTTTTCAATATCTTGAAATAAACCTTTATCCCAAGGCGTGATATTAATCGTTCTTGCATCGGGAACCGAAAGAGCTGCTACCTCTTTAATGCCCATCGAATTTCCGTAGGCATCGACTCTAACTCCCTCAATCATAGAAATAGTGGCACGACCCACTCGCATTTTGGAGAACTCAGCTTTTAAGTGCTCCACCGATTTTTCCATCTGTTTTTTTAAATCATTTAAAGAGTAACTCACTTTTCTCTCCTTACAAAAGTCCCGATCTCATCACCTAGGACCACCCGTTTTAAGTTTCCTGGGATGTTCAAATTAAAAACTAAAATAGGCAGACTATTATCCATGCATAATGAGATTGCCGTAGAATCCATGACCTTCAAATTATTCTTTAAAACTTCAATATAGTCTAATTGTTTAAACATAACCGCGTCAGCATTCGTTTCTGGATCTGAATCATAAACTCCATCCACCCTGGTGGCTTTCATGATGATGTCGGCCCCGACCTCCATGGCCCTTAAGGAAGCGGCTGTATCGGTAGTAAAAAAAGGATTTCCGGTGCCTGCAGCAAAGATAACCACTCTTTTCTTCTCTAGATGGCGAATGGCTCGGCGTCGAATGTAGGGTTCAGCAATTTGGCTCATTCCAATAGCTGACATAACTCGAGTATAGATTCCCCGTTTCTCCAAACAGTCTTGGAGAGCCATACTATTAATAACCGTAGCCAACATTCCCATGTAATCACTGGCGGCTCGGTCCATTCCCTGAGCGGTGCCGGCAATGCCTCTAAAGATATTACCGCCACCTACTACAATCGCTATTTCTGTACCCAAACCGTGAATCGCTTTGATCTCTTCTGTAATCCGCTCAATCGTATCGTGATGAATGCCAAAGCCTTTGTCGCCCGCGAGAGCTTCACCACTTAGTTTTAACAAGATGCGTTTATAATGAGGGGATTGTTTAACCACGATTACTCCGACTTAGCTGTTTCTCCCACTTGATAACGTGAGAAACGTTTAATGGAGATGTTTTCACCTAGCTTTGCCACTTGAGCTTTCATTAGCTGTTCAATGGTTTGGTCTGGATCTTTGACATATCGTTGCTGAACCAAGCAATTCTCTTCAAAGAATTTGTTGATTTTGCCTTCAGCAATCTTCTCAAGCACAGGTCCTTTTTTACCAGATTCTTCGGCCTGTTTGATAAAGATAGCCTTTTCAGCTTCGATGTCATTAGCTGGAACCGATTCCTTGTTCAAGTACCTGGGATTTGCAGCCGCAATATGCATAGCTAGGTTACGAACAAATTCTTGAAATTCGTCAGTACGAGCTACAAAGTCAGTTTCACAATTAACCTCTACAAGAACTCCAATTTTGCCTTCACCATGGATATAAGACATGATGCGACCTTCGTTAGCAGCTCGACCCAATTTCTTGGCAGCGGCAGCTAAGCCTTTTTCACGCAAAAACACGATCGCTTTTTCCATGTCATTGCCTGATTGAGTGAGCGCTTTTTTACAATCCATGAACCCCGCTCCGGTCTTTTCCCGGAGCTCTTTTACTAAAATTGCTTCTGTCACAAAAACTCCCTTCTAGTTAACAACTACTTCTTAGACTTATTAGAAGCTTCTTCTGTAGCCACTTCAGACTCTTCAGAAACCTCTTCTGTAGGCACCTCTTCTACTTCGTCATCTGCAAGTAAAGTTTCAGAACGGTAATCAATTTCTGTCGGAATATTTTTAATAACAGGACGTTTAACTCTTTCAACTACAGGGCCTGCAGGAGCTTTAGCAACAACTTCAACAGTCGGTGCAGCCACAGCCTCTTTAGCAACTGGAGTCGAAGGGGCCATTGCACGCATTCTTTGTTCAAATACTGCGGCACCTTCTAAACAGGCTTCCGAAATCAAGTTAGCAAATAAAGTAACCGATTTAATAGCATCATCATTTCCTGGAATTACAAAATCAACACGATCAGGATCACAGTTGGTATCAACGACTGCAACCACTGGAACCCCAAGTCGGTTAGCTTCACACACAGCAATGTGTTCCATTTCAGGATCAATAACAAAAAGAGCTGCAGGAAGAGATCGCATGTTTCTCACTCCGCCTAAGCTTAACTCCAATTTTTTACGCTTACGCTCAAGAACTACGACCTCTTTTTTGGGAAGAGCTTCATAGGTTCCATCAGTTTTCCATGTTTCTAATTGTTCTAAACGCTCAACACCTTGGCGAATAGTCGTAAAATTAGTTAAAGTTCCACCTAACCAACGCTCAGTTACACAGGGCATTGAGGCTCTATCAGCAGCATCTCTTACAATCTGTTTTCCCTGTTTTTTAGTTGCGACGAAAAGGACTTTTCCACCTTCAGCCACTACATTTTTAACGTATGTACAGGCTTCACGAGCGTGTTTTACGGTTTTTTCGAGATCGATAATATAGATCCCATTTCGAGGAGCAAAGATGAAAGGCTTCATCTTAGGGTTCCAACGATGAGTCTGATGGCCAAAATGCACACCAGCTTCCAACATGTTTTTCATAGAAATTTCAGGCATTGATTCCTCCGGTTTAGCCTCCGCCCCCATTTGGCTGTCGCGAACATTCCGTTACAGACCAGAGTTATGTAGAGGGGCGTGTGTAATAGCCTGCAGGTTTACAATGCTTTTCGCCCTGGATCAAGGGAAAACCATTCTGAAATTTAATACTTAGCTGCCTACCCTCGCCCCAAGAAATCGGTTAAACTCCTTCCCACATGTTTCAACCCGATTTTCATGCTCAGATTAAGGATTGGCCCACCGATCCTGGAATCTACCTTATGCGGGACATAGCCCAACGGATTCTCTATGTAGGTAAGGCCAAAAACCTTAGAAATCGGATTCGCTCCTACTTTCAAAAGGCCGAAACACTCACAGCCAAAACCCGAATACTGATGAAAAAGGTGGTTTCAATTGAGTTTCAAGTCACTCAAACGGAACTCGAAGCCCTCCTTTTAGAATGTAACCTGATTAAAAAACATAGACCCAGGTACAATATCAGGCTCAAAGATGACAAAAACTACCCCTATGTAGTTCTAGATTTTAGCCACCCTTTTCCCCAGTTTCGAACCACTCGAAAACTCTCAAATGAGCCTCACTTAAGGTACTTTGGCCCCTACAGTGCTGGGGTCCATGAGATAGGTAGGTTCCTACTTAAAACTTTTCAGATTCGAGATTGTTCCGACAGTAAGTTCAAAAATAGAACCCGCCCTTGTTTGAATTACGAAATTGGAATTTGCACTGCCCCTTGTGTAAATTATGTAAGCGAAAAGGACTACGCAAAGCAAATTCAAGAAGCGATTCTGTTTCTAAAAGGGAAAAAACGAGAACTTCTTTCAGAGCTAAAACATCAGATGCAAGAGGCCTCTGACAAACTAGAATTTGAACACGCTAAGAGTTTAAGAGACAAAATTATTGCCGTCGAAAAAATCACAGAGAAACAAGGAGCCATTCTCACGGAGAAGCAGGAAGATATCGATATCATGGGAATCTATCCTGGGGAGGGTGAGCTTTCTATTGCAGTGCTTTTTATTCGCTCCGGACTTTTACTGGGGCGCCGCATAGAAAAAGCACCTCTTACATTGGACTCTGTCGATGAAACTATCCGAACATTCTTAGAACAGTTTTATACCGTATCTCTAATACCCAGCGAAGTGTGGTTAGCGGAAAGCTTTGCCGACCGAGAATCGGTTGAAGAATTCCTAACTCATCGAGCTAAACATCGGGTTAAGGTAAAAGTTCCAAAGACTGAAAAACCTTTACGATTACTAGAAATGGCATACGAAAATGCCAAACTCACCTATCAATCAGACACTAAAAAATCTCAAAAATCGGCCAGTGAGGAGCTACAAGAAGTTCTGGGTTTACCTGAAATAGCTCATTCCATCGAAGGTATCGACTGCTCCAATATTCAAGGAACCAATCCTGCCGTTGCTTTAGTTCATTTTTCTGATGAAAGGCCTCTAAAAAGTCATTACCGGATCTACTATCCAAAAACAGTCGAAGGGGCCAATGATTTTGCCATGATCTATGAGGCTGTTTTAAGACGTCTTTCCAAACCAGATCACCCCCCCCCTGAACTTTTCTTAATTGACGGAGGAAAAGGACAGTTACAATCAGCGCTCAAAGCCATTAACGAACTCAAAATAAACATTCCTGTCTGTTCTCTTGCTAAATCAAGAACCGAAAGTGCATTCACTCGAAAAGAGATTGAAAAATCAGAGGAAAGAATCTTTGTTCCTAATCGCAAAAACCCTATTATTTTAAAAGAGGGAAATCCTGCATTAAGATTACTTCAGCAAATTAGAGATGAGGCTCATCGGTTCTCAGTGAAAAGCCATCAAACACGCAGAAAAAATAAAATGATGAACGACTGTCTAATATTAGAGATCCGAGGGATTGGACCTAAAACTCGCAGGGGACTTTTAAAACACTTTGGAAGCTTAGAGGCCTTGAGTAACGCATCGATTTTGGATTTAAAAAAACTGGGGATAAAACCGAAAGTTGCAGAACCTCTTTTAGAAAAACTACATAAAGTAAAAGTATCTAAAAATACAAACCTAGATACTGGGGAAGAGTAAAAACTTATCTATTACGTGGGAGTCTTCCCATTTTGAAAGTAAACAACCCAATTAAAGTCATTCGCAACAATTGCCAGCCGTGCTGAAAACGGCTGATATTGGTCGTTCCATAGGTGCGCGCCTGATACCGAATTGGAAGATCAATAGTTCCCAATCCCAAAACTACTGCTGGGAAGATCAATTCAAAATCACCAAAGGGATCAAAATCCCCAAAATCATCACACCAGCGACGAACACATTCGTAATGCTCTCTGGATATAAGCTTAGTTCCACACAGAGAGTCTGAGAGCTGAGCATCGGTCACAAAACTTAGAGCTTTAGCGAAAAATATATTTCCCAAATGATTAAGAAACTGCATCGAACCGGACTGCATTGGATAAACCAACCGACTTCCGTTAATAAAATCACCTTTTCCCTTGCAATAGGCTTCGTAGAATCGAATGATACTCTCAGGTGGCATAGTTAAATCGGCATCTAGAATAGTTAAAAGCTCACCTGTAGCCTTTTCAAACCCCTCTCTCACTGCATTTTTTTTACCTTTTCCAGTTTGCTGATAGGCATTTAATTTAAAGGGGCCTTTGTAGTTTCTGATAGCCTCTTGAATTTTATCCCAAGTATTGTCCTTTGAATGGCCCTCTACAAAAATAATCTGAACCGGAAACATCTCAAGATTTCGCAAACGGCAAAATACATTCTCAATATTTCCCGCTTCATTTCTTGCGGGAATCACAATTGAAAGAGAGGGTCGTTCGACCTCTTGAAAAATAGGACGCAAGGTTACCACAGCCGCAAAACCCATCCATCTCACACCGGGTATGACACGCAAACAAGCATTTAAAAAGGGGCCCAAAAAACCCATTTTAATTGGGCACTGTAGAACCGGCTGAACCCTACACACTTCAAATCCAGAAAGAGTCGCAAGATTAGTCAAAGTAGTTCGACTTATGAAAGTCGTAGGGAGTTCTGCGTTTCTTAGTCCTAACCAGTTCATGATCTGAAATACAAATCTAAAATAAGGATTATAAATTACCGCCATGATACGGGATTTGCGATTCATAGCGCTTTTCAAAAGCTCAAAAAGTCCTTGAATGTCATAAGAATGGTTAATATTGCCATCTAATAATATAAGATTCGCTCCGAAAAGTTTTCGAACCTCTTCGATATCAGATGACTTTATGACCGATATTTTATGACCCTTTAAAACCTTAAGAAGCGCACCTTCATTTTGGCAATTCCATTGAACAATAGAATCGTAATACTTAGCTAAAGTAGAAACTTCATTACCAATCACCTGATAGGCATAATTCTTAAGCCCTGCTAAAAAACGAATAGAGAGCAAATGGGTTTCTTTACTCCCATTACAAAAATTTCTATCACGAGTTTGGCTAACCCCTATCCTCATTGTTCACTCTCTTTCTGTAACTCAAAATAATTTAAGACAGAATTTTTCGCATTGAGCTTTCTTTGTTTCCACAAACACCAGGATATTAGAACGAAGAAAAAGAGCCCGGCAAAAGTAAATAAAGTTAAAAGCCAGAGAGAATATCCCTCAAGTGAGTACTTTGTGAATTCATGATATTTGCTAAAAACAGGTAGTTTTCTTCCCAGTGAAAACAGACTGAAACCCATGGGGGATAGTCCAGCAGTAATCTCCAAAGTCTTTCGTGGGCTCCATATCATTTGTATTACAGCACTCAGGAAGGTGACCTCTTTTTGCCCTGTGGTTTCACTCCAAGCTCTAAGCCCCGGGGCTGTAGCCGCTATAAAATACCAGGTTCGCCAAAACGCAGAAATACCAATACATCCGAGCCATAATTTCTGCGTAAGTCTGCTCATTTTTGGCCAATACATAAACAAACTAATAAAAACCCCAATATAAGAACCGATAAACAACCTATTTTCTGAAAACCCCCAAAAAATAAACTGACTGACATGAATAACAAACAGCACCCATTGCCATCCTAAAATAGCTAGTTGAGTTTTACTTAAGTGTTTTAACTGTGTCATGAAGTAGAATATTGAAAAAAACCAAAAAGAGTCATGCCAGAGAAGCCCATGGTAGGGGCTAAGAACACCCAGTTTTAACCCAGTTAAGTTAAGAGATTTGATAATATCAGCAAGGTAATAACCATTATATCCGGTTACAAAACAGATTCTCCAAAACTTAATAATAATGGGGGCTGAACAAATGCCCGCAAAACTCCAGATTGCTATTTTCTGTCGTCTACTTAAAACTACCTGTTCAAAGCGTTCCCCTATTGCGCACAAGACAATCACAATTAGAGGAATATCATTTAGTCGAGTCATGAAGGTCCAAAGAGCAAAAAAGAGGGAGAGTTTATATTTCTGATTAACTAAAAAATAAAACGTGAGACTCACTAATAAAAGCTCTGTGGCATGTGCGTAAAAATTCCATCGAAAAGTATAATGGGTAACTGGAATACTTAAGAGAATGAAAAATGTCCAAAGGCTTGAATGAAACTCCTTTCGACCCTGTTTCTTGGCAAGATCCATTAAAGTTCTATCAATAACAAAGAGAGATAATGCCCACTGAATAAAAGAGACTAAACCAATCATAGGTATTGTTAACTGAGTAAAAGGGATTCCCACTAACCTTGAAAAAGCCTTCAATACCAAACCTATCGGCCACCAGGCTAGAGCCACTCCCCAGAATAACGATTTGGAATAACAGGCAGGAAATGGCTCACCCAAAAAACGATGAAAATATTCAATGTAGCAAGTTTCATCAAAGCCGTAAGTCGATGCCATGGCCCACCGAGCCTGAAAAAGAGAAAGAAAGGTAAGGCAAACGTACAAACTTAACCAAAGAAATCTTGGGGTTTTAAAATAAACCGGTGTTTTAAGCATTCGGATATGGGGTTAACGGGTTAGTGCTATAGACCTAAAGACAAAATGACCTATTAAGTATAATCGACTTATGACCCCAACAGAAGCTTTGTCTTCTTAAAAAACCATCCGAAAAGCTAAAAAATGACGCGCTAATTATCCTGCGGTTTTTCGTGCGGCTTCACGTCTCTTTCTATCTTCATCAAGCCCTTTCCAAAATGCGTTCACTCCGTTGAGAATCTCTTTGCCAGCTTGAATAAACTTTTCCTGATCAAGATCCACAGAAAAGAAAGTCTCTTCTAACTCATCCCAAGTGTGGGCCGCATGTTGGTCTTCCACTTTGTCGTGCCAAGTAAAAAAGGCTAAAGGTAATTGAGGGCACTCCCTCTCTTTGAAAGCATGAAGCCCGGAAATTAACTCTTTCCAAAATCCAGCAGCCGCCCAATTTTCAACTGCAAAACTGGCTCCTAATCCCACATGAGTATCTTCAGAGCCATAAATTCTAGAAAGCTCATCACAGAAAAACAAAGTTGATTTCGTTCCATGACGCCTCTTACCTACATCACTAAATGTTAAACCTACGTGCGAGATCATTCTTAGCATCCACTCAAAATGGGCCGCCTTAAAAAAGAAGCTTCCACCATCCACGGTTCCCTCTTCCTGTACGATATCGTTTTCAACTTCAGTAGAGGTATCTGCTATGGTTTTCTTTTTAGTAGGCTTAAAAACCACTCCCAACTCATTCATCAAAATTTGTTTTGAAGCATGCATAGCTTCAAGAGTTGGAGCATTGATCGTTTTCTTAAGCTGAGCTTCGATAAAGAGATTCGAAAAAACAGAAAATTGAACTAAAAAGTGTCGAACATCATCACGATCGATCTTTCCCTTTTCAAACCAAGCACAAAATTGATTATTGGTAATCACTTCATGGGGAAGAATTTCACGTTTAATTCTCTCCAAAAGTTTATGGTATTCATCCACTCGCTTTTGAGAAATTTCTCCACGATTAACTTTGTCTAAAATTTCTTGAGATACAACTTCAGGAGTTTTCATCTTTTACCTCTTTTGGGAATCAAAATGGCTTTTTAACCCACGCCATGAACTCATATAGTCTTTTTGACGACTTGGAGTCGACATAGCAAATGACGTAGGTATAAAGACCTGATTACTTTCAAACATAAAAGCTAGAGTTTTTCCAAGATATTCGGGTTTCAAATCGGCTTCAGTAGCCCTTTTAAAAGCATCGGCATCAGGACCATGAGCCGACATGGCATTATGCAAACTCATTCCCCCGGGAACAAAGCCCTCTGGTTTAGCATCATATTGGCCATAGATAAGCCCCATAAACTCGCTCATGTAGTTTCGATGATAATAAGGGGGTCTAAAGGTGTTCTCGGCAACCATCCAGCGAGCTGGAAAAACAACAAAATCCACGTTCGCGACACCCGGAGTTTGGGTTGGAGAGGTCAAAACCGTAAAAATTGAGGGATCTGGATGATCAAAACTCACCGTATTAATGGTATTAAATAAAGTTAAGTCGTACTTGTAAGGAGCATAATTTCCAGCCCAAGCCACGACATCTAAAGGAGAGTGATTAATTTCGGCCTCCCAAAGACCACCTTGAAACTTGGTAATTAACTTAAATTTTCCTGCCTTGTCTTCATAAGAGGCTACCGGAGTTAAAAAATGTCTGGGATTAGCTAAACCATTCGCCCCAATAGGACCCAATCCCGGCAATCTGAAGTTGGCTCCATAGTTTTCACAGAGATAACCCTCTGCAGAATGAGTGACTGGAGAGACCTGAAATTTCATCCCTCGCGGAATAACCGCAATCTCATTAGGTTTAACCGAAAAATTTCCACATTCTGTTCGAAAAAAAACCTCGCCCAATCTTGGAACAAAAAGAAATTCCCCATCTGAATTATAGATAAACCGATCGTTCATCGGTTTACTCATAAAATAAACGTGAGCGGCACACCCTAAGTTTTGTGCCACAGACCCATTGCCGACAATAGTGATAAGTCCATCGATAAAATCTGTAGGCTCTTTCGGACCAAGAATAGGATCCCATCGCATCTGATTGGGTGATGGGGTTTCATCTAAGAAGGGGGCTGTTTTCAACAAAGAATGTTTTAACGGTTTAAAGGTTTCATGCAAAACTGAGGGTCTAATTCGATAGAACCATGTTTTTTGGTTTTCATGTCGCGCTGCTGTGAACGCTGAACCACTCAGCTGTTCAGCATACAAACCATAAGGGGACCTTTGCGGAGAATTTTGTTGCGTCGGTAAAGCTTCGGGTAAGGCTTCGGTTTCAAATTGATTATTAAAACCACTCAAATATTTTAGATCGGAGCCCATAATATTTTCTTACTTTAAACCTGTTCTTAATTTTGTCATCTATTTTGGAAGTTTTTGAAAAGGAGTTGATTGTTCAATTGACAGCTACTGTCGACATGTTTAATTTTCAAGGGTCAAAAAACGCCTGAAAAATTGGGCTACTTTAAACAAATAGAGTTCTATTTTAAATTCAAATTGTTTAAAATTTCTCAATAATTCATTTGAGAGGAAGACAACAGAATGGAACAACCGCAATACGGATTCTGGCTACCCCCTAATATTTCAACTCACGGGGCTGAAATCGATAACCTGATTTCGACCCTGCACTGGTTCATGGCTGTGCTATTTATCGGATGGGGTCTTTACCTTGTTTATTGTCTAATACGTTTTAGAGAACGTCCAGGCCACGAAGCCGATGTGACAAGCGCCCCCCACTTCGTGGTTCCTAAATACATTGAAATTGGCATCATCGTTATTGAAGCCTGTTTGTTGATTTTCTTCTCAGCCCCTATTTGGGCAAGGGTTAAACAAGACTTTCCAAAAGAATCTGAGGCTTTAATTGTAAAGGTTACTGCTGAACAATTTGCGTGGACAATTCATTATCCAGGCAGAGACAGAAAGTTTGGCCAGCTTAAAAATGAACTTATCGATGGAACCAATCCTACCGGTTTAGATCGAAACGATCCCAATGGTGTAGATGACATCATCAGTCCTAACATCTTAAACATTCCCGTTAACCAAAAGGTGATCGTACAACTAAGCGCTAAAGACGTAATCCACAGTTTTTCCTTACCTGTAATGAGGGTCAAGCAGGATGCTGTTCCTGGAATGACAATCCCTCTTTGGTTCGAAGCTACTCAAACCGGAAAATTCGAAATCGCCTGCGCTCAACTCTGCGGGGTCGGCCACACACAAATGCGTGGCTTTTTTAATGTTATGACCTCTCAAGAATATGACACCTGGTACAACGAAGAGGAAAAAAGTTTATTAGGGGATGCTGCTACAGCAACTGAACCTAGCGGGGAGAATAAATAAATGTCACACGATTCACACAATCACACACACGAACATGCTCACAGCCATGAAAGCCACGAACTTCCTTTCTGGCGCAAGTATATATTTTCAACCGACCACAAAGTCATTGGACTTCAATACGGAATCACCGCTATTTTTTTCCTGCTTTTTGGTTTCGGCTTAATGCTTTTAATGCGATGGCAACTAGCCTTCCCCAAACAGGCCATTCCCTTAATTGGTAAGCTTTTCACTGAAGATGGTGTTCTAAGCCCTGAACTCTACAATCAGTTCGGAGCCATGCATGGAACCATCATGGTGTTCTTAGGGGTTGTTCCTCTCGCTGTAGGGGCTTTTGGTAACTACCTACTTCCCCTTCAGGTAGGGGCTCAAGACATGGCATTTCCTAAGCTTAACATGATGAGCTACTGGGTTTATTTTATTGGTGGTGTCATCATGTTGTTAAGCTTTATGACCCCCAACGGAGCTGCCGCTTCAGGTTGGACCTCCTACCCTCCTCTTTCAGTCATAACCAACCCTGGAACCGATTTTTGGGAGGCTATGCTTACTGGCCAAAGTATGTGGTTATTAGGAATGGTATTTCTAATCACTTCATCTCTACTAGGTTCGGTTAATACTATCGTCACTGCAATTCAACTTAGAGTTAAGGGACTCTCCTTTATGCGTTGGCCGGTGCTTGTTTGGGCCCAGGTAACTACCGCATTTCTACTCCTCTTGGCTTTTCCCCCCTTGGAAGCCGCGGGTATTCTTCAGTTGATGGATAGAGTCGGTGGAACTAGCTTCTTTATGCCTTCTGGTTTAGTTGTTAGTGGTGAAGCATGGAAGGCAAGTGGCGGTGGAAATCCTATTCTCTGGCAACATCTTTTCTGGTTCTTAGCCCATCCTGAGGTGTACGTTTTAATTCTTCCCGCAGTAGGTATTATAGGGGAGATCATTGCTGTAAATACCAGGAAACCTCTCTACGGTTATAAGACCTTAATTTACTCGATATTGTTTCTAGGTTTTATGTCCTTTATCGTATGGGCACATCATATGTTCATGACTGGAATGGGGGTTACAATGAGTACCTTCTTCCAAGCAACCACCATGATTATTTCGGTCCCTTCGGTTATTATTTTAACTACCTACCTATTAACTTTGTGGGGAGCTTCAATTCGATATACAGTCGCAATGCTTTTTGCGACCGCTTTTCTACCGATGTTTGCTATCGGGGGGTTGACGGGTCTTCCTTTGGGACTTACCGCTTCGGATATCCACTTACATGATACCTATTATGTCATTGGACACTTCCATTATGTGGTCGCCCCAGGAACACTCTTTGCGCTAATGGCAGGTGTTTACCACTGGTATCCCAAAATCACGGGTCGATTCATGAATGATACCCTGGGCAAGATTCACTTCTGGTTGTCTGTAATATCCATTAACGGAATCTTCATGCCTATGTTTTTCTTAGGAATGGCCGGCGTTTCTCGTCGTCTTTATGACCAGACGGTTTATGCACACGGAGTTGCAGCTCAGCCCTTGAACGTGGTTATGTCGGTATCGGCTTGGATTTTAGCTTTGGCTCAATTGCCTTTCCTTTACAACATGGCCACAAGTTGGAAATGGGGTAAAAAAGCAGAATCCAATAATCCTTGGGGAGGCACAACTTTGGAGTGGGCCGCTAGCTCACCTCCACCTCATGAAAACTTCACGACACCCGTGGAAGTTTTTAGAGCCCCCTATGAATATTCTTCAACCAAAAAACATTTACCGCAGTTTGTACAGGAGGCTTAATGTCAGTAATTATACCTTATATCGATGAACCACATCCAGTAACTGGGGTCACAAATGCCAAGCTTGGTATCTGGCTATTTTTAGCCTCCGAGGTGATGCTATTTGGAGCCCTATTTTCCACTCTCATTATCATGAGAACTTCAGCGGTTGATTGGCCAGCCCATGGGTCGGACGTTCTAAATGTTCCCCTAGCGACTCTCAATACTGTATTCCTAATTACTTCAAGCGTAACTATCGTGCTTTCATGGGCTGCTTTGAAAATGAAAGACTTGAAGAAATTCAAACTCAATATGGGTCTGACCATTCTCTTGTCCTTTGGCTTCCTAGTCATTAAGTACATTGAGTACACCAGCAAGTTTCACCATGGGCACTTCCCCTCAACCAGCACATTTTATGCGGTTTACTTTACTTTAACAGGGCTTCACGGACTTCACGTGGTGGGAGGAATTATCACAAACCTCTACCTTTTAGGACCCGGAAGTAAAATGTGGGAAAAAGAGCCTGAAAGATTTACAGGACGAATTGAGTGCGCTGGACTTTACTGGCACTTTGTAGACTTAGTGTGGATCTTTTTATTCCCAGCATTGTACCTGTTATAATTTCACTCTAGCTTAAGGAGAAACCAGTATGAGTCATGGCGAAATGACAGTTGAAGAGGTCAAAAAGCACGTTAAAAAATACTATGTAGTTTTTGGCGCCCTTCTTTGTCTCACAGTTATTACAGTTGGCATCTCTTATTTGCACCTACCTATCTTTCAAGCTGTTTTGCTTGGAATGGCAGTCGCAAGCTTGAAGGGCGGATTAGTTGCAGCCTACTTCATGCATTTAATTGATGAGAAAAAAATTATTTACAGCATGTTATGGCTCACAGTTGTACTTTTTGCCTTTTGTATGTTGATTCCTCTGTTTACTCTTCACGGATATAAATAGAGAAATTTAGGAAGGGGATAGTAGTTTATGTCTCTTAAAGCATTTCATGCATTCTTTATCGTAGTCTCTTTTTTACTTTCCACCTATTTCGGAGGCTGGTGTGTTTCTCAGTACTCCGTTAATGGCAGCTTGGGGATGCTAATTGCCGCCTTTGCTTCATTTGTAGTGGCATCGGCCCTTAGCCTCTATCTCCTATGGTTCTTAAAAAAATACAAAAAGATTGGCTTCTTGGCTTTGTTGGGCTGGCTTTTAATACAACCTCAAACTAGTTGGGCCTGTTCAGTTTGTTTAGGAGATCCCAACTCCCCTATGGTCAAAAGTGTTAACTCAGGGGTATGGTTTTTACTTGCCGTCATCAGTTCGATTTTAGTGGGCTTCGCCTCTTTATTTCTTTTCTGGAGAAAAAGAGAGATCAGACTCAGTGTTAGTTAATCCACCCATTTCTCTTATTCCAAATCTGTCTTTACGATTAATCTTCCCCCTTGATCATGGGAGGTAGCCAAAGAGCTATAGAAGGTCTTACCCTCATTAGCTATCCAGAGATTTTCAGTTCCAAATTGAGATTGACTCATATTTCCAAAGAAACGGAGCTCTGTTTTATCTTTTAAGTTATGTAAACTTAATCCTTCTCCATTTTTCCAGGTCGCAAATACAGGATGTTTTGGAGAGATAAAGATAGGGGTCTTGCCTTTAAAATTATAATAAGCACACTCCCCTGGTTTATCCCAGAACAGGTTTCGATTAGGATCACTAAGATGGAAAGCAAAAGCATTCCTATTATCCACATTGAAGTAATAAAAGGCTTTAATAGGCCCTAAGTTCGAATAATCATATTGAGTTACCTCCTCAATCGGACAGTTCCCATTTCCCTTCACCTGATTCACTGCCATTCGATAGACTATGACTTTACTTTCAACAAGCCCCTTTTTAATTACGTAAAAATATATAAACGGAAAGAGATTGCCTTTCGCAATTTTTAGATTAGCTCCAATATTCGCTGAAGCCACACATTGACGCCTCCAAAGCGTATTGGATTCATGGGTCAGAAAGCTAAAATGGTATTTACCACTGCTTAGTAAATTCCCCTTATCTTGCCAAAAGCTCTCTAAACTAAAGATATCCCCTTTTTCAGAAAATAGATGTTCCATAACCCTATTGGGCTGCCCGTATTGATACCAGACAGGATCAATGGCCGTGTCCAAATAATGGGTTGTGTCGACTTTCAAAATTCGCCCTAAATCCTCTTCGATAACCCGAGAAAACTTCTTACCTGTGTAAGAGATAAAATGATCATTCGAATTTTTAAGATTTAAAGTACGAACCTCATTCTCAATATTGCGATATACAATCTGATCAAGTTTTTCATGGTATACAAAATCCCGAATAAGCCCTTTCGAACTCACAATTATTTGTTTAGATGAAACATCTTGAGAGATATTATAAAATGGAGTCCCTCCATCATTCCCTATGCAACGCAAATTATCACCGATAGAAGAATGAGAAAATAAGGTTACAAATAATAGAGTCCACATACTCAATCTAAGTTTCATATTATCTCCTCAACTAACTGAACCTCTTCTTGAAATTCGTAATAAGGCCCTTTTTTCGACAGATTAGGATTAGCAAGACCCATTTTTTTAAAAAGTTTTTTAACTCCATGAATATGGTAATAAATGATTGAGTCATCAGTGTAGGAGCAATAAGCTCTGTCAAACAAAGCTTTGATAATCTCTTCTTTAGTGAGCTTTTTTTGGACAAGTAATAATTTAGCAAGCTTTTCGAAAGGACGAGAGTCATCGATATCAAGTGAACAATCCTGATATGAAATAACAGCTTTGGTCTTCCCAAGTTTAAACACCATAGGTCCGTGATTTTTATAGTGGGTAAAGGACTCTTGAATGGAGGTTAGCTGACGCTTGACCGTTCGTAGTGGCTTTTCCTTTGAGAGATTAAGGGTCTCAACTAGGAGCTGTCTTGCTAAATCCATTTTTTCCAAATCCAGATACAAACCAATGAAGATAATCTTGGCCGTAAAATAGGAGTACCAATCGATTTCGGGTTTTAACTCACAAAGTAATTGATTGAGAATTCGCTCTGCCTCTTCAAAATTGCCTTCGTCTCTAAATACCTTGGCTTTCCAAGTTTCAAGTAAAAACTGTAAGGATCTGTCTTCAACCTTTCCAATAGAAAAGATAAGTTTACGGGCAGCTGCAACATCATTGGAAATTGAATCATAACAAAAAGCCAGTGTCATTTTAGCTTTAACCTCAAAATCGCCCGTTGGATGTGAGTTAAGAAATCTCTCTAACAAAGAAGCCGCTAGTCGAGTTTGAGGGGGTTCTGTATTCACATAAGCCACCGCTAACTGATAAGTGATAAAAGGACAGCCCATTTTAGGCTCGAGCTTTTCTAGCTCTGTAACATAGAAACTAAGTTCATTTTTTTTACCTAATTCACTTAGAACCCGAATGAACATCCCTATAAACTCACCATGCTCTTTTTCAGGCTTAAAAGGAAGACGATCAAAATATCGACGCAAAATATTGTAACACTCAACCAACTTGAGCTGGTAAAAGTACTCCCTAGCCTTCTCAAGTTCTTTTTGCGTTTTAGTTTCCATGGAGTTTGTTTTTATCTAAAATACCATTAGCCTAGCACAATCAAAACTATAACACAGAGAAAAAAAAATAATGTTGAGCTGAACAAATCCAACCGTTGTAAGTTTCAACAAATGTTAACACCTAAAATTTATCTCATAGGAGTTAACAGAAAAATTTCTTACAATAATAGGCACAATAGACGTTGTGCGCTATTTTTACTCTACCCGTTCAAGCTAAAGCATTAACTAACAATTTTACTTAGCCGTTCTACGGCTATTTTCTTAAGGAGATCCATCGATGTTAAAACGATCTGTGGCAGTCCTGTTTATTTCCCTTATTTGGAATGTGGCGGGTTACGCACGAAATCAAGAAAATAAGATTTTTTCGGTTAGGGCTTTTGTAAAAAGCAGTGAAGAGAGAAATAAAATTGCTAACGCAGGTATCGCTATTGATAAAGTTTTCAGTGACTCCGTAGGTTTTATTGGAACTGAAGACGAAATCAAAAAGATCAAATCCCTAGGATTTAACTTTAAAGTAATGGAACTCCCTCAAAGAGGATTTGATTTCCCTTCAGAGGATAAAGCTTTTCATAACCATACTGAACTTATCAGCGCATTAAATAATATCGCAAAACAACATTCTGAGATTGCTCAACGATTTAGTATTGGAAAAAGCCTTGAGGGTAGAGAAATTGCGGGAATTAGAATATCTGGTAAAGCCAAAAGAGATTCTCTTCCCACCGCAGTTTTTATGGGAGGCCATCATGCAAGGGAACACCTTAGTATTGAAATCCCGCTAAAAATAGCTGAATACCTTGCCAATAATTATCAGACTAATTCTAGAATTAAAGAGCTATTAGATACTAGAGAAGTTGTGATTGTACCTATGGTGAATCCGGACGGTGCCGAATACGATATTAACAGTGATAGCTACAAATACTGGAGAAAAAATCGACGAAAGAATTCGGATGGAACCTACGGAGTTGATCTTAATAGAAACTATGGAAAAGGATTCGGTGGAGCAGGTTCAAGCTCTTCATCTTCAAGTGATACCTATCACGGGGTTTCGGCCTTCTCCGAACCTGAAACTCAAGCTGTCAGAGATTGGGTGAGAGGAAGAAAAAAGGCGACAGTACTTCTCTCCTTTCATACTTTCAGCGAACTCGTTTTATGGCCCTTCGGTCATACTAATGATGAAGTTCCTAGCCAAGTCGATCAACTGGTATTCGAAACGATGGGCAAAAAGATGGCAACTTGGAATAAATATACTCCTCAAAAATCAAGTGCTCTTTATTTAGCTGCAGGCGATACAACCGATTGGGCTTATGATGAACTTAAAATATTTGCCTTCACCTTTGAACTAAGCCCCGATTCAATGTTTTCAGGGGGATTCTATCCCGGGGCAACAGCTATCGAGCCTACCTTCAACGCAAATATTGAACCTGCTCTTTATTTAATTGATAAAGCGGAGAATCCTTATTCCGCTTTAAAAGAGGGCCCAAATGATCCTTTACAACTCATCCCCTAAAACACAGAAGCCCCAACCTAATGGAAATTAATTTGGGGCTTCTGTTACAATTAACTTAGCACCGGGTTTTTTACTCATTTAAAAAACAGTAACCCAAGGATATTTATGCCCAGATTATTTTTCACATCAATTTTATTCTTAGGATTAATAGAGATTTCTAATGCAGCTATTCCAAGGCCTTATATCGTCGATTCAAAGGGCAAAAATCTCTATCCTAGTGAACGAAGTTTATGCGGTCCCAATGATATGGTTTCAATGTTGAACGCATCAGGACAACTTAATGAAATGGGCACTCCTATTGGAATCTATGAAGCCACCATGGATGGAAGCACTGGGTATTGTACGGGAACTCTCATAACTAAGGATCTTTTCTTAACTGCAGAACATTGCGCAGCAAAATGTGAAGATATCAAAGTTACCTTCGGATACCTTAAGGATAAACGAGATGAGAGTTTTGGCTGTAAAGAGCTCATTGAAAAAGGAGATACAAGTTACGAAAATGATTATTTCATTATTAGACTAGAGGGTAATCCAGGAGTTAAATGGGGCTGGTACGAAGTCTCAAGTAAACCCGTGCCTCCTAAGACCCCCCTACTCATGATCCATCATCCCCAAGCAACCCCCATGAAGGTATCGCAAAAAAATTGCGTCCTGACCCAAGAGAATGGAAACTTTTTAATGCATCGTTGCGATACACAGCCAGGCAGTTCAGGATCAGCTATCTTACTTCCTAACTATGAAAAGCCTGAAGAAAGTCGAGTGGTAGGCGTTCATACCTTAGGTGGGTGTGATGATGAAGAAGACTCCGCCAATAGTGGCCCTTCAATGCGACACTTGGTGGAGATTAGCCCCACACTAAAAGCCTTAGCGAAATAAAATTTCGCGTTCTGAGTTTCGCACTGCCATACTGACGATTTTTAAGCAGGTACTGCTCCTTATGATCTGCGCACCACAAATCATTGGGCTTTTGACTATTTGAAAGCTCCATAATTTCTCAAAGGGTTCGGCCATGAAACGAAGGAGTCACGACATCCCACAAGTTGGACGGTGCTACGAATTGGCCTCCCTTACAATTTAGGGTACGAAGTTCATTTTGAAGTACCGAGCGAGAGCCCCCAGCTTCAAATCATAAGTCCAGATTAGAGCAGAGTGTTGCCGCGCAGAGTAGAAGAGCATTCGATCAACAAGTCCAGGGACTTTCAATTTCCGAGATCTGATTTCTGTCGCGATTCGAGATACTGAATCCCAGGTTTGTATTGTATTCCAATCTGCATCAACCCTATCCAAGGATTGAAACGAATCCCTAATCGCATTGCGAGTTTTGTCCTGCATCTGACCAGACAACACTTCTGCTAAGACAACTAAGCTTGTCACCACTTGCCGAGCCTCGATCAGATGCGGCAATTTTAGAGAAGTTGATTTTGGACTGGAAGAAAAGAAATCAATCCAGACAGATGTATCAACCAGAACCATCAGCGAGACCGCAACTTTGACTGTTCCTTCTTAGAAAGAGTTACTAAGCCCTTGCCACCAAGAAGCAGCAAGGCTTCCAGTTTTTTTCTCTTAATGAGCTCCTCTAAGCCAAGAACTACAGCCATGGTCTCTGTCGTTGAGCCGCTAAGTTTCCGAGCCTCAGCAAGTAACTCAATAGGTATATTTAAAGTCTTCTTTTTATACGTCATAGATATGTATAATATCCGACAAAAAGATGTATGTCAAAAAGAGCAGTTAGGGTCCAGCAATTCTCGGTGAGTTACAGTTCATGGTAAAAATGGAGTCATTCAAGAATTTGGATCACTACGTTGCACCTATTTGAAAAAAGATGGGGTTAGCTTGCGTTACTAGTCTTTTAGATTTCAATTATTCATTCGCAAGCTACATGGGTAAAGACTTCTTAAAGGTAAATCTTTGCCTTCGTTAAGATACAGCTCTTTCAGTTTGTCGATTCAAATACTTGAGTTTTATTGAATTCGGCACGACAACGGTTTTGGCCCCGACCCACTCCCGCGTTACGCACTGCCTCACCAAGAAACTAAAATCACCGTCAGCAATTCTCGGTGAATAAATTTTGAGGCTAATTGAGAAGCACTAGAAAAACCTTTTCGCATTCGCAAAGTCTCGGTGTTCCATTAGGGTTATTTTATAATGGTTCATTCAAGAGTTTGGATATGAAAGCGGAGCGTACAGCGACTTTTCTTGGAGCTGGT
>SXPJ01000081.1 GCA_005776395.1 Bdellovibrionales bacterium | reverse complement strand
TGAAATAGTAAGTATTTAATGAGCAGGCTGAGCGGGCTAAAACTTCGATAAAGTATGGGGATTTACTGTTTTGAGTTTAGGTGACGCTTTGTTTGCCAAAATATCCCAAGAATTTAAATGGCCTGTAAGGCAAACAAGACCCAAAAACTCTCAAAAAACACAGTATAGAGGGCCAGGTACATTCTTTTAGGCTCTTTCGAACTACTGGAAGTATAAAGCCAAATTGGTAATGTAAAAATCGCTACTATATTTACAATAGTAATATATTTGCCCAGCAGAGAAGTTTCTAATGGGATTAAACTCTGGACAGATTATTTGATAAAAATCTACTCGAGTATCTACACCAGTAGATTTTTTTTAATTAGGTAATATTATTTTACGATTTCTAGGCTCTCAGGTCCCGCCAGAATAATCTGCATATTAGCTTGGCCAGGCTCGACCACATTAAAGGTTCCGGTCGCTTTAATTTTTACATTAAGATTAAGAAACTTGTTTCTTCCATTCACAATGTTTTGAGGAGTTGCATCCCAGAACTCTTGAAGTTTATTTCGAATAGCTTCGAAAACTTTGGGGTCATCAAAGTTTACTAAAGTTATTTCTCTTTTGACTTCATTCTCATCGATTACCTGAAGAGCAAACACATTAAACAGAACCTGGGGGCTTTTTGGGAAAAGCACAAGCGTTCCTGTGAGAGAACCTTTTTTTCCATGCCACTCAACCAGTTTATCGGTTACGACGATGGGGTTTGGCTTGGTAATATCTAAAGAAACATGGGCGGGTAAGTGAGGATGTTTTCGTACTTTGTATTTTAGAGTGATCTTGTCATTTCTGTAGAGTCCTTGGGTAAGGTTGGGCTTAGAAACAACTACCGGAATCACAGCGTCTTTATATTCAATGACTAAGATCTTGCCCCCATCTGCAATCGCATGAACTTTACCTTTGAGCTCGGATTTCTCTAGAAGCTCCTGAGGAAGCACCGCCTCGTGAGAGTATTTGGGATAAGGCATGCCATCTTCAAATTTTTGATAGAGATAGATCTCCTTTGCGTTGATATGACGGATAGGGGCGCTGTTATTTAAAAAGGAGCCTCTAACAATCACTTCATCGTGTCGATTCGAACCTTGAAGGAATTTTAGAACCTCTGGATTTTCACTGGTTAGCGGAAATTCGTAATGGTCAAAAAAATTGCCTGGAACTCGGTAGGTGAGAACGTATTGATTGTACTCATTGATAGCTCCGTGGATCCATCCTTGGAGTCCATTTCCTTCGAGCATTCTCTCAATCTCTTCGGGAATGTTGTTAGATTCCAACTGTCCAGCTACAGGAAGATCGGCCCTTAGACCGTTGCAGGCTAAAATAAAAGCGATCGTAAAAACAATAACTAGACGCATAGTGTCTCCTTCAAGATAGGGGGATTAATCGCTTATTTAAGGTAAAGAATCAAGTGAGAAGTACGAAACTTAGAAAGGATTAAACTTACTATTTAATGAGGTTGATAAGATTCGAGTCAGTAAGAAGAAAACATGAACTATTTTAAGCTATTAGTAGCATACTGGTTTTAACGAGCTGTTCATCCAAAGAGGTGACTGTGAGCTCGAATGAGGCTGAAAAGTTTGATAAAAACCTGAACTCTACCACCTTCGACAAAAGCGAAAAGGTTGGAATTAAAGATGGCACCGTTAAAACCCCTTTGAACCTACTCAACTTTTCCAATAGCCAGAGGGGGCTTTGCACTTCCAATAAAACCGACCAACACTAAAAGTGTGATTAGGTAGGGAAATATCTGAAGCGCTTGAACAGGAAAGGTGTTTCCCAAAAGTGGGCTACTTTGAAGTTGGATCTGTAAAGCATCCGTGAATCCAAAAAATAGGCAAGCAATAAAAGCCGGTAGGGGTCTCCACTTTCCAAAGATTAAGGCAGTGAGAGCGATAAATCCCCTTCCTGCAGTCATATCCCGAGTGAATTGGCTCGCATGGGCCGTTGATAAATAAACCCCTCCAAAACCTATAATAGCTCCCGCAATGGATAAAGCCCAATATCTAACCTTGGCAGGAGAAACTCCCGATGTCTTTAAAGCCTCGGGCCCATCACCGCAGGCTAGAAGTCTCAGTCCCCATCCCGTGCGATAGGTTACAAAGTGAATTAGAAAGGGAAGTAGAAAGGCCAATAGTGTAAGTACTGGAGAGTAGAGTCTTGCATGCAGAGGAATACTTTCAGTGTTTGTGGAACTACCAAATAAAAGTTTGGTGAGTATCGGAGTTATTCCAGCTGCGAATAGGTTTACCGCAACACCGCTGATAATCTGATCGGCCTTGGCCTTAACTGTAAGAAGCGCATGGAGGGCCATGGTCATAGCCCCCACAATAATTGCAGCTAGAACGCCTAAATAGGGATTCGTATAGTAAGTGACAGTGGCTCCTGCCCAAGCTGAGGTGAGTAAAACCCCTTCCAAACAAATAGTTGCAATGCCCGATCGTTCACAAAGAAATCCCCCCATGGCAGCAAAAATGAGTGGGGTTGCAAGCCTTAGTGTTGAAGACAGGATTTCAATCATGGCAATCCCTCTTGAATAAACGGTAAACTAACGACGAAAAGTAACCTTGCCCTGCTATGATAATGATGAGAATTGCCTCCATTACAATAGAGATCTCTTTGGTAATCTTTTCACTTAAGAATTCAATTTCCCTAGCTCCATTGTGAATTGAGCCAAAAAGAAGAGCTGCAAGAATGACCCCAAGAGGATGGTTTCGAGCCATGAGGGCTACAGCTATTCCTGTAAATCCATACTGGGGAGAAAAGCCTTCAATAAGTTTGTGTTGAAATCCCATAACCTCGTTGATCCCTACTAATCCGGAAAGTGCCCCGGCTAGCGTAAAGACCAGAAGGGTGTTTGTGGAGGCTGAGATGCCGTTAAATCTAGCTGCAGAAGGGTTTTGTCCGAGAGCTCGGATCTCATACCCCCGAGCTGTATGAAACAAAAAGAGATAACAAATGAGCGCCGCAAAAAGACTTAAAAAGAGCGTTACATTCACAGGAGTCGTTCTAAAGAGTTCACTACCTAAATAAGCAGTAAAATCGGAGAGTGGGCTTAGAAAATAACTCTGCCCTATCTCAAGGGTCTCTGGATTTTGAACTTGGGTGTTTTTAAACGGGTAGAGAATAAGATAGTTCACAAAAGTGATTCCAATAAAATTCAGAAGAATGGTCACAATCACTTCGTGACTTCCTCGTTTAGCTTTCAAGAACCCTGCAATTAAGCCCCATAGACCGCCCGTAAGCATAGAGGCTATGACTCCTAAAGGAATCGAAAAATACCAGGGTAGCCCTGGAAAAAAGAGCGAGAGAGCGATAATACCGGCCGCACCTAGGTGGAGTTGACCTTCCGCCCCAATATTAAAAAGCCCTGCGTGAAAGCAAAGAGCTACAGAGAGGCCGGTGAAGATGAGCGGAGTTGTGTAATAGAGAGTGTATCCGAGACCAAAACCATTAAAAAAGGTACTGGTAAAGGCCTCCCAAAGAATCGAAGGATTTTCTCCTAAACAAATAAGAAGAGCAGTTGTTAAACAGGCTGAGATTAAAACTGCGATCAGTGGACCTGCGAAATACTTTTTAAAAAAATGGGGCTTCACTTTTTGGATCCTCCGGTCATCCAGAGACCGAGATCTTTCTCAGTAGCCTCATTCTTTAAGACCTGAGCCACAATCTCTCCCCGGTAAAGAACCAGTATTCGATCGGATAGTTTTAAGATCTCCTCAAGCTCGGAAGAGATTAAAAGCATGGCAGTTCCTTGGGCTTTGAGTTTTAAAAAATACTGGTGAATAAAATCGATAGCACCGATATCAATCCCACGCGTGGGGTGGGCTGCTAGAAGAAAAGAGACCTCCCTAGCTGTTTCGCGAGCTACGACCAGTTTCTGCTGATTTCCTCCCGAGAGCCCTGCTATGGACTGAGAGGGTTCTCCCGGTCTAATATCAAAAGATTGTATAAGCTGAGAAGCAAGTTGAGTGATTTTCGTGCTTGATAAAAAGGGGCCTGATTTTATTTGGGGATCGCGGTGATGGCCCAAAATTGCATTTTCAGCGAGAGAAAAAGGGAGAATGACCCCTTCGAGATGGCGATCAGGGGGGATTAAGGAGAACCCTTTTTGTTTTAAATCATAAGCAGAGAGCTCTTTGATATTTTCTTGATTAAGAATCACGGTGCCTGAATAATTTTTTTCAACTCCCGCTAAGACCTCAATTAATTCATGCTGACCATTGCCTTCAATTCCAGCAATACCTACGATTTCGCCGCGGTTAATCTCAAATGAAATATGGCGAAGAATGGAATTATGGGCTTCTGAGAGGGATAGAGAAGCCACCTTGAGAACGGGCTCGGGTTCAAATCCGCTTTTCTCAAAGTTTAATGGAATTCTTTTTCTGCCGATAATTTTTTCAGCAAGACTATCTTCGGTAAGACTGGAGGTTGGCAGAGTTTCAATAGCTTTGCCTTGCCTCATTACGGTTACAGAATCGGTGAAGCTTAGAATCTCTTTGAGCTTATGAGTGATGATGACTATTGTCTTATGAGCCTTTTTTAAGAGTTTTAGTTTTTCAAAGAGAGACTCTACTTCTTGAGGTGATAAAACTGCTGTAGGTTCATCTAAGATAAGAATGTTAGCTTTTCGGTAGAGGAGTTTTAAAATCTCGACCTGCTGTTGATGGCCGACTGAGAGGGATTCGATCTTTGCCTCTAAATCTACTTGAAATCCAAATTTGGTCTTGAGGGATTTAAGTTGTTTGAGAATTGAGGCCTTATCTAAGAGCCATTTCGAAGGCTCTTTACCTAAGATAATATTCTCCCAAACAGTGAGGGTCGGGACCAACATGAAATGTTGATGAACCATTCCAATTCCTAGAGAGATTGCAGTTTGGGGATCAGGAATAGATCTGGGTTTACCTTGAAAATGGATAGTTCCAGAATCAGGTTCAAACATTCCATAGAGGATCTTCATGATGGTGGATTTACCAGCCCCATTTTCACCCACAACACCATGAATGGTTCCTTCGGCCACTGAAAAACTAACCTCGTGGTTGGCGAGTACAGAAGCAAAGGTCTTAGTGATATTTTTAAATGAGAATACTTCTGGATTTAAGGATTCCATTATGAAGGTTTTGCCTTTTTCATCGTGAGATAAAAGTCTGGAACAATAATTTTATGGTTTAAAATATTGATTTTAATGGCGTTGATTTTTTTCTCAATCTCTGGCGTTAAAAGAGAGCGATTAAATTCATCTAAAGAGTAATCGACTCCGCTCTCTGCGAGGCCAAGATCAAATATTCCCCCTTGAAAACTACTTTTAGTTTCAAGTTCTATAGCTTGGTAAACAGCGACATCTACTTTTTTAAGCATGCTGGTTAAAACCTGTCCTGGCTTAACCCAATTTTGGTTAGAATCGCATCCCACTACCCATTTTTGAGTCTGTTCAGCGGCATCAAAAACTCCAAGTCCCGAAGCTCCTGAGGGAGAAAATATAATATCTACCCCTTTATTGTACTGAGATAGGGCGAGTTCTTTGGCTTTTGTGGGATTTCGCCAAGCATCTGAAGAGGAACCTATATAGTTTGTGAGGACTAGGGCTTGAGGATTGATGTGTTTAACCCCTGATTCATAACCCAACTGAAACCTTCGAATCATGGGGATGTCCATACCACCGATAAAACCTATTTTTTGGGACTTTGAAGCCATAGCTGCAATGGCGCCCACCAAAAAAGAGCCTTCATGTTCTTTGAAAACGATGGATCTTACATTAGGAATTTCGGTAGTGGCATCGATGAGTACAAAGTGGGTCTTGGGAAATTGTTTGGCTACTTTTTCTACGGCATCTTTTTGAACAAAGCCCACAGCAATTACTAGAGGATATCCCTTCTGTGCAAAGGTTCTTAGAGTGGGTTCTAAAGAGATATCATCGGAAGATTCTACGGTTTTTAGCTGAATATTTAAATTTTTTTGCGCCTCTGTTGCACCTTTAAAGGCAGCTGCATTGAAAGATTTGTCATCTCGCCCGCCTTTGTCTAAGGCAAGTCCAATTTTTATTTGAGCAAGTAGAGAGGTTGAATAAAATAGCCCTACCACAAATAAGAATAAAAATTTTAAAGATAGATATTTAGACATACAAATTGGTCCCATAATGATGGGACTTTTATAGTCGAACTTATCCTAGGGTGAAAGTGAAAACAGATTGTTTTTTTTGACTGTGGTTACGAGGGCTTACTCTGAGGTATGCCAAGACCAGACCGGGCATTCAGCGTTTCTGACCACTTGGCGTGAGATACTTCCTAGAAGAGCCGCGCTCGTAGGGCTTGTGTGAGAGACTAGGGCGATTAATTGAACCTTATGCTTTTTAGCTGCTTTAATAATAGATTCCGGAATGAAGTTGGGTTTATCATCGAATATAATCTCGGCATCGACTCCGAGAGCTTGGGTTCTGTTTTTCCATTTTTTTAAAGTCGTAAGTCTGAGATCTTCATCCTCTTTTAGATATTTCTCATAGAGATCACTGTGATAGATCATGGAGTAGGTCTCAGGAAGTACATAGTCCATCTTGTGAAAGAAAATAATTTTAGCCTTCAATCTTTTAAGATGGGGCAAAAGTTTGTTGAGCCCGTTTTCAGAAGCCTCGCTTAAGTCGGTGGGGAATAATACGGTCTTAATCTTTTTAGGAAGAGGGCTCTTCGGATTTATAATCAAAAGTGGAATAGTGGATTGTAAAATTAAAGCCTCTGCAAAGCTTCCAAGAAGCCAGCGTTTCATCCCTGTTCTAGCGTGAGTTCCAAGCGCTATCATTTCTGCTTTTTGTTCTCTTGCAAAAGCTAAGAAAGTCTCCACCGATTTCCTCTGAGAGTATTGATCACAGAACACAAACGAAGGCTCCTCAAGATTAGGAAGTTTTGTGCCTTGGGTAATCTTCTCAAGAGCCTTTTGAGAGGCCATTTTAAATTTAGCGAGGGCTTCTGTTTTGTTGGCGTGGATTTGAAGCTGTCCTGGGTTTAGTACGGAGGTAGGATCTATTATTGTGTGGCTATGACGTACCCATTCTTTTAAGTGTTGAGCAACCTTGAGTTGAGTTCTTTTGTCAGCAAAGGGATCAATGGCCCATAGAGTTGTTGAGGAATGCATCATAGGGGTTCTCCTTGCTAGAAACTGATCTGTTTATAATGCAGTTTAAATGCCATTGCTTAGATTTGGATTTTGTTTCTAGTTGGAGATTTTCCAATTTGGAGGTAACGCGAATTCAAAGTCTTTAAAGGCTAAAAAAGAGGAATGCAAAGCAATGTTTCTTGTGGAGTAGTCGCCTAGAATTCCTCCGTAAGTTGAGTCTCCTAAAATGGGACAGTTTAAAAAACTAAGTTGAGCCCTAATCTGATGAGTGCGCCCCGTAATGAGGTGGATGCAAGAGTCAAAAATATTACCTAGTTGAATCGAACTTAAGATTTCGAGATCACATTGAAGTCGATTGGGCGAAGATTCAGAGCTTAATACTTTGGGGGCCCAAGGACTCTTCTCCATGAAATGGGTGTGAATTCCGAGCTTAGGTTGAAATTGAGTGAGCGCGTGGTAGTGTTTTGTGACTCGCCTTAAACTTAAATATCGATTGAAGTCGCTTTGAAATTGAGGAGTCTTGGCAAGAATTAAAAGCCCACTCACGGCAACATCTAATCTTTGAGTCACAAAAAGTGGATAACCTAAAAAACGGCTTAATTGATAGGAAACATTTTCAATGCAATTATCAAGTGTCGCATGCACTGGGACGCCAGTGGGTTTGTTGATTAAAATAAAATTATCTTTTTCAAAAATAACTCGATTACGCCAATCTATAGCCTCTACTTCGTATCTTTTGGGATGTGTATGGACGCGAATATAATCGGAAGGGAAAAGGGGCTGGTCGATAAAGACCCTCTTTTTGTTAACGAAAATGGAGCCTAAAGAAAATAGATTAGAAATATGAGATTCTTCTAGAATTAATTTTTTTGCGATGAAATCTGATAGAAGACACGAGGAATCGGCCATCAGATGTTGAGTCGAATTCGGTTGATTAAAAAGGGGTTCCATAGAGTCACAATAAAGTGGTGCCTTGGGGTTTTTCGTCAAAAGTAACGCCAAAAGTAAAGCCGTACCTTTTGGAGGGTTATTCCATCGGCGGACAGGAACAAAATAGATTTCTATCGCCCCAGACGTTATCGATTCGTGAAACTGCAGGCCAGAATTTACGTTTTTTAACAGCTTCGCTTGGGAAAAAGGCCACTTCACGAGAGTAAGAGAAAGGCCAAGGCTCTTTCATTAAATCTAAGGTCGTGTGAGGGGCGTTTTTTAGAGGGTTATTTGTTCTGTCCCATTTCCCTTGAATGATCTGTTCGGCCTCATTGTAAATAGCAATCATGGCTTCACAAAAACGATTAAGCTCCTTCAGAGATTCACTCTCAGTGGGTTCGATCATGACGGTTCCAGCTACAGGCCAAGACACAGTAGGTGCGTGAAATCCATAGTCCATAAGTCGTTTAGAGACATCTTCAACCTCGACATCAGCCTTTTTCTTAAGAGGTCTTAAATCGACGATACACTCGTGAGCTACAAGACCTGAACTTCCTCGATAGAGAACAGGGAAGTAGGGGTGAAGTCTCTCAGCAATGTAATTGGCATTAAGAATGGCTATCTGAGTGGCCTTTGTGAGTCCTGAATTTCCCATCATGCGGATATACATCCAGGAAATAGGAAGAATACTTGCACTCCCCCAAGGGGCCGCTGAAACAGGCCCCATCGCCTTTTCTCCCCCTGTCTTAACGACTGGATGGCCTGGTAAATAGGGGGCTAAATGTTTTTTGACCCCGATAGGCCCCATACCTGGGCCGCCACCGCCATGGGGACTACAGAAAGTTGTATGAAGA
>SXPJ01000080.1 GCA_005776395.1 Bdellovibrionales bacterium | reverse complement strand
CTAAATTTAGGGGGGGGGGCTATTAATAACGTCGCCGGTTTCGTTGCTTCGACCCTTTTTCGAGGTGTGTCTCTTTACCACATTCCGACTACGCTACTCGCTCAGCTCGATTCGACCGTAGATATCAAGCATGCAGTCAATACTCCATATGGAAAAAATCTAGTGGGAAGTTTCTATGCTGCAGACAAGGTGATTATTGATTCTGCGATCTTGGGTTCTTTACCCGAAGAACATATAATCAACGGTCTTTCCGAATCAATTAAGCATGCGCTTGTTCAGGATCCTGCTTTTTTGGATTATTATAATAGCTATCAAGGGCAAATTAGTGATCCTTCTTTTTTAGAGAAAGTGACTAATTGGACAATTGAATTAAAGGTGAAATGTATGAAGGGTCAGCCTGACGGTGGCGAGGCTGACATGATCAAGGATTATGGACACAGTTTAGGGCATGCTTTAGAGCAGTACACAGGGTATGAAATGCACCACGGCCAAGCCATCTCGATTGGAATGTGTCTGTCGGCAGAAATTTCTCGAATCCTAAATGTGACTCGGGATCGCGAAGTGGATCTGCATTACAAAGTTTTTCAGAAGTTTGGTCTTGCCACTTCCATTACTCCGGACGTGAACTTGGATGCTTTTGAAATGGTACTCAAAAGGGACAAGACTTATATGCAAGGGAACGCTTATATGGGTCTTATTGCGGAGGTTGGGCGGCTTTGGAATAACCAGGGCAATTACGTGATCCCTGTTGATATGGAACTTGTGCGAAAAGCGCTCAAGATTAATCAGGCTAAGTTTTCGTCCGATCAGAAAATTAAAAGGATGACTCATATCAGGAAGGGTTAAGGATGAAAGCCTTGGGCTATAACAATTTAGCCTTCATGCCAGCGCGGGGCGGATCAAAGTCGATTCGGAAAAAAAATATCGCCCTCCTAGGTGGCAAGCCGCTTCTTTCTTATGGCTTAGGGCAGATGAAAGCTAGTCGTTACGTAAATAGAATCGTGGTTGATACTGATGACAGAGAAATTGCGGAGACTGCGAATTATTATGGTGCGGAGACGCCATACCTGCGTCCTTCTTCTCTTGCCGAGGACCACACCTCAACCATCGCTGTTGTTGAACATGCTCTTCAATGGTTCAAAACACATGAGGGTTACTGCCCTGACTTTGTTTTACTTGTTCAACCTACCGATCCTTTTGTTCGTACCGATCAAATAGATCAGCTTTTTGAACTTGTTCTGAAAGAAAAAGCCGATTCTGGAATCACCATGATCGATGTATCCAGGAACAACCATCCTTTTCATGTGAGGAACATGGCAGATGATGGCTGTTTGGAGTTTGATCAGCCAGTTTTACACTATAAACACCCCAATCGACAGTCGGACCCAAAGAAGTACGCATTTGGGAATCTCTATTGGTTTAAAACGGAAGCTTTTTTGCGGGAAAAGAAGTTAGAAGTAGGAAAACGAGTGGGTTTACCCATTGATGCCCTTTCCGCTCTTGATATCAACAGCCCATTGGATCTCGAAATTGCAGAAAACTTACTGTCTATGGCGTGTAGCGAGCGACGTATACATAAATGACAGAACCAACGATTCTTATAGGCGAGAAAAGTTTTCATCCTGGTGCTCTCAAAAAACTTAGTGCTTATGGGAACATCATTCCATATGGCTCACCAAAATTATTCTTAAAGAACCTGCAAAAAGCTGACATCATTATTACTGCGTTGGATGTTAAATTAGAAAGGCCAATTCTCGATAGAGCCCCTCGGTTAAGGCTCATCGGTAGTCGAACAACCCAACTCAGGTATATCGATCTTAAGGAGTGCGCAAGTCGAGAAATAAAAGTAGTGAATATCAAGGCAGATTCTTCCGTTTTAAGAAAAACTCCCTCTACGGCAGAAGAGACCATGGCATTGATTTTTGCCTTAATCCGAAACATTCCATGGGGCTTTGATTCCATCAAAGCCGGGAAATGGAGGAGGGTTGAGTATTGTGGCACTGAACTAGCTGAAAAAGCGGTGGGTCTGATTGGTTTCGGACGGCTGGGAAGAATGGTGGCCCATTATTGCAGAGCCTTTAATGCTGAAGTGGTTGCCCATGATCCCTTTGTGAGTGCTTCACAGATGAAAAAACTAGGTGTGCGTAAGGTAACTCTCAATCGTCTACTAACATCTTCGGATATTATTTCGCTTCATTCGATTTATAATGAACACACTTATGGACTTTTGGGTGAAGAACATTTTAGAAGAATGAAGAAGGGTTCTTTTTTCATTAATACAGCTCGTGGAGAAATTACGAACGAAAAAGCATTGCTCGAAGCGCTTCGTACAGGACGCCTTGCGGGTGCTGCAATAGATACTCTTGCTGGCGAAAGTCCCGACGGGAAACACTTGCGACATAACCCTTTGGTCCATTGGGCAAGAAAGCATGAAAATCTTATTATTGTCCCACATCTTGGCGGAACGACTTTCGAAGCAATTCGAAGAACCCAGGAATACATTACAGACCTTGTAATCAAGGAGATTAGAAAAGATGCGAATAGGAAATAAAGAAATAGGAATAGGGAAACCCGTTTATATCATTTGTGAGGGCGGAGTTACGAATTATGGTCAGTTTAATTTAGGCAAACAGCAAGTTGATGTTGCTGTCGATGCCCAAACTGATTGCATCAAATTCCAAGCTTGGAAAACGGAAGAATTAGTCAGCCGTCGAATTGCCGATCGTCTACAATCAGAATTGAAATTCAATTGGTTCCAGCGTCTAAAAGAAAAGGAATTTGCGTTTGAGGAAATCAAAAGCCTTTTTGAATATGCTAAAGAACGAGGTATTACAGTCTTTGCGACCCCTCATGACGAAATCGCTTTGGAGTTCTTAGTTTCTGAATTGAAGCAGGAGGTTTTAAAGGTAGGTTCGGGAGAGGCCCATAACTTTAAGTTTCTGGCTGCCGTAGGGAAACGCAAGAAGCCTGTAATCATATCATTTGGGTTTCAAACAGACTCAGAAATCGTAAAAGCTGTAGAGACCCTCACTAAAGCAGGTGCTCCAGAAGTGATTGCACTTCATTGCGTCAGTCTCTATCCTACTCCATACGAATTCGGCCAATTAAAAAGAATTGAGCATCTCCAGAAATTGCTAAATATTCCAATTGGGATTTCGGACCATAGTGTTGGGTGGCATATTCCGCTTGCTGCAGTGGCGCTTGGCGCCTGTGTTGTTGAGAAGCATTTAACTTTCGATAAGACCGATCCTCGCTCTCTAGATAATCCTAGCGCACTTTTGCCCGAGGAATTTAAAACTTTCGTTGGACAAATTCGGGATCTCGAAAAAGCTCTGGTTAATAATCCGTCAGAAAAACAGAGACAGGATCTGAAAAAAGCAAGAGATTGGCTTGGTCAGTGCTTAGTCGCTAAACAGGATATTTCAGTTGGTACGGTTTTGACCGAAGATTTGATTTTGTTCAAGAGACCAGGATTGAATGGGCTTCCCCCTTCGGCTCTTCCTGAGGTGTTAGGAAGGAAACTTAAAACCCTCATTGCGAGAGATGACCAAATTCTTTTTGAGAATCTTGAATGAATCGTTACGTAAGAGCAGCTTTGTCACCGACAAAATCGCTTTTTGAAACCGCATCTATTCTGTCACCCAATTTTTTTTGGAACCGAGTGAACCGCTTAGCAAGAAGTCAGGGATTTGATAGGCTTTATTTTTGTCTTTCTTTTGACTGCGATACAGAAAAAGATGCAGATGTTGTCGAATCAGTAGATAGCAAACTTAGAGAGATGGGTTTACTCCCCTCGTATGCTGTTCCTGCCGAGCTCTTAAAACAACAAGTTTCCACCTATTCCAAGCTTCGCGATAAGGGGGCGGTTTTTCTTAATCACGGATATCAAATCCACACCGTAATTAACGAACAAACGGGCCATTATGAAAGTTGTCTTTCTTATGATGCTCTAACGAAAAAGGAAGTTGAAGAGGATGTTTTTCAGGGGCATCTTATCCTTAAGGACTTTTTGGGAGAAACCCCGAAAGGATTTCGATCTCCGCACTTTGGGACATTTCAGCGGGCTTCTGAATTGCGTTTCTTGCACTCGTACTTAAAAACACTGGGATACGAATATTCTTCATCTACGGCACCAGTCTATTCATCCCTCTATGGGCCGGTCTTTCGAAAATTTGGTTTATGGGAAGTTCCGGTAACTGGCACAGCTTCCCGCCCGCGAGAAATATATGATTCATGGAGTTTCTTTTGTGCCCCCTCTCGTCGTTGGAAGGACGGGGACTATTATAAAGAAGCAGAACGATTGGTTAGCGTGATAAAAAAATACCAGTTGGTTGGTTTGCTAAATTGTTATGCAGATCCTTCTCAGGTTTGGAACAGAGCTGAATTCTTCGATGCCATGGCTCTCTTATCAAAGCACGCTGAGAGCATTAATCTGGATCAAAGTTTTAGCCTTCTTGATAGATAGACTTGGCCAAAATAGGAGGGGCTTGAAGGCCTGACGCCCTGTTTTTGCAAAAGTTCGAATTTGATTTGAAAATTTTAGTTTATATCTTCGAATGTTGGTTTCTTTTTCGCTTGCCGGTAACGAAGCAATACCTGCCAGATCATAGTAACGAACACCCTTTGAAGCAAAGTGTTCTATTGCTGCTACCTTAATTTGATCCTGTGCGGGGAGTTTACGTATAAAGTATTCTTCTGATTGGGCCACTGCTATTTCAGTGACGACCTGGCCTAAGGAAATAAAACCCATTCCAGAAAGATAGGTGCCTTCTACTGATGCCAGCGCAATGGAGAAGGTAGTATGGCCGCGGTTTCCTAATGATAGGGTGGAGGCATTGGGATAAAAAAGTGGCATGGGCTGTCCCAATTTTTGTCGGTGTTTTTGCAGATTCGAGTCCGGTTTTTCATGCTCCGCAAATTCACACTTAGCCGCGCGACGGTTGCGCTTGCAGCCATGGCGCTGCTCCTGCTGTTTGCGGCGTTCATGCAGCTGTATTTGCTCAACTCGTACCCGCCGGGTTTG
>SXPJ01000079.1 GCA_005776395.1 Bdellovibrionales bacterium | reverse complement strand
CTAACTCAGTATGGATTCTGGAATCTTTCTTTTCAGGGAAAAGGCATAAATGAACACTCTCTGGGCTCTTCTCTTTCACTCTTAAGTTTTGGTAAATCTCTTCGGTTACAAATGGAAGAATAGGAGCTAAGACTTTAGAGAATTCTAAGATCGCATAGTAAAGAGTTGAATAGGCAGCTTCTTTCTCTTTTGTCTTTTCTTCTTCCCAGAACCTTCTTCGATTAAGTCGAATATACCAGTTGGTTAAGTCATCAATAAAAGCAATCACTTGAGGCACAACTTCGTATAAGTGATATGTTTCCATCTTCTCTTCGACATTTTTAATAAGTGATTGAAGCCTGGAAATTACCCAGCGGTCTAAATCACTTTCTAATTGGTCGAGATTTTTATCGGCGAATTGAGTTGGACTCCACTCGTCGGCTCTCGCATAGGTCACTAAGAAACTATACGCATTCCAAAGAGGAAGCAGCACACTTCTCACCACCTCTTTCACAGCATTCTCAGAGAATCTTAAATCTTCGGCATGAGAAGCGGGACTACTCATGAGATATGCTCTTAAAGCATCCGCACCATAAGTATTTAAAACATGTTTCGGATCGGGATAGTTCTTAAGACGTTTGCTCATCTTCTTGCCGTCTTCAGCAAGAACAAGACCATTTACAACCACGTTTTGGAAAGGAGGTTTATCAAAAAGGGCCGCAGCAATCACAGAAAGAGTATAGAACCAACCACGAGTTTGATCGGTCCCCTCTGCAATGAAATCGGCAGGGAACGTTTGCTCAAACTGCTCCTTATTTTCAAAGGGATAATGGAGCTGACCATAAGGCATTGATCCACTTTCAAACCAGCAGTCTAAGACCTCAGGAATTCTCTTCATGAGGTTTCCGGTCTTGGGTGATTTAAAAGTTAACTCATCGATATAGTGCTTATGAAGATCGGTAACTTTTTTGCCTGTGAGTTTTTCTAGCTCTTCGATAGAACCTACACAGTAAGTCTCACCCTCTTCCGATTTCCAAATTGGAATTGGAGTTCCCCAAAAACGATTACGGCTAATGTTCCAATCTCTTGCATTTTCAAGCCAATTTCCAAAACGGCCATCTCTTAAATGCTCAGGAACCCAATGAGTCTTTTTATTGTTCTTAATGAGCTTTTCTTTAAGAGGATCTAGCTTCACAAACCACGTCGAAATCGCCTTGTATATCAGTGGAGTATCGCTTCTCCAACAGAAAGGATAGTTGTGTACTAGCGTTTCATGTTTCACGACTGAGTTTTGAGCTTTTAAATATTTGATAACCTCTTTGTCGGCATCTTTAATATTCATCCCTTCAAATTCAGGTATCTGGGAGGTAAATTTTCCTTCGAAGTCGACGGGATCAACCAAAGAAATATTGTACTTATGACAAATCTCAAAGTCCTCTTCCCCGAATGCTGGAGCCGTATGAACTAACCCTGTACCATCGGTTGCTGTTACATGTTCTCCTGCTAAAATTCTAAAGGCCCCTTCCGCTTTTTTATCTTTAAAATGAGGAAATAAAGGCTCATAGGTTTCGCTCTCTAAATGCTTGCCTTTAAATTTAGCGATGAGTTGGTATTCATTTTCTGATTTGTAATAAGCCGATAAACGAGGCTCGGCTAAAACGTAATGTTCACCACTCGAAGTTTCTTTAATTTCAACGTAATCGAGTTCTGGATTCACAGCTAGAGCCAGGTTGGAAGGCAGGGTCCATGGAGTCGTCGTCCAAGCAAGATAATATCTATTTTTATTTGAACTTTTAAGACGAACCGTAAGAGCTGGATCCTGAACCTCTTTGTAGTTTAAGCTCGCTTCAAAATTAGAAAGTGGAGTGGAGATTCGCCATGAATAGGGCATCACTCGATGGCCTTCAAACACTAAATCTTTTTCAAAGAGCTGTTTGACTACCCACCAGACGGTCTCCATAAAAGGGGTGTCCATGGTGCGGTATTTATTTTCGAAATCAACCCATCGGCCTGTACGCGTAATGATCTCTTCCCACTCTTTTGTGTAGCGCATAACAATGCTACGACAGGCCTCATTAAATTTAGCCACTCCATACTTTTCGACCTCTCGGTGGCCGGCTAGGCCTAGCTCATTTTCCACTTCAAACTCTACAGGCAGACCATGGCAATCCCAACCCCATCGACGCTGAACATAGCGGCCCTTCATGACCCAATATCTAGGTACAATGTCTTTTAGAGTTCCAGCTAGGATATGGCCGTAGTGAGGGAGTCCTGTTGCGAAAGGGGGGCCATCATAAAATACGAAAGGTTTTTGCCCTTGATGAGCCTCTAAGCCCTTCTCAATGAGTTTATTTTCTTTCCAATACTTAAGAATAGCCTCTTCTAAAGAGGGAAAATGGATGTCACTTTTAACTGGATTTATCATGGCTCAATTCCTATTTAGGCAAGGTACACCAGCCTACGAAATTGAGCAATGTTGAGCCTGTGGTAGCAGCGATTCTCGGTGAAATGTCATCTGCCACGTGGATAGAGTCCTTACTCAGCAGCAAAATCGTTTGCCATTTTGCAGCCCCTTAAAAAGAGATTCTTCCACAATGAAGTTCTAGCTTTGAGGGGCTCTTTTAGAAAAAATGATAGGCATTAGCCCTATCTTTGCTGAGGATAATAGTTTTGTTGGGGGGGGGATGTTTGCCCAGGAACGGTATTACAAGAGTCTACGTCCATATAAGAACCGTTACTATAAAGTATGTAACACCCACATTCATCGCAGTAGCAATTATTATTGCCTCCTCCTTGCGTGGGTGGGGTTGTGGGCGAGCTTCTGGGCGGAGTTGTAGGCGGAATTGAGGGTGTGTTAGTTGGAACTACCGTAGGAGGATTACTAGCCTTCGGCTTAGGATCATCTTTGCCACACCCTGAAATTAAAATTAAAGTTGATAAGAAAACTAAAGTTAAGAAATTGGATTTCATTTGGCCCTATAAAGTGGAAAAACTCCACCCCTCCCGGCATGAGCGTAGAGCAGCTTTAATGCCAATAAGTTTACGCCTGGCTTATCTTAAGCCCCATCCACTTTGGCGTAATTCTGTAGAGGATATAGGCCCATTTACAAATTTCGTCACTTTTTAAAAGAAAAACTTGCCTGAGATTTTACAGAATTGTAGCGTTTTTAAGGCTTAATCAATAATCAGGAGCTTTTAATATGTATTATCTCTTTCTCAGTTTATTTATCGTTTTCTCAACACCGGTTTTGGCCGAGAATTTCTTTTATGGAAAACTGCTAGGGGGAACGGGGCAAGTGGATAGAACGATGAACCCTGCCATTAGTATGAATGGATTATTTTTAGGAAACTGGGGACCTGCTATTGCTGAAGGTAAAGGAGTTAAACTTCAAGAATTAGAAGGGCAATTCACTGCGGCGGTAGATCCCTATTTTTTTGCTAACTTTATTCTATCTATTGAGGGAACCAATGGATCAATGAGTGCAGAAGAGGCTTGGGTCTCAACACTAGGCCTTCCAGTAGTTTCTTTAAAAGTCGGAAAGTTCCTGCAGAATTTTGGCAAAAACAATCTCGTTCATACTCACGCACAACCCCTCATCGACCGACCGTTAGTCAACCAGTTGATTCTCGGTGAAGAGGCCTTTAATACTGCAGGGGTTCAAGCTGATATTTTGGTTCCTATGCCCTGGTATGTGAACTTAAGCATCGCTGGCGTTTCTGCTAAAACAGCTGAACTCTACGACGCTACTAGGGATGAAGACCTTGCTAATGTAAATCGTCTTGAAAATCTTTGGGATCTCACAGATGCCACCACTTTAGGTTTAGGAGTTTCCTATTCTGTTGCTAATAATAAAGCCAACAATCTTTCGCACTTTTTGGGTGCGGATCTCACACTTAAATACGTTTCCCCCAAAGGAAGAGGAAACTTAGCTGTTATTTGGACTAACGAATTCATTCAAGGTTGGAGACGCGGTTACATGACCTTGGAAGAGCTAAATTGGGATCATGGTTATGGAATGTACTCCACTCTCATGATACGAATTCATCCTGTTTTTTGGGTGGGGGGACGATCTGATCAAGTTAATCTCACTTCAGATGCGACAACAAAACAATCGGCCGAAAATATCGTCATTGCCTATGTGCCGACAGAGTTCTCCGCTATTCGTCTCCAAAGTGGTCTGACTCAAGAAACTGGCCAAGAAACTAAGTGGCAAACTTTACTTCAACTTAATGTCACCATAGGATCACACCCAGCCCATGCTTACTAAACTAACATTTATTTTAAGTTTATTCATTCTAACTCCAGTTTTCGCGAACTTAAGAGTAGTTACGACTACTGAGGATCTTCGTTCAGTGACCGAAGCTATAGGAAGTGAGTTTATCACCGTCTCCTCAATCTCTAGGGGAACTCAGGACCCCCATTTCGTAGAGGCCAAACCCTCTTATTTGGTCGCTGTCAGCCGAGCCGATTTGATTATTTCTATCGGGCTAGAACTCGAAAGTGGTTGGCTACCCCTTCTCATTCGAGGCGCCAGACAACCGAAACTCATGCCAGGTGAGCCAGGTTGTTTAACGGTTTCAGAGGCTATTACTCCAATCGATATTCAAGCCCAAGCTAATCGCTCTCAAGGGGATGTTCACCCTCTAGGAAATCCACATTTCATGGCTGATCCTGAGAGAGTTATTTCGGTTGCGGAACTGATCTCTAAGCGGCTTTCTGAATTAGATCCCTCTCACGCTAAAAATTTCGCCGAAAACTTATCTAACTTTAAAGCCATGCTTCAAGCTAGGAGTGCTAAATGGAAGCAGAAATTAGCACCCTATAAAGGCATTAAAGTCATTGGCTATCACATGACCTTTAATTATCTCTTTAAATATTTTGGTTTTGAAGTGATTGGGTTTTTAGAGCCGAAACCTGGTATTCAGCCCACAGCTCAACATATTTTAAAATTAATTGAAACGGTTAAAAATCAGAAAGCAAAACTCATAGTTGTAGAAAGTTTTTTTGATCCCAAACCCGGAGAAACACTGGCGGAGAAAACCCAAGCTAAATTAGTTTTGATTCCAGCCTATGTAGGCGGGGATGATAAATCGAAAACCTTTATCGACTGGATGGATCATATTGTTAATGAACTGGAGAAAAACCTAAAATGAGCTGGGAAATCATTCAGTTTCTTTTGCCTGCCTTTTGTATCTGTCTCATTCTCACTGGAATTCATGTTTACTTAGGTATTCATGTTATCTCTCGCGGGGTTATCTTTGTTGATTTGGCTCTCGCCCAGATTGCAGCTCTTGGAGCCACAGCCGCTTTTCTTTTGGGGCTCCCTCATGAAGGGGGAGCCACCTACTTTGTCAGTCTTACCTTTACTTTAGTTGGAGCTGCGATCTTTGCAGCAACAAGAAACATAGAAAAGAGAAGAATACCTCAAGAAGCTATTATTGGGGTCACTTATGCCATCAGTAGTGCTGCCATTATTATTTTAACCGATAAATCCAGCCACGGAGCTGAACATATTAAAGACATGCTTGTGGGAAATATTCTTTGGGTAAGTTGGGAAGATGTTCTTACTACTCTTGGTCTTTATTCTGTTATTTCTGTTTTTCATTATAAATTTAGAAAAAAATTCTTAATGATCTCTTTGCATCCTGAAGAGGCTAAAGCAAAAAAACTTTCGTTAAAGTTATGGGATCTTCTTTTCTATGCAAGTTTCGGATTGGTTATCACGAGTTCCGTTAAGGTGGCTGGGGTCTTATTGGTGTTTTCTTATCTTGTGGTTCCTTCTATTATCGGAATGCTTTTTAGTGCTTCTATCAAAGGACGCCTAGCGATAGGTTGGTCTGTGGGTTTTCTTGCTAGTATCTTTGGGCTAACTGCTTCTTATCTTTTTGATCTTCCCACGGGGGCCTGTTTAGTGGTCCTATTTGGCATCTTGCTTTTGCTAGCAGGCGTTATACGCTGGTTTGTTAAATAGCCTCCGAAAAACCTTAACAGTTGGCCTTCTTGAGTCTTTCTTGACTCTTTTCCTTAGCTAACAAAAATGGGGGTCTTTGGATTAAGGGGAAGTGTTTTGGAAAGTAATTGGCTCGCCGGATTAAATTCAGAGCAAAAAGAGGCTGCTCTTCATAACTACGGCCCTCTTCTAATCTTAGCTGGAGCCGGATCGGGAAAAACCACTGTTCTTGTAGCACGAACAGGAAGACTCATTGAAGAGGCAGTTTGTTCTCCAAAAGAACTCTGTGTGATGACTTTTACGAACAAAGCAGCGCGAGAGCTTAAACATCGGGTAAAGGTCAAATTAGGTCGAACAGCTAATCAGATTTGGGCAGGAACTTTTCACTCCTTCGGACTTCATATTTTAAGAGAGTTTTATAAAGAGGCGGGGCTTCCAAAAACCTTTGGAATTCTAGATCCGGGAGATGCCACTTCGATTGTAAAGGAAATCCTGAAAGATTTTCATATCGGGGACAAAACCGCTTATGATGCTGAGAAAATTTTAAATCTTTTGAGTTACTGGAGAGAACGGGGACAAACCACGACCTCAAGTGTAGATGAGTATGAGCAGGCGGTTCAATGGGTACTCCCTCACTACATTAAAAGACTTAAACAGCTAGGAATGACCGACTTTGATGGACTTATTTTAAAGCCGATTGAACTCATGGAAAAACATGAGGAGATTCGAAAAAAACTTCAAAATCGTTTCACACAAGTCATGGTTGATGAGTTTCAAGATACAAATCTAATGCAGATGAAACTTATTCATCTTCTTACCGATTCCCATAAAAACCTAACTGTTGTAGGAGATGATGATCAATCGATCTATGGCTGGCGTGGAGCTTGTATTAAAAATATCTTAGATTTTCCTAAGCTCTACGCAAATTGTATTGTGGTAAGACTAGAACAAAACTATCGTTCCTCCCCTGCTATTTTAGAAGTTGCTAACACAATTATTGCAAAAAATAATGAACGGCATAAAAAGGTTTTAAAAGCCTCCAGAAAATTTCCAGAAAACAAACTTCCGCAAATCTTGGTTTTTGAAAATGAAACTGAAGAGGGTGAACAAATTGCTGGTGAGGTTCAGCACTACCAAAAGATGGGGTTCAAAAACAGGGAGATAGCCGTGCTCTATCGCTCAAATGGCCAGGGCCCTATCGTTGAGGCTGAACTTCGAAAAATGCAGGTGCCCTATAGAATGACTGGAGGCACAGCCTTTTTTGATCGTAAAGAGACACGCGATATTTTGGCCTATTTAAAATGCTCTCTTAAACCTAACGAGATTGGTCTTAGAAGAATTTTAAATACTCCGGCTCGAGGTATTGGCGATAAATCTTTCGAATATCTTGAAGCCTTGGCAGAAAAGAAAAACATTCCTTTTTGGAAATCGGCTTTAGAATGGAGTGAAGCTGGGGTTGATGAAAAAGCAGGGGCTGCAATTGAAAATTTATTTTTAATTCTTAAAGAACTGCCTAATCAGATCTTAGCCTACCCTAAAACTCCCGGAGAAAATCTTTGTGATTTCTTGGTTTTAATTGGGTACAAGCTTCATCTAGAGAAATTAGCTCCTAATGCTTTAGTTGCTCATAATAAATGGAAGCTGATTGAGATCTTTGGAAGAATTTTAGACCGCTACATTGAGAAAAGCTCTCGGTCGGTCGATACCCTTCATAATTTTATCGATTCCATGGAACTTAGAGATACTATTAATGAAGAAAAAGAGGACGAAGATCGTGTTCAACTCATGACCTTGCATGCTTGTAAAGGTTTGGAGTTTCCCGTGGTTTTTCTGTTGGGAGTTGAAGAGGATGTTATTCCCCATAAGACATTAGGTTCAGATATCTCTGAAGAGAGAAGGCTTTTTTATGTAGGGGTCACTCGGGCTCAACAGCACTTGATTATGAGCCGAGTTCAAAAGCGGCAACGCCATGGAAAGCTTATTGATTCTGCCCCCTCCCGATTTCTTTTGGAAATCCCTAAAAAGCTCACTGAAGAACGAGTGGGGCCTAGGACTCTTTCCCCTGAAGGGCGAAAAGCGATGTTGGCCGAGTTTTACAAAAAACTCGATGCTATCAACTCGTTAACATAATCTTTGCCTTGCCTTGACAGTCACTTAAAACAGTTTTTATTCTTAGCTATTATATAGGGAGGTGAGTTGTGAAATTTGTACCCATTTTAGTTTTAGTTGTTTTCATTTCTGTCGTGTCCCAAGCTGCAATTCCCAAAGATGACGATGAGCTTTTGTACCTTCCTAAAGGGACCCAATTAATTAACCTTCGAGATATTTTGGTCCCTCCAGGTCAAACCCAAGTTTTTTTTCAAAATGGGGTTGCTACACTAACCCCTGAAGAAATTAACGGGAATTTGAGATACTGCTTTATGCTTTTAAAGGTTCCTTCCACCAAAGAACGTATTTTGGAAAAAGAGGTAGCCATTGTAACCAGTGGAACCTACCGGTCTGTGACCAATATCATTGAGCTAGAAATCACTCAGCCCACCGGGATTTTTGATGTCGGCTGTATCAATGGGCCTAAAGATTTTAATAAGAAGCCCACCATTGGCCAGTTCAAAAAAGAGGTCCAAGGAGTATTTGAAGTTGTGATGCCGGGGCCAGACCCCATTCACTAGATTAATAGGTGTTAATAGGCTATAACTCTTGCCTCTTATGGCCTTAGAGACCGAATTTCAGAATACGTTAGAAAGTCAGGTAGGAAAACGTCGTACCTTTGCGATTATTTCTCATCCTGATGCCGGGAAAACCACTCTCACCGAAAAGCTTTTGCTTTATGGCGGAGCTATTCACTTAGCTGGAGCAGTTAAAGCTAAGGCCAATCAAAGAAATACCACCTCCGACTGGATGGAGATTGAAAAACAACGGGGAATCTCTATCAGCACCAGCGTACTTCAATTTGGATATGCGGGTTGTCAGGTAAATCTCTTAGATACTCCAGGTCACAAAGACTTTTCGGAAGATACTTTTAGAACCTTGGTAGCGGTCGATGCCGCAGTTATGTTAATTGACGCCGCTAAAGGAGTCGAACCACAAACACGAAAACTTTTTGAGGTTTGCCGACTTCGTGGGCTGCCTATTTTTACTTTTATCAATAAAATGGATAGACCGGCCCGGGACCCGCTTGATCTTATCGATGAATTAGAAAGAGTTTTAGGCATTCGATCGAGCCCTATCAGTTGGCCCATCGGTATGGGGGATAGATTTAAAGGGGTTTATGATCGAAATACCAAAGAGGTACATCTCTTTAAATCTTTTGATAGAGCTAATGCAGCAAAACAGATACCTGTTGTTAAGGTTTCCAATATTGAGGATCCGGCTTCACTAGAAGCGATGGCCGTTTCGGAAGAGGATAAAGAAATTTATCGAGAGCTTCATAAAGAAGTTAGTTCTCAATTAGAACTTTTAGAAATTGCAGGAGATCCACTTGATATGGATCGAGTTCTTTCAGGGCAATTGACTCCTATTTTTTTCGGAAGTGCCATGAACAACTTTGGCGTTGAACACTTCCTACAAAATTTTTTAAAAATGGCCCCTCCGCCTGCCCCTCGCATGACCACTAAAGGGAGGGTGAGTCCTACAAGTCCTCATTTCTCTGGACTCTTTTTTAAGATTCAGGCCAACATGGATCCACAACACCGAGATCGTGTTGCCTTTTTAAGAGTATGCTCAGGAAAGTTTACTCGTGGCATGACCGTGAAACACGGAAGACTTCAAAAAGATTTTAAATTGAATAAGCCTCTGAACTTCTTTGCTCAGGAACGAGTTCTCATTGAAGAGGCTTGGCCTGGAGACATCGTAGGTCTTCTCGATACAACAGGAGATTTTCGTATTGGAGATACGCTAGCTGAAAAAGAGATCTTTGAATATGAGGGGGTTCCTCGATTTTCTCCTGAATTTTTCTCAAGTGTCACTACGGCAGATCCTTTAAAAAGAAAACAACTTCAAAAAGGGCTCGATCAACTCACTGAAGAGGGGATTATTCAGATCTTTAAACATAAAGATCGAGGAGATGTGGCCCCCATTCTTGGCGCTGTCGGTGTTTTGCAGTTTGAAGTTCTCGAGCATCGTTTAAAAGCCGAATATAATGTAACAGCACGACTCGAACGTATGCCTTATCAAAGAGCCCGTTGGGTCGTTGATAATGGAAGTGGGAAGTTTGAGGAGTCTCTAAGAGATTTTAATGCTTTTGCTGATTGCATGGTGGTAATTGATCGAGATCAATTACCAGTTGTTCTTTTCAAAACGGAATGGAATCTATCGTGGGCAGAAGGACGATATCCCAACTTGAAATTCTTACCCTCGGCCCCCCCAGTGAAAAAGTAAATACCTGGCCCTCTATACTGTGTTTTTTGAGAGTTTTTTTGGGGCAAGAGAAATATCTTTTAGATTGAGGAAGTAAACTTCGAAGCCATGATAAATAAGATAGGCACAAAGTAGACATATAAATATAGAAACGCTTTGAAATAATAATGTTCCTACAAGTGGAACACTAGATAAAGCGGAGTGTCTGATATAAGAAGGTAATATTTTTTCGATAAGAATAATAATGGGTTGATGAGTCAAATATAATCCGTAGCTATATTTCCCTAAATATCTTAACCCTTTTAAATTAAAGAATGAGAGTAAAAGCCCTTTAGTATTAAAATTTAATTTCGCTAAAAGCGCTGTAAAGAAAATGGCATAAGAGGGAAATCCCAAAAGCTGTACTAGCAACGAAGTGGTATGAATTCCTTGTGAAAAAGATAATATCGATAATAGGCAACTCAAGTTAAAGATTAAATCTATTTTGGAATAAAAATATTTTGAAGCAACAGGATCTAGAATAATAGTCGCAAGAGCACTTCCACACAAAATGCCATGCCAGCGAGTTAATGTAAAAAAATAGGTCGAGTTGAGAGGGGTATGGCTAACTACTTGAAAAAAAATCAGGCCTATTGAGAGGCTTAATAAGGAAAAGCATACTAATCTGAGGTTTTTAAGAGGGGACTTCCAAACCAAAAGTGGCCAAAATAGGTAAAATTGCTCTTCAATAGAAAGTGACCAACTAATATCGACAATGTGCCCAGGATAGAAACCTAAATAGGAGAAGTAGAGATTAGAGAGAAATAGAAGATGCCAAAAAAAATGGCTTCTATCTATGGAAAATAAAGAGGATAAATTTGGGAAAAATGGGATTGCGCCAAAAAAGAAACATAGAAATAAAGCATATAATGGAAAAATTCTTAATGCTCTTCGTATATAGAAGGTTTGAAAATAGAGGGGGGTTTGACGAGACTGAATAAGAATTCTGGTAATTAAAAATCCTGACAGAACAAAAAACATATCAACACCAATCCAGCCTGCAGTAGACACACGATACCAAAAACGATCTAAACTAGATTGAAAAAAAGATTGATAGGAATGGCTTAAAATAACCAATAAAATAGCTAGCCCTCGAACCCCATCGAATGCAGGATTGAATAGATAGGCTAATCTGGATTTGTTATGAGATGTTAACAAGGGATCTTTTTCTGGAGATTTTTCTATTATAAACAAAACTTAATACATTTATTATTTTATTTTGTTTTAAAGAAGAATCGGCGCGCTGAGTCTCGGTCGCATTACTTCTGAATCAATTCGGGTCGAATAAGATCATTGCAACAACTCTCAGTTTCCAGCTTGTTTACTCCGATAAGACTACGTGAACTATAAACTCGCTTATCTTTGGTTGCCTTCAGAAAAAATTCACAGCGCGTTACAGATAGAACCAATACTGTTTGTAGTGCTTAGTGCTCTCACCTCATATCTTTTATATAAGCTCTTTTTAAGAGGACTCTCCCCTGAACGGCATCGCAATCTCAAAGCTCAGTTTAAAAATCTCGTTTTTCATACTCTTCTCTGTCTTGCTTTTTACGGCTCCTTTTTATTGATTCGGGAACTACCCGCAATGAATCCGGGGTACCTGAAACTCTCCCCTTACTTTGGCCTAAGCACCATTATTTGGGCTGCTGTGGTTTTTATAAAAACATGTCGGATCATGATTTTTGAATACCTTTTTTTTAGAAGCATGACAGTAGGGGTACCACTGTTATTGGTAAATATCTTTACCTTAGTACTCAGTATTGTAATTGCAGTTTGGTTACTCAATACCATTTTTGAATTTCGACTTTTACCCTTAGTGGCAACTTCAGCTGTTTTCTCCATTGTTCTAGGTCTTGCGTTACAAGATACTCTTGGAAATCTCTTTTCCGGTATCGCGCTTCAACTCGACAAACCCTATTCCATTGGAGATTGGATTGAGATCTTTAATGGAAATCAGAAACTAACTGGACTCGTTACAGAAATCACATGGCGTGCCACCGTTTTACTTTCCGTTACTGACGAGGTTATTACCATTCCCAATCGAATAGTTTCCCAATCTCAGGTAAATAATTACGCTGCTAAATCAGGGCCTATTATTCGGAGTCAAACTTTTCGCATCCCCTATGGCAGTTCAATTAAAAAGACAAAACAGGTACTACTCAATTCAGTCAAAGGAATCGATGGCATCAGGCGAATTCCAGAGCCGATGGTATTGATCGTTGAAAGTGCGGAATCCTGGATTACGTTCAGGCTTATTTACTACATAGATGATTTTGGAAGACAGTTTTTGATTAGCGATGAGGTGCTTACCGCAACACTCGAATCACTTCATCACGAGAAAATACTTTTAGCCCCCCCAAGACTTAGCGTTGAAGCCATTAAGATTTAATTGTTTTCTAATATAAATCGCCAGATATTTTTTGTGAAAATATATCGTGTTTATAATTTTTAAATAGCTGCGAGTGATTTCGTTTCAAAAGAGTTGTTTCACTAACCCCCTCTTTTTTACAGGTTAAAAATTTTCCATTGCCCTTATAGATTCTTGGACGTCCAATAACTCGAGCCTCCGCCACTTGATTTATAGCTAAAAAAGGCTCTTTCCCCATGACCAAGTAACTTACGGGTAATGATCTTAAATCAATTTTTAAATTCCGACTAAATTGATTCCAAAATGCTGATTGAAAGACTTCCTTGGGAGGAAGCGCAAAGAAATGACACCAATGCTGTTTGTTGGCCTCTTTCAGCATTCCGCAGCTCTCTTGGTGACTGCAAGGAGCTATGATAGTCATCTTATTGGCCAGTTTTTCTCTCACCATGATTAAGCGCTGACTACTAACGCTTGTACCAGGTTCAACCCAAATAATAAAATCTGCTTTTTCGATAAATGAGATAAGTCTATCTAAATCCCCTAACTGAAGTTCATTAATCAGGTGACTTAGGCAGAGAATCCAATTTCCAGTCGGAACCGATGGTTGAGAAAGCTGTTTTACTTTTAAGTTGGGGTCTAATTGCTCTAGTTTTTTATGGGCAAACTCGACCGCCGTCTTTGAGGTGTCCCATAACCAGACATCTGAAATGATATTAGCTCCAAGATGTTCGAATATCTTTTGGGCCGCAATTCCAGTTCCACAACCAAAATCCAAAACAGCAAAGGTTTTATTCTCTGTGATTAGATTTTTTCCAATGAGTTCTTTAAGAACAGCATCCCATTTCCAGCCAATGCGTTGAGCGAAAGTTTCATGATAGAGGTTTAATAGCTTGGATGAATTCCAGTAATTTTTATTCTGATGAGCTAACTCTTCCGACAAAAAAACAGTTCGTAATCTCTTGAGTTCAGCCCATTCGGACTGTTCCCATTCCTCTCTATTTATCCTGTTCATTGGCTTTTGCCTCTAGTTCAGACCAACGAGCATAAAGTCTGTCTACGCTTTGCTGAGCGTTCGCAATCTGTTGATACAATTCAGACAACCGTTTTGCATTGCTTTGAATTTCGGGTTGAGAGACCTCTAGATGAAGTTTCTCTATTTTATTCTCCGTTTCCTGAATTAGATTTTCCATTGAACTAAGTTCTCGAACTTCGTGATAGCTCATTTTCTTTTTCTTTTTGGACTCTGATTCTTCAGACCTAGATTTTTTAAACTCTTTAAGGGGTTGATTCTCAGCTCTCCATCGCTCCCATTGAGAAAGGTCCGCAAATTTAATAAGTTCATCCCTTTTATTCTCATTAGAAGGAAAGGCCACGATTTCAGTGGCTACCTGATCCAAAAAATAGCGATCGTGAGTCACCAAGATAACGGCCCCATCAAAGTCGGTTAGGCAATTTTGTAAGACATCCAATGTTTCAATATCTAAATCATTAGTCGGTTCATCTAAAACTAAAACTTTGGCTTCCTTAAGCATTAGTTTAGCTAATAAAAGTCTCGATTGTTCTCCTCCTGAGAGCTTGCCCACCGGGAGCTCAATTTGTTCAGGGGTAAAAAGAAACCGATCCAGATATCCCCGGATGTGAATGGGATTTCCTCGGTAGATCACAGTGTCGCCACCGGGGCAAATAGTTTTTTGTAATGATATATTTAAATCTAAAGATTCTCTCTTCTGTTCAAAATAGGAGACAGGTAACTGCTCTGCTTGAAGAACGATACCTGAATCTACCTTCTCATGCCCTAATAGACAGCGAATTAAGGTCGATTTACCGCAGCCATTGGCGCCCAATAACCCAACTCGACTGCCTGGCCCCATAAACAAACTAAAATCATTAAACAGTATTTTATCTCCATAAGACTTGGAGATGTTTTTGGCTTCAATAAGACGCTTAGGTTGCTTTTTGGAAGACTGAAAACTCAAGGTTACTTCTCGGCTTCGATTTCGATATTCCAACTCTTCACATTCTTCTTTAAGATCGACTGCTCGGTCGATTCGAGCTTGTTGTTTAGTTGTTCTTGCCTTGGGGCCTCTTCGAAGCCATTCAGTCTCGTTTCGAAGTTTATTTTTCAATACAAGTTCTTCCGATTTTTGCTGGGACAATTGAGACTCTCTGAGCTCTAGGTAGGTTGTGTAATTTCCACGAACATCTAGAACCCCCTGAGAGTATTGACGGCCCAGTTCAAAAATGCGAGTTGTCACATTCTGTAAAAAAACTCGGTCATGGGTAATAACAACCGTGGCAAATTGGGAACGAACTAAAAGCTCCTCAAGCCAAAGAATACTCTCAAGGTCCAAATGATTAGTAGGTTCATCCAGCAATAGAATCTCGGGTTCTTTAACAAGCTCTCTCGCTAAAGCTACCTTTTTTTGCCAGCCTCCAGATAGGAGTTTTACTTTTTTCTCGGGTCCATATCCTTGGGACTCTAAATTGAGTTTAGCTATCCACTCCAATACTAAAGCATGGGCCTCCCCCGAAAAGGGATCCTGTACCCCCGATATAATTTCCTCCTCAATTGTAGAATCCTCAGAAAATTTCGGACTTTGTTCAAGAAATCCAATTCGGGTTCCCTTTGGAAAAGATACCTCACCCTCGTCAGTTTCAATCTTTCCAGATAAGATCTTTAATAGCGTAGATTTGCCGGCACCATTGGCTCCTATAAGACCAATTCGATCCTTGCTTTCAATAACAAAACTTAAATTTTCGAAAAGAGGTCGAACGCTAAACGATTTTTGAAGCCCTCTAGCCGAAAGCAGTATTCCCATAAACCACGAACATTTTAAGGAGTGAAGTACACTCTCTTTAACTCTTCATAATGTTTTTGTTGTAACTTACCTCGACGGCTACACATCAAGTTGGAAGTGTCTATCTGGTAGCTTATCATTTCGTGCGTGTTTGTATCATAAAACTCCACATAACAGTCAGGAAATCCTAGAGTGTGGCCGAATTCATGCCTAAGGGTCCAACGCACATGATATTCAGTTAAAGGCTGATTTGCGTCCATGGTAATAGTGCTTCCCGCAAGGGCATTCACATGTGGGGTGGCTCCTGGAACAAATTCGATATGAGTTGTATCCCATCCACCATCGATAAAATCTAAATTTAAGGCCCACTTTCCCCATCTCCACTCATCTTCAATATTAACCCTCAAAAATTCCAAGACCTCTTCTGAGTCTGGTCTCTTAAACGGGGTTTTTAGGAGGGTTAATTCAGGATCTGTCCAATGGATATCTTCTCTTGTGTGGGTGATTAAAAAGAGTTCATCCCATCTCTCCTTTCCATTTTTTACATAACTTTGATAGTAGGAGTTCGGGTTCCCCTCCTTTTTAATGACGGTTTCCAATTCTGAAGTACACTGAGTTTCAGAATTCCCACTATTAAAACAGAGCCCCTTTAGCCAATTAGAATATTGGCCCTGGATCTCGCTAGATAGGTTTTTCCATTGAATCAGCTTATTTTCTAAGTCGGTAACTTGCGATAAATAGTAGTAACCTCTTATGTCGGTTCGTTTTCTGGCGGCGTAACCCCAGAGCATGGGCTCTTGAAGAATCCAACGAGAGGCTCGAGCATAGAGGGTATCAATTTTCAAACCCCAGGCCACAAAATCTTCATCAGAAACCGGAGCTATCTGAGAGATTGAAGTGCTTCCTAAAATTGTGCCCTTAATGGAGTTCGGAAGTTCGGCTTTTAATTTAGTAAAAAGGTCTAAAATAATTTTAGGACTGGATACTCGGGGGCTTTCAATGGGATATCCTGGCTGATTTGCTGGGGTGCTTAAGAAGATTTTTTGCTCTGGAGGACGATTTTCATTTATTAACTTCAGCCAGTCTAAAAACTTCTTCCCCATTTTAATAATGGGCTCTAGCTCACTTTTCCCTTCCCCATCATCACGAGCTTTTAAAGCTGTCTGATATTCGCCTCCAGTCATTGCTAAATCGAGATGGGGAATAGGGGGTAGCTCTTGAGCCAAAGATAAAGTGCAAATAAGTAAAGAGAGAAAATAGATCATGATAGGGCCCCTCTAGGGTTTGAATTTTATTTAGATTATCACAGCGACTCCAAAATGAATCCTGTTCTTTCACTGGGTTCTTTCCCAATAACACGGGAGGTTAGGCCTTTGTATTTTGTTTCGCACAGCGAAACAAAATACAAAGGCCTTGGATTCTAGCAGTCTTCCTTGGTTTAATTGTTTTGCAAAAAATAATCAACCTAGGGAGACAACATG
>SXPJ01000078.1 GCA_005776395.1 Bdellovibrionales bacterium | reverse complement strand
TTTAATAACCTTTACCGGTGATTGATAGAGCGGATTCCAAATAAGATCATTTTCTGAAATTTTAGATACTAACTTCTCTTGTCCATCGGCCATTTTAATGCGGGTCTCTCCCGTGAAGCAACCACGCCTTCTTAATGCATAGTTTGTAATATAACAATGGGGACTACGCTTAGGCCCTATTTGCGCCACATAATACCCACCATCATTGGCATAGAGTCCAGGATAAGGAAACCATGAGCCCCTTCTTTTTTGGGTACTCGCTTCAATTGAGGTCATACAAAAAAAATTAACACTACAATCGGCATTACCACCATTCCAACCATGATCCCAACTTGTAGCGAACGTAATCCACCTCCCATTCCAGTAAGGGGCACGCCTCAGGGGGGCCGAAGCAAAGCCCCCTCTTGAAATATAACTAAGAGCGTTGGGATCGTTATGATGACACACCTGACCGAGTAGTGCAGTTACAACAATCCCATTGGGGGCTCCAGGTCCTATGACTTTTATATTGATAGTTTCAGAGAGATAAGCCCCTTTCCTCACGTATGAAACCTTGGCTATTTTGTAATTAGAGGCTCCACGTTGTGAGGGGCTGAAACTACTTACATCAAAAGCTGCTTGATTTAAAATTTGAGCACTCGTGACTCTCCCCGAACTTGGTCCCTGACAATTTAAGGTCACTTCTGTTGTTTCACCCTGTAATATATTTGGATTTGCAATTGAGGCTATACAGGCTGGGGGAGGAGGAGGGAATACTTTAAGATTCGTATCACACGTTGTGGTTGGAGATGCTCTTTTTAGTCCTGTGATTTTGCCACTCACAGTCCATACGCCATGTTCATCATCAATACTACCATCTTCATTGGTCCACAATCTAGGACCTTGAACTAAATATAAATTAGCTGGAGGGGGTACCAACTTACTCCCCCATGCCTCTCTAATTGGAGTTTCATTTGGAAACTGAGAGGTAAAGTCACGAATAGTTTTTATGCTTTGTCTGGCATCAGTAGGAAAGTTTTCAAAGGTTTGAAAGGAATTCCCAGATATTTGGGCCATCCCTAAAAGACTATCGGCATATAAATTTGCCGTAACCCTTCTACCACTTGAAAGTTCAATGCAATCATCCTTGCACTCTGGGGTCTCTCTAGGATTGCAAACTGTTTTAGTCCCAAAGACAGGAATATTACCATAATCATCAACACGAATGCTGGACTGGGTAACCACAGTTTCTTCTTTATTCTCGATAACAGACGAAGAAACTCCCAGCTCACTAAGTAATTGTTCAAATGAAATTTTAGATCGTTCATTTATTTCATATCCTCCTTTCAGTATTTCGTCATCGCTATCTATCGCATAAATCAATCCGCGTTCAGAAAAATCAGATTGAGCGGCAAGGGAAACTCTGAAAATAGGGTAAGTAGTGGAATAAAAAGTAATCGTTCTATAATTATGTACGTATCCAGCACAATTATTAACACTTGGATATAAAGGTGGATAGGAAGTTCCTGGATTATTAGAACACCTACTAACAGCCAATGAAGTCCTCGGAGTAGAAGTGGGAATAGTTCGAATTGAGGAGCTCTGACGTATTTCGTTGTGATGACCAACAATTCCATGCGTATAAGTGACTGTAGGTTCTTCATGACAATCAATAACTCTAGGACTAATTGTTGTAGTTAATTTACAAGTAGGCTCGGGCGGGGCATTAATAGGAATCACAGCCCTTATTTTTCCTATCTCCACTTCCAATTGGGATAAGATTCGGGGCTCTTCTGGATTAACAGCCATATTATAAAAAGTAACACTTTTTGCATTAATCCCACTTGTTGGAAATGCTCCATTTTGTTTTTCGAAGAAATCATTGAGCTCGCTAGAACTGAGTTGGGATAGCTTGGGATACCCCACAAAACCTTTTTGTAATTCGGTTTGACGACGTCTTGATAAATCATCACTCCACCCCGAAAGATCAACTCCTCTTTCAAGAGAGCCTAACTTAGAAGCATCTAAATCAAAGTTTGTGAGGTTGCACTCATTTTCTAAAGAAACAGAATTCACTCTATCTCTTGGCTCTGGAAGGGGGCTGCAGCCACCTGGGGCACTTAAATCTTTTTCACCTCCGACTCGAATATTGGGCACTAAAGAGCTAGTCGCTGTAGAAAAGCTTTTGATGTAAGGTTTGAAATTACTAGTTGGAAGGAGCTCCTGTGCAGTAGGATAGGGCTCTACCCCCCACTCCGTTCCTTTTTTGTTAATAAAGAGTTTCCCGGCAAGAATATTTAAAGCGATCAAATCATCATTACCCGCCAAGCTATTTTTTAATTCATTAATAGAAGTTCTATTGGTTATCCCCACATATTGGATACTGATTACGACCGCCCCCAGAATAAGGGTGCTCGCAACTAAAACCATCACAAGAGTATTTCCAGATTGATTCAACTTCATTTAAATCTCTCACGTACTACAGTTAATGAATCCGTCTTAAGTTTACCATAAAAAAATCGTTTCCCAGAAAGGAACAAAAATGTGATTTTCAACATTTTTACGCACAATCAAAAAAGCCAATATTTTCGACCGAATAACGAGTACCAAGAGGGCTGTAGCACATGGTAAAAAGCGGAATCATTCAATAGTTTGGATATGAAAGTGGGGCTACCAGTGGAGGTTTATCTTTAGCTATAGGATACTCACAAGCAGAATCTTGTAAAAAGTTAGATGCCACATCCCCACTTTTAGTGTCATGGGCCTTAAAATAGCTCGATTTTGTTGATGAGAATCCCCACAGATACCAATTTGATTTATCATGCCCTTCAAGCATTCTATGGGGGGTCTCATCTGCGTGAAGAACCGTTTGTTTTAAAATTTCTTCTTTTAAAAGCCAGTAGGCGGGCTTTAGCAAATCCGCTACATAATGGGTGGTTTCAATTAAACTCTGAGGAGGAAGGTCAGGGACTCCACCTCTTTCTGCAATCTTTGCATAGCGCTGCACAGGAATGAGATTACAGTATTTACTTGCTACCACATCAATCATCATCTCATCGCTATAGGCTGAACCCTCTTTAATCCTAGCCTGAAAGTGACATAAAAGGTGGCACCCTTCGGGTGCAGCATTTAGAATTGCTAATCTAGAAGTAGGGATAAAAAGTAATCTGTCGACGATAAATAACTTGAAAAGACCTTTCGAATCTGATCTTTAAGAAGTGGAT
>SXPJ01000077.1 GCA_005776395.1 Bdellovibrionales bacterium | reverse complement strand
TTTAATAACCTTTACCGGTGATTGATAGAGCGGATTCCAAATAAGATCATTTTCTGAAATTTTAGATACTAACTTCTCTTGTCCATCGGCCATTTTAATGCGGGTCTCTCCCGTGAAGCAACCACGCCTTCTTAATGCATATTGTGTGATGCTACACGTGGGACTACGCTTAGGCCCTATCTCGGCCCAATAGCATACTCCTTTATTCATAGTATAGAATCCAGGAGCTATCGCCGGATACAATTGGCCGTTAGGATCGCGTGTACCATTAGCTGAAGTTCTCGTTAGTTGAAATGAACTCATACAAAAAGAATCAGAATTACAAATTCTAGCGCTATCCTTATTCCCAGTTTCTATGTCGTAATTTATTATATTCCAATGACCCGCAGACTCTGCGTACCAAAAACCATTATTATAATCTATAACACGACTCGAACGGCTTAGTGGGGCCCAGGGGAAATTTTCTTTTTGAATATGGGTGATTGTGAGAGGGTAATTATGCTTACACACCTCACCGAGGTATGTAGTCACAATAATCTCACCTCCCAATCCTATGACCCTTATATTGATAGACTCAGTAAGATAATCGTTTCTTCTCGTATATGAAGCCCTGGCTATTTTGTAGTTAGAGGTTCCACGTTGCCCTGGTTTGAAACTACTTACGTCAAAAGAGCCACCTCCATTTAGAAATTCAGCACCCGTGACCCTTCCCGAATTCGCTTGGTTACAGTCTAAGGTCACTATTGTAGATTCACCCTTTAATATCTTTGGGTTTTGAACTGAGGCCACGCAATTTGGAGGAGGAGGGGGAAAGACTTTAAAATTCGTACCACACGCTGAATTTGAAGAGGCTCTTTTTAGACCTGCGACTCTGCCACTCACACTCCACGCGCCATGTTCATCATCAAAAGTGCCATCCGGATTCACCCACAATCTAGCCCCTTGAACTAAATATAGATCATGAGGAGGTTTTATTAACTGACTCCCCCATGGCTCTCTAATTGGAGTTTCATTGGGGAACTCAGAAGTAAACTCACGGATAGTTTTTATACTTTGTCGCTTATCGGTAGAAAAATTTTGAAAGGTTCTAAAGAAATCTCCACTTACCTGTGCATTACCTAAAAGACTATCGGCAAATAAATTTACTGTGACCCCTCTACCCCCTGAGATTTCAATACAATCTCCATTGCACTCTGGGGTCTCTCTAGTATTGCAAACTGTTTTAGTCCCATGAACAGGAATGCTGCCATAGTCATCCACACGGACTTGGTATCTGTTATCCACAGTCTCTTGTTTAGTCTCGTAAATAACCGAAGAAACTCCCAGTTCACTAAGTAATTGCTCAAATGAAATCGTATACATTCCAGTTAGTTCATCTGCCCCCAGTATCTCTCTATTTGGATCTGTCGAATAAATCATTCCTCGGTAATCAAAATACCCCGGTCGAGGACCAAGATTAATATGATAAATGGTACTATTGGGATAAAAAGTAATCGATCCGTGATTATAGTTATATCCAACACAGTTAAATGGACGTGGTTGTAAAGGTAGATAAAGACTAGTTGACGGGTACATAGAACATCTATACGTAAGTATCGAAGTCCTTGGAGTAGATGTAGTGACAGGTTGGGTCGTAACATTCCCCCTCCATTCGGAATGATACCCAACAACTCCCCACCTATGGGTGAGTGTGGGCTCTTGGTGACAATCAATATACCTATCATCAATTTTTGTAGTTATTTTACAGGTAGGCTCGGGGGGAGAATTAATGGGAATAATAGCCCTCGTTTTTCCAACCTCCACTTCCAATTGAGACAAGATTCGGGGCTCATTTGGATCACTAGCTATCTTATAAAAGGTAACAGCCTTTGCATTGATGCCACCTTCTGGTAATAACGCAGTTTGTGTTTTGAAAAAGCTATCCCTTTCGCTAGGGCTCAATTGAGAAAGGTTAGGATACCCCACAAAACCTTTTTGCAATTCAGTTTGAAGCCGTTTTGATGGATCTGCATTCCAGCCCAAAATATCCCCCTCACTTTCAAGGGATCCCAACTTAGAATCATCTAAATTAAAGTTTGTGAGCTTACAATCTTCTGGCCGAACAATATATTTTGCATCTCGTATGTCTTTTGGCACTGGAAAGAGTTCACAGCTACCAGTTATATTTTTTTTACCTTCAACTCGAATATTGGGGACTAAAGAGCTAGTCGCTGTAGAAAAGTTTTTGATGTAGGGTTTAAAATTAATATTTAAGAACTCCGTTGCAATAGGATAGGGCTCAACCCCCCATTCAGTTCCGTTTTTTAAATAGACTTTCCCGGCAAGAATATTTAAAGCGAGCAAATCATCATTACCCGCCAAACTATTTTTCAATGCAGTAATAGAGGTTCTGTTGGTTAGGCCGATATATTGCATACTGATTACAACGGCACCCAGAATAAGGGTACTCGCGACTAAAACCATAACAAGAGTATTTCCAGATTGATTCAACTTCATTTGAATTTCCAACGTACTGTAGTTAATGAATCAGTTTTAAGTTTATCATAAAAAAATCGTCTCCCAAAAAGGAACAAAAATGTGATTTTCAACATTTTTACGCACAATCAAAAAAGCCAATATTTCCCGCCAAATACCCTCTTTTACCCCTAGTGAACTCTCGTCCGTGTTGTATAATTCCACAGAGTTTACCCTCTCTAATTTTTCTAGCACACCACATCTACTTAACTACTCGTCGTAACATATCGAAAATTGAGACAACCAGGAGATCTGCTCTTGAAAAATAGAAACACGCCCCCAAACCTTTCAAGTCTCCCTTGCTAATTTTATGCTTTATTGACGATAGATATGAAAAACCCTATAGGAACACATTTTCCACCTGCCTGAGTCCTCTCTTATTAAATTTTGTTTTTTTCTCTCGACCGGTCAAGAACTCCTATTATCCAACTGTCCTGATCGAAGGGGACTGCGAGATCTCCCACTTATTTATTGAAAACCCAGTAAGACAAAGTCTTTTTCATCAAAGAGTTTCCCTTATGTTAGACAAAAAATTCGTCTCACAATTGACCGACTGGTAAAATTATTGTAAAAAAAAACCATGTCTAAAAAATATGATGTAGTTATTGTTGGTGCAGGTCATAACGGATTGATAGCAGCCTCTTACTTAGCTAAGGCCGGTAAATCCGTAATCATTCTGGAGGGGGAATCTGAAATAGGGGGCGCCACAACAAGCGTCAAGGCCTTCCCAGAATTTGAGGCAAGGTTATCTCGCTATGCCTATTTAGTTTCTTTGTTACCCGATCAAATTGTGAAAGATTTAGAACTTAACTTTACTGCTATTTCTCGTTCAGTCTCTTCCTATACTCCCTATAAAATTGGGACTAAAGAAAGTGGACTTTATGTAGCTCGTGAATGGGATAATGAATCGGCAAATTCCTTTACTGAGCTAACGGGGAATCACGCAGAAGCTACCTCATGGCGGCAATTTTATGATTCCATTGCCACTTTTGCTAAGCGATTAGCGCCAACGACTTTAACCCCCTTACCTACAAGATCAGAATTACGCGATCACATCGCGATGCCCGAACTCTGGGATTTAATGATTGAAAACCCCATTGGAGAAGAGATTACAAAACGATTCTCAAATGATTTAGTGCGCGGAGTGGTTGCAACCGATGCCTTAATTGGCACCTTTACATCAACTTTTGATTTACAGGCCAATCGTTGTTTTCTCTATCATTTAATTGGCAATGGCACAGGAGAATGGAAAGTGCCCCAAGGAGGAATGGGAGCTCTTGTTTCAGAATTAAATCGAGTGGCAACTTCTCACGGTGTTACCATTGAATGCCACAGTCCTGTCTCTAAAATTAATTCCGATTCTAAATCTATCGAAGTGACTTTGGCAGATGGAAAAAAGATTATAGGTGATTATTTACTTTCTAATGCAGCTCCTCAAGTGCTGGCTAAACTTCGTGGGAAACCGGCACCTAAAAGTTTGGATGGAGCCCAATTAAAAGTAAATATGTTATTAACAGAATTACCTCGATTAAAATCTGGCATCGATAGTAAAAAAGCCTTTGCGGGAACTTTCCATGTTAACGAAAGCTTCTCACAATTAGAAAAATCTTTTAAAGAGGCCGACAGTGGACTCATCCCCACCGAATTTCCGTTTGAAATGTATTGCCATACTTTAACTGATCCCACGATTCTTAGTCGTGATCTTCAAGCTAAAGGTTTTCACACCTTGACACTTTTTGGATTGCACACTCCGGCTTCACTCTTTGATAGGGATCCTAAAGGAGCTCGCCTTCTAGTTTTAGAGGGGGCACTACAAGCACTCAATAAGAACTTAAAGGATCCCATAGAATCTGTTATTGCAAAATCTTCTGATGGTGAGCTTTGCTTAGAGGTAAAATCACCTCTTGATTTAGAGAAAGAGATCTCTTTACC
>SXPJ01000076.1 GCA_005776395.1 Bdellovibrionales bacterium | reverse complement strand
CTTTGATGGGATCTGTGATTCCAGAGCCTTACAATCGAGTCATCGACATTAAGAATCCAGAAGTTCCTTGGGCTCCTGCTTTTGGGGGAAAAGGCACCGATCGTATTGAATTTCGTCTATTTGATGCACCTACTGATGAGTATTTAGCATCACTTCAGGTGAAGTATGTACGCGCTGTACTCAATCAAGCCCTTAACAAATCTGGAGTTATCAAACATGAACCCAAATTCTCTCAGGCCGATTTTGAGGCATGGAAGCAGGATCCCGCTAAGTTTTTAAGAACTGCACGGCAACATTTAAAAGATTTAGGATTGGACCCGGAAGAGTTTAAACCTCTCTTAGCTCAAGCTCATTTCACTCAAACTGCTGAGCCTAAAGCTAAAGAGCCTCTTAAGGAATATCCAGGGTTCTTACCCGCAAAACAGTAAAGATAACTTAAATCATCGTTCGCCTTCGTATTCTGGCATCTAAGCTGCACTCAGAATTCGCGATAACTTAACCTTTTAGGAGAAGATGTAATGGCAAGAAATTTAGAAAGTTGGCATCCGGGAAACTTTATGAGGTGGGAACCTTTTAGGGAGCTTCGTCGCTTCCAAAAAGAGATGGATAGAATGCGCGACGATCTCATTGAGAAGGTAAATCTTGGAATCCCTGAACCCGTCACTACAAGGGGGTTTGAATTTGCCCCTTCATGTGATCTGGAAGAGACTCCAACCTGCTTTTTAGTAGAGTTAGATCTCCCCGGTGTCTCAATCGAGGATATTAAAGTTGAAATGATGGATCATGAACTCAAAATTACTGGTGAGAAAAAGAGAGAGAAAAAAGAGGAGAACGCTCAATCTTTTTATCAAGAGAGAAGCTACGGTCGATTTGAGCGGATCATTAACTTAGGGGAAAATATAAAAGCCGATAAGATTGAGGCCAACTTTGAAGATGGAGTTTTAAGGGTTGCTATTCCTAAAAAGGAGACAGCTATTTTAAAAACTCAGTCTGTTAAGATCTCTGAAGGGAAACCTAATTTGTGGCATCGGCTTGTGGGAAAAACTGAAGAAAAGGCTGAGGTTACGAAAAAAGTGGCATAGTACAATGCTGGATTTAAGTTGAAGTTGTTGCAAAATACACGAGGCCTATTCGTTTTAAAAGCGATAGGCCTCGTGTTTTATTAAGCTCTATTGAAATAGAATTAATCGAATACTATCAAGTCTTGGTTGGGTGGTCTTTAGAGCTACGACCCCTTTTTTCTGTTTTTCTTTGGCCGCACTGACCTCGTCTTCTGAAATGAGAGGATTGATCTTAGCGAGCTGTTTAAGACGGGTAAGCTCATTAGTCATACGAGCTTCATAGTTCTGGATGGCCTTTTCCACTATCGGGGCACTTAATTTAATTAGGGCCTTATGGGCCCTCTCCATTGATAGGTTGAGCTTTGTTCGCAATAAGGGAAGAAGTTGTTCTGTGAGAACAGGGGGGATAGCCTGATATGAGACCCCTTCAATTCCCGTGGGAGCCTTGATAATTTCTCCCTCAACGTTGATATAAGTTTTTAGTGTTTGCAGAGCAAGATCTCTTTCCACTTCTAAGTGAGCTGGAGCCGTAGGTTGAAGTACGTGGACCAACTCTAAAATGAGAGGCTCTGAGCTTTTAATGCCTTTAACTGATCCCGCGGTGAATCGTCCCACATCAGCTTCAAGAATCAAACTGAAAGCCCCTTGAACTACGGGATGTTCCCAGGTGAGAAGAGCTAGCTCTTCCTGAATGAGGGCTCGATCTCTATCAAAAGTTCCACTCAAATCTCCAGATGTGCTTAATCCTGGAAAGCTTTCCACAAAAGTTAGTGAATGGGCTGAAAATTTAAAGGCTCCAGCATTATCCAGTTTATCCATCTCAACACCAAAATGGTTGAACGCTTTTTCTAAGAAATTTTTAAGCTCAGGTTGTTTTTCAATAGATTGAATTTGTTCAGCGAGCTTCACTCCTCTTCCGCGACTAAAAGAGGTGATATCCACTAAAAGATCTACCCCTTTTTGTTGCTCTTCTCGTTTAAGATCTGCCCAATCTTTGGTGTTTTTAAGAAGGGCTTTTAGAAGTTTTTCTCTAATCTCTTTCTTTGTTTCGGGATCTAAATAGGTTCTCAGAGCTTCTTTAATATCTTTTGTGAGGCAAGCCTCTAAAACAGCGCCATTCCAAGGGGTTCTAAAAATATCGAGACCGTCTTCGTACCAACGGAGTAAAACCTCCTCCGGGGTACCTGCAAAGTAGGCTGCGTGGATATGAATCCTATCTTTTTGTCCGATTCGATCTAGGCGACCAATGCGTTGTTCTAGTACATCGGGATGAAGAGGCAGGTCGAAAAGATAGAGGTGATGAGAAAACTGAAAGTTTCTTCCTTCTCCACCAATTTCACTGCATAAAAGAATCTGAGCTCCATCGGATTGTGCAAACCAAGCCGCTTGACGATCTCTTTCTACAATTTCTAGGTTCTCATCGAAAATGGCAGAGCGAACACCTGTATTATTTCTAAGCCATTCTTGAATTTCTCGAACGCGTTTGGCACTTGAACAGATGAGAAGAACTTTTTCACCTTTAACTGTTTGAAGAAAATCGGCAAGGGCTGTGGCCTTGGCATGAAACCACTCTGCTTTAGGGGCTTTAGTTGAGCTGCTTTGAAGTCCTGCAGAGAGTGATAAAAGTTCGGTGTCGGTTATCTTTTTCTTCGCTAAAGAATCTAACCAAAGACTCCAAGCTTTAGGGGATTCGATAGGGTAGCTGTGAAGCTCTCGCTCTGGAAACCCCCTGATTCGACTTCTTCTATTTCTGACTAAAACTCGTCCTGTCCCATGACGGTCTACTAAACAGTCTAAAAGCTCATCCGCAGATCCTTGTTTTGCAAAGGTTTCTATTTTTTTGTGTAGATCGGTATCTTCGGAAAAAAAAGTTTTTAGTTCTTTTATAAATTTGGTTTCACGATTTTCATTTTGAATCTGCTTTGCATAGGCTGCCACTTGTTGAACTTTAGTATGCTGTTCTTTGAAGGCTGGAAGTGATGGGAAGCGATCGGGATCCACTAAATGAAGAAGTCCAAATTGAGTTTCAACCCCTTGTCGTTGCGGAGTTGCAGTTAAAAGTAATAGACCTCTTGAGCGCTCACTGAGAAGTCTTACAATTTCCCATTCCACACTGGGTTCCTCTTCGTCCCACTCTAAACGGTGAGCTTCATCTACAATAAGAAGATCCCACTTTTCCTGGGCAGCTTCCATTAAGCGCTCTGAATTCTCAGTCAAGAAAGAGATGGAGCATAGAACTTTTTGGTTCATTGAGAATGAAGATTTGCCTAAAGACAACATGTCCTGTTCTGAGCGTTCTTCATCGACCAGGCTGAACATCTCCTGGAATCGTCGGTACATCTCAGCAAGCCATTGATGTTCAAGAGCTTCTGGAACTAAAACTAGAACTCGATTGGCCCGACCCAAAGCTCTAAGAGAGGAAAATATGAGTCCTGCTTCAATGGTTTTTCCTAGACCTACTTCGTCGCATAATAGAACCCTGGGAAATTCTCTTCGAGCTAATTCTGAAGCTATTCCCAATTGATGAGCAAGCAATGAAACTCTAGAGCCAATGAGTCCGCGTGTGTCTGGATGTAAACTTTTTCCTCTTAAATCCCAAGCCTGTTGCCTTAAGTCTGTATTTTTTGCATGGCCCCAGTTCCCTGTAAGAAAACGGGATAGGGGGGTAGTGTCCTCGACCAAATGGTCAAGTTCGTGTTCCCAAACTTTTTCTCCCTCTTCGGATTTGTATCTAAAAAGTCCGTCCTGCTCTTGGACCTCAGAAATTATAAGAGTCTGCCCTTTTTTGGATTTTACCTTTTGGCCTGGATTTAAAACGAGACGTCTAAGGGGGGCTACTTGTTGGGAGTAACGGCGCTTCACTTGTACTGCGGTGAATGAAACCTCAATGAGTCGAACCCCTACGACTTCGATGACGGTTCCTAAACCCAGTTCAGGTTCGAATTCTGCAACTACTCTTTGACCCACAACCCACATGGTTTTTCCTTATTCGTTTGGCTTTTTGGAAGGGGGAAAACTACCCCAACTCTCAAAAAAGTCCAATTTAAATTTAAGGGCTTATACTTGGCCCACTTGGCTGCACCTATTTGAAAAAAATGGGTCTAGTTTGTCGTGCCGAATTCAATAAAATTCAAGTATTTGAATCGACAAACTGAAAGAGCTGTATCTTAACGAAGGCAAAGATTTACCTTTAAGAAGTCTTTACCTATGTAGCTTGCGAATGAATAATTGAAATCTAAAAGACTAGTAACGCAAGCTAAACCCATCTTTTTTGCAAATAGGTGTACCGTAGTGATTCAGGTATTAAGGGTTTCGTAATGCAATAAAAACAAGTGATATTAATAGTTTATGTGTATTTACTTTGAGCTTTAGGGCTTTCTTGGTAAAGTCCGACCGATTTTTGATGACTCCTTAACAATTCCTTAACAATTTTCAGGTAAGTTAGGGGTAGGTCATAAAAAAATTCAGGAGGCTAGGTTGTTAAACCAACTACGTAATATTGAACCTTTAAAAGAGATTTTATTTCAGTATGGGAGCCTTGTTCATGCGGGCCGAATTGAAAAATTATTTTATCGCAAAATTGCAGTCTACTTCGAAAAAGGTTCTTACATAGTTAAAACCATTGAGAGCCGTTCTGAGCTTAAAGAGGTCATGAAGCTTCGATACCAAGTGTTCCATAAAGAGTATCGAAAGAAAAAATTTCCTTTTGGACTTGATGTAGAGTCCTTAGATCCGGTAGCCGATCATTTGGTTATCATTGATAAAGAATCAGATAAGATTGTGGGAACCTACCGACTTATTTGTTCCGAGTTCTCAAATGTTTTTTACTCCCAAAGCGAATTTAACATCCAGGGATTCTTTGAACTACCTGGTGTTAAGTTAGAGCTGAGTCGAGCCTGCATTCATAAAGATTTTAGAAAAGGGGTTGTCATGAACCTCTTATGGCGGGGACTGGTTAAATACATGAATGAAGTGAAGGCTAAATACCTATTTGGATGCTCGAGCGTTAAAACAATGGATCCTAAAGAGGTGGGGCTCGTAGTCGAGAAGTTCCGTGCGGAGGGGCAACTATTGAATCCCCCAATGAGTGCCGAGCCTCTTCCCATGTATGAGATGGCTCGACTAACTGCAATGTTAGAAGACACAGCGATCTCTAAGCCTATTGAAGAGATGATTCCAGCTCTTCTGCAATCCTATTTAAAAGCAGGTGCTAAGGTATCATCGAGTCCAGCTTTGGATAAAGATTTTAACTGTGTCGACTTTTTCACCGTTCTTGACATGGAATCTTTGACGCAGCTTTACGAACGACGATACCGTCCAGATTAAAAAATTAGCTTCCTACACAGCTGACAAAAATCGGGTTAAAAGTTATACTGGCTAAGTAATCAGGTAATTCCTCTTATTAACCCCTTAGCTCCGAAAAAAATGTGAAATTAGTCAAACCAAGATCTACAGAATTAGATGTGAATCGTTATTTGGGACTTCTTCCTGAGTTAGATGAGCTCTTTCATTTAATAGAACTCATGGGTGATCAAGGAAAGGTGAAGCTTCTCGGTGAAGTAGAAAACTCCAATCGAGTATTCCCACTCATTGGACTTGTTTTAGGCACTGAAGATAAAACGGCTCCTACCTTTAGTCTTTTTTCAGGAGTTCATGGCTTAGAGCGAATTGGTAGTCGAGTGAGTCTTGCTTACTTAAGAACATTTTTGCAGTTGCTCAAATGGGATCGAAACACTCAGGAAATACTTCAACGCAGTCGATTTGTTCTGTTGCCTGTCATTAATCCAGTGGGAATGTTTTTGAAGCGTCGGTCAAATGGTAATGGCGTTGATCTCATGAGAAATGCTCCCATTCAGGCAGAAAACTTATCTCGATTTTCACTTTATGGGGGACATCGAATCTCCCCTCGACTGCCTTGGTATCAAGGGCCCTCGAATGCTCCAATGGAATATGAGGCCCAAGTATTGTGTCAGTTTGTAAAGGATGAGGTTTTTTCATCTAAGCTTGCAATCAGCGTAGATGTGCACTCAGGATATGGTGCAAGAGATCGTTTTTGGTTCCCTTATGCAAAAACTAGAAATCCCTTCAAGCACCTTTCTGAAGTTTTTACACTCAAGAGTATGCTTGATCAAACTTATCCCAATCATATTTATAAAATTGAACCGCAATCTAATCAATATGTGACTCACGGAGATCTTTGGGATTACCTTTATGAACAACATTTGAATTTAGAAGGGAATCGACTCTTTTTGCCATTTTGCTTAGAAATGGGTTCGTGGCTCTGGGTAAAGAAGAACTTTAGACAAGTTTTTTCAATTTTGGGAGTATTTAACCCCATAGCTCAGCACCGTCTTCAGAGAACTTTGCGTCGACATATTCATCTATTTGATTTTCTTCATCGGGCAGTTCAATCCCCTTTATCCTGGGCAGGACTTCCCGCTACTGAAAAAATTCTGATTAGAAAAAAGGCCCTAGATCTCTGGTATGACGATTAATACCACGACCTATTGGTTTTTTGTCCGAGGGCTCATGCGAGAGGCTGCGCATTGGGAGGATTTTCCTTTGGTTTTTGAAAAGGCATTTCCCGGGACAAAGGTGGTTACCTTAGATCTTCCAGGAAATGGAGTCCATTGGAGTTCAAAGAGTCCACTTACGGTGTCTGAAATAACTGAGTTGATAAGAGAGCAGGCTAAAAGCTATAGGGATCAGGAGATTTCAAGAGGAGTAAAAAATCCAGATTGTTATGTTCTTGCGATTTCATTAGGGGGAATGGTGGCTTTGGAATGGCTTCAAAAGTTTCCTGATGATCTTAAAGGCGGAGTCTTTATCAATATCAGTCTTGCTGGAATTACCCCTTTTTATCAACGATTAAAACCTAGATCTTGGATGCCTCTGCTAAATATTTTCTTTACTCGAAATATAAAAACCCGAGAAAAGAAAATATTAAAACTCACCACTTCTCAATTTGATATTTCGGAATCTCATCTGAAAAATCGGATCTCTGCCTACCAAAGGCATCCAGCCACTAAAGCCAATTTTGTGAGACAGATTATTGCAGCCTCGAGGTTTCGACCGATTTCAAATAAGATTAAGACCCCAATTTTGCTACTTAATAGTCTTGGGGATCGACTTGTTGATTCCTCCTGTTCGACAGCCATTCATTTAAAGTGGGATTGGGAATTAAAGACTCACCCTACCGCGAATCATGATCTCCCCCTTGAAGATCCTAAATGGGTATTGAATCAAATTGCAGATTGGATTGTTAAGATAAAAGCGAAGAGGTAGGTAAAATTAATTACAGAGACTTAAAAAGTATTCATGAATACAAGTGGAGTCGGTGAGTTCGGGGTGAAAAGTAGAGGCTAAGCATTTGTCCTTTTGAACCATAACAGCCTCCTCTTTGTGCTTAAATATAATCTTAACATTTGAAGCCAACTGCTTGATTCTAGGAGCCCTAATAAAAACCCCTTCGATGGCTTTATCTGTTTTGAAAAACTTTTTCCAATCAGAAGTTTCCGAAAGGTTATCGATAAAACTTTCATTTTGTCGACCATAAGCATTTCGCTCAATGGTGATATCAAGAGCTTCAAGAGACTCTTGAAAAGGGTGAGTGACCGTTTTTGCGAGCAAAATAGATCCAGCGCAAATTCCCCAGGTGGGTTTTGTTTGAACAAACTCTTTGAGGGGAAACCAAAGTTTATTAAGCTTAAGAAGATGGATCATGGTTGTACTCTCCCCCCCGGGGAGAATGATCCCAGCTAAATCACTTAGTTGTTCTGGATATCGAACTTGGATAGGCGTAATGCCAAGTTTCTTAAGCTTTTCTTCATGAGGTTGAACTGCCCCTTGAAGAGCTAAAATTCCAACCTTCATACTTTTTACCAGCCTCGTTCAGAAAGTCTCTCTTCTGCTTTGAGAAGATTGACGTCAAGTCCTCGCATGGGACTTCCAAGTCCTTTAGAGCACTCAGCGACGATCTTTGGGTTTTGATAGTTGGTGGTGGCCTGTACAATCGCATGGGCCAGCTTTTCTGGGTTTTGTGATTTAAAAATTCCGCTTCCAACGAAAACCGATTCAGCACCTAGGTACATTGTTAGAACAGCGTCAGCAGGAGTTGCGATTCCACCGGCAGCAAAGTTAGGAACAGGTAACTTTCCTTCGCGAGCGACCCATTGAACTAGAGAAAATGGAGCTCCCAATTCTTTAGCTTCGTTCATGAGTTCTTCAGAACCTAAAGTTGTTAAACGACGGATTTGAGAACGGAGAGCTCTTAAATGTCTCACTGCTTCGACGACATTTCCAGATCCTGCTTCTCCTTTGGTTCGGATCATGGCAGCGCCCTCACCGATTCTTCGTAGAGCTTCTCCTAAGTTTTTCGCTCCACATACAAAGGGGGTTTTAAAATCCATTTTATCAATGTGATATTGCTCATCAGCTGGGGTTAAGACTTCGCTTTCATCGATATAATCGACACCTAAGGATTCAAGCACCATGGCCTCTGCGAAGTGACCGATTCGACATTTAGCCATCACAGGAATAGAGACAGCCCCCATGATCTCCTCTACGATTTCAGGAGGAGACATTCTAGCGACACCGCCCTCTTTACGAATATCGGAAGGAACTCGTTCTAGTGCCATCACAGCTACGGCACCGGCTTTTTCTGCAATTACAGCCTGTTCGCGGTTCACCACATCCATGATCACTCCGCCTTTAAGCATTTCAGCTAAACCGGTTTTTAATTTCATTTCTATTCCAACGATCTGATTCGCCATTTTTAAGCCTCTTTTAAGTCTGGAAAATAAAATTCCAGCCTTTATTAACGCATCCCTAAACCCAAATCAATCTTTTCACGAAAAGTTAAAAAATATTCAGGCCTTGGCCGCTTAGAAAACTTGCCCAAAAGCTTGCCAAAACACCCCTTTTTAGCATAGATTACCGATCCAACGTGAGCGAGAAAATACACAAACCATCCCACGGCTCAAATAATTCGTTAGGTATTAAATCTCTTTTAGGCACAGAGTTTTTAGAAAAAAAACAGATAGACCAGGTACTTAAGTACTCATTTCTATTCAAGGAACTGCTTGATGCTGGAAAGCCTATTCCCCAAACCTTAGCTCAAAAAACGGTCATTCTGCTATTTTTTGAGCCTAGCACCCGAACTCGAAGTTCATTTGAGCTCGCAGCTAAACGATTAGGGGGAAATACCCTAGTTCTTACAAAAGAGGGCAGTTCAGCTGAAAAAGGGGAGACTTTAGTCGATACGGCCAAAACAGTCGAAGCCATGCAGCCGGATGTTTTGGTTTTAAGGCACCCTTCAGCGGGGTCTCCTTTTCACCTGAATCAGATTTTAGACATTCCAGTTGTGAACGCCGGAGATGGGTTTCATGAACATCCTACCCAAGCTCTTTTAGATCTTATGACCCTTCAGCAGTTCAAAGGGAAAATTGCGGGGCTTAAAGTTTTAATAGTGGGGGATATTGCTCATAGCCGTGTGGCCCGTTCCAATATTTATGCGCTTAAAAAAATGGGGGCTGAGGTTTCCGTTTGCGGCCCTCCAACCCTGTTACCTCCCAAAGTCGAACAGATGGGGGTCGAGGTTTATTACGAATTAGATCAAGCGGTGAAAAATAAAGATGTCATCATGACTTTAAGAATTCAGTTTGAAAGATTAAATCCTGGTCAAAGTCCTTCGCGAGGTGAGTATTCAAAGTTTTATGGAATTTCTGAGTCGGTTTTAAAATCGGCTAAGTCAGATGTTCTTATTATGCATCCTGGCCCTGTGAATCGTGGAGTTGAGATCTCTCCTGAAGTTGCAGATGGATCTCGCTCTGTGATCTTAAATCAAGTCGGCAATGGTGTGATTGTTCGAATGGCAGTGCTTCATCTCTTAACAGGAGGAGAGTTGCCTGAGGGGTTAGTATGAGTGCAGATTTAATTATTCGACGAGCTAGAATTTTTGATCCTAGCCAGAATCTAGATGAAGTAGGAGATATTTTAATTCGGAACGGAAAGGTTCAGGCGCTTGGAACTCAAGTGGTCGTTCCTTCAGGAAAACCGATTCCTGAATTAGATGCGAAAGGTTGGCTCGTGACTCCGGGATGGATCGATATTCACACCCATTTAAGAGAACCTGGACAGACACACAAAGAAACAATTCGCACTGGAACTGAAGCTGCGGCAGCAGGAGGATTTACTTCGATTGCCTGCATGGCCAATACAAAGCCCGTTAACGACTCAAGTTTTATTACGACCTATATTCAGCAAAAAGTGGCCTCTGAAAGCTCTATTAATGTTTATCCCATTGGGGCGATTACTAAGGGGCTTGAAGGGCAAGAGCTTGCTGAAATTGGTTCCATGTGGGAAGCAGGAATTGTTGCGATTTCTGATGATGGAAAAACCGTCATGAATTCCTATTTGATGCGAAAAGCTTTAGATTATTCAAAGCGATTTAATTTAGCGGTTGTCTGTCACGCCGAAGATGCCCACTTGAAAGGGCGAGGAGTGATGAATGAAGGTTTTAACTCTGCCCGATTTGGGTTGAGAGGAATTCCCAAGGCCTCTGAAGAAATTATTGTGGCTCGAGATATTTTACTCACCGAACTTACTGGAGCTCGTCTTCATGTAGCCCATGTCAGCACCGTGGGCAGTGTAGCATTGATTCGAGAAGCGAAGCGGCGAGGTATTCAGATCACTGCAGAAGTGACACCGCATCACCTTACTTTGACGGATGAGGTAGTTGGGACCTATGATACTAATACCAAAGTGGCTCCGCCATTGAGAGAACCCCAAGATATTGAAGCGGTCACTGAAGCTTTAGCCGATGGAACTATCGATGCTTTAGCTTCAGATCACGCACCCCACTCGGTTGAGGATAAGGAAGTGGAATATGATCACGCAGAGTTTGGAATGGTAGGATTAGAGACTGCATTCCCTCTTTATTATCGAGTTGCACTTCAAAAAGGGGTTTCACTCAAACGAATTATTTCAGCAATGACCCATAAGCCAGCGGAGATTATTGGAGTCTCCAAAGGAACTTTGAAGGTGGGAGCTGATGCCGATATCACAATTTTTGATCCTGAAATGAAATACCGAATCAACAAGAATGAATTTCGTTCTAAGAGTAAGAACACCCCTTTTGATGGTTGGGATGTGCAAGGAAAAGTTCGGTACACAATTGTAGCGGGAAAAATAGTTTATCAAGAGAATGCTGGAGGCAATAGATGAGTTTCTTTGAAGCGGCTCTCTATTTAGAAAAAGGGCACCTTTTTGAAGGTCAAGGCTTCGGTTCAGAAACTTCTAAAGGCGGCGAAGCCGTATTTAATACTGGGATGAGTGGATACCAGGAGATTTACACCGATCCCTCTTACTTGAATCAAATTGTTGTTATGGGAAGTTCTCAAATTGGAAATACGGGAATTAATCCTCAAGATTTAGAATCCTCCTCATTATTATTAAGTGGAGTTGTAGTTCGAGAGTATTGTCCGGTGCCTTCAAACTGGCGATCGATTCAGACTCTTGGCGATTATTTAGCAATGGCTAAAGTCCCTGCTATTAGTGAGGTCGACACAAGAGAGATTACTCAGATCTTAAGAGATGAAGGATCTCAAAGAGCCATCATATTTCCAACCGATAAAATTAAAAAATCGGAACTAAAAGTTCACGCTGAAAAACTTTTGCAATCGGTGCCTTCCATGGAAGGGCTGGATCTTGTTTCTAAAGCTAGCTGTAAAAAGCCTTACCTTTTTACTGAAGAGGGATGGCGACAAGATGCTGGAACGATCGTTGTGTATGATTTTGGCGTGAAGTGGAATATTTTGAGACACCTTGGAAAACGAGGTTTTCAGGTTCAGGTGGTTCCATACAACACCCCTGCTGAAGAGGTTTTGAAATATCACCCCAAAGCAGTATTGCTTTCAAATGGTCCCGGGGATCCCGCTACGGTACCCAGCAGTGTTCAGGAAATTCAAAAGCTGATTGGTAAGGTTCCCATTTTAGCGATTTGCATGGGCCATCAGCTCTTAGCGAGAGCCCTAGGAGCTCAGACCTATAAATTAAAGTTTGGTCACCATGGAATTAATCACCCGGTGAAAGATTTAAGTAACAACAAAATTATTATTACCTCTCAAAATCATGGTTTTGCGGTGCGATTAGAAACATGCTCTGAAAAAGATGTGCAACTAAATCACATTAATCTCAATGATGGAACCGTTGAGGGATTTTGTTCCGAGAGTTTTAGATTTTATAGTGTTCAGTTTCATCCCGAGAGCGCTCCGGGGCCAAGTGATGCGAGCTACATTTTTGAAGATTTCATCAGAGGGTTCATTCAATGAGTCAATCTACAGAACAAACAGCGGGTCATATTTCTGGAAACGTCCATCCTCAGTTTGAGTCGATAGTCGATCGAATCATCAAAGTGACCGACAAACAAACTTTGGCCGATCTTCGACGTGACTTTCATACTCGTTTAAGAATTACGCTGACTCATCCTGATCGGGCTGAGCTTATTGAAGATCTATGGGATTTCTTTTACGACTGGTGTGTTTTCGAAAAGAGACTTCCAGACCTTATCACCGATTTGCCTCAGCAGGTTCAATCGGAATGGTCTCATGTGAAAGATGGAAGTGTTCATGGATTGTATGAAGTGAGTAAAGTTAACGACAGTCTTTTAAAAGCTAAGGAGTTATTTACCGGTACTGCCGTCGAATTGCACCAAAGAACTCCAGGGGATTTTCTTGGAATCTCAAAAGGGGATATTATTGAAGGACGGTTGGTGAAAGAGGAGGAGGCTAAGAAAATTTTCTTTAGTTTTGTGAGAAAGCCCTCTTTTCACCCTGTAGAGGTTCATAACTACATTCGAAAGAAAGTGAAAGAGTTTAAGAAGGCTAAAGATTTTGATACTTATCAAACTTGGTTGTGGTTATTGGTTGGGATGTATTTAAAACATAGAATCTATAACCATATGCCCATTGAGAAAATTTACGACGATAATAGTAGGATTTAAGTATTATGCCGAAACG
>SXPJ01000075.1 GCA_005776395.1 Bdellovibrionales bacterium | reverse complement strand
TGGCCATGCAAATAATGAGAGATTAGGGACTTGTTTTACTTAAAAATAGAAGAAGGGGATAAAAATCCAGGATAAATATAGTGATTTAGCCCCCTTTTTTCTATTTTTAAGTAAAACAAGTCCCTTCACCGAGAATCGCTGCCATTTCAGCTCCAGGTTTGACGACTCTCCTCTGAGTGGTTATTTTTATAGCTTAACTTTAAGAGCTAAGGGGAGTTATGCAAATTACATCATTTGGAGTTGTGGGTTCAGGAAGCATGGGAAATGGGATTGCACAAGTGGCAGCCCAAGCAGGTTACGATGTTACCCTATTTGATATAAGTGAAGTTCAGTTAGATAAAGCTTTAGCCACTATTCAAAAAAGTTTGGCAAAGTTGCAAGAGAAGGGAAAGCTTAAAGAGGCTCCTCAAGAAATTTTAGGAAGGCTCAAAAAAACCATTCGATTAGAGGATCTAAAATCCTGTCAGTTTGTTGTGGAAGCTGCCTCTGAAAATCGAGATATTAAATTTAAGTTATTTAAGGATCTTGATGCCCTTCTTCCTCAAGGAGCGATTTTAGCTACCAATACCTCTTCAATTTCTGTTACTGAAATTGCTTCAAAAACGAAACGACCTGAATTAGTAGCAGGAATGCATTTTATGAATCCGGTTCCGCTAATGACTTTGGTGGAAGGGATTAGAGGGTTACAGACGAGCGATGGCTGTTTTAAAATTGTGAGAGAGGTCGCTGAAACCATGGGAAAAGTTTTCGTTGAGGCTAAAGATGCTCCCGGATTCGTGGTAAATCGAATTTTGATACCTATGATTAATGAAAGTTTTTTTGCTTTGGCTGAGGGACTTGCCTCACCGAAAGACATAGACACAGGGTTGAAACTAGGTTGTAATTTCCCTATGGGGCCTTTAGAACTGGCCGATTTTGTAGGGATTGATATTTGTTTGGCCGTTTGTGAAGTGCTTCACCGGGATTTGGGGGATTCTAAATATCGTCCAGCGCCGCTGATGCGAAAATATGTAGAGGCGGGTTGGCTGGGTAGAAAAACAGGAAAGGGTGTCTATGTCTATTGAGTCGATGCCTGAAATAAATGTAGATGGGTCACAACGGGTTATTGAGATGCTTGGGGCTTTTTCTCAAGAAGAAAAAGGTGGAACGCTATTAGTTAATGTGACGGGATCGGTTCAGTCTTGGGAGAAAATAAAAGATACGCTATGCGATCTTAGGGCCGCTAATATTTCCCCCATAATTCATATCAAAGGCGGAGTTCCCTTAGATGACGACGAAATAATCTTTCTTTTTTCTTTTATGAGAGATTGGGATCAGCTGTTTTTGCATAATTTTTTGGAGATTTGTGGAGAATGGGTGCCCAAAGAATTTCAGTCTATTTTACAGAATGAATCAAAGATAGAGATGAAATGGATTTCCGAGTGGTTAACAGCCAATTCGGATCCGCGAATTTATAAATATCCAAGTCTTCCTTGGCGAAGTTTTATTAGGAAAATTATTGGGGAAAATTACAACTTTTCCATGGTGTTTTTAATGTTGGCGGCAGCTCCCGCTACCGATGAAAATGTTAAAGCCATGCATGAACATATTAAAGCTTTTCTAGAGATTAAGAAAAAAGTGGTTTGTGTATTCCCAAAAAAATGGGGAAAGTTGCAGTGAGTGAAAAACGAATTCGAGTTTTAGTTGCTAAGCCTGGTCTTGACGGTCATGATCGGGGGGCTAAGGTCTTAGCTGCAGCTCTTCGCGATAGTGGTATGGAGGTCATTTATACAGGTCTCCATCAAACTCCTGAAATGATCGTAAACTCTGCGATCCAGGAGGATGTGGATGTTATTTGCGTGAGTATTCTATCGGGAGCTCATCACCGAGTTTTCTCTGAAATCGTGCGGTTGTTAACTGAAAAGAAAGCCCTCGATATTGCTTTGTTAGGTGGCGGGATTATTCCTGAGACAGATGTTGAGGGATTAAAAAAAGTTGGGGTTAAAGCGGTTTTTACTGCAGCTAACTCTTTATCTGAGATTACTCAGTATATTCAAAATCTATTTAAAAAATCTTAGGGATGGAAAGCGCTTAGGCGGGATTTTCGTCGAATTTCTGCCTGTTTTTGACGGCCCTTTTCTTCTTTCGTTTTGGGTTTATAGGGGGGAACTGGAGTTGGAAGCCCCTTGAGATCTACGGCAACGAAGGTTAGATAGGCTTTGGTAGCAGGTCGACATTCTCCAGTGATACTATTTTCTGCTTCTACATCGACCTGGATTTCCATTGAGGTTTTTCCCACGTAACTTATCTGGGCTTTAATTTTAACGGTATAGCCCACTTTGATGGGATTGATAAAATGCAAATAATCAATTGAAACAGTTACGACTGGAGAACGGGCATATCTTTGAGCTGCGATGGCGGCTGAAATATCGATCCAGCCCATGACAACGCCTCCAAAGATAGTCCCCAGTGCGTTTGTGTGGGACGGCAAAACCAGTTCAGTCATGATTACGGGTGATAGATCACTTTCTTTAGAGGGCTTAGTTTTTGCCATTTTTTTTCTGTACTTTCCCCAAAGTTTTTCCCTTGCGGGGAGCTACTTGATTGGCTGTGACCTGTCTTGAGTGTTGTCCGTAGGTTTTTGAGAAAATGTGACTTCCTTGAGTTCCGGCTACAAAGAACAGATAGTCTGTTTGCGCGGGAGCTAATGCCGCATTAATAGCCGCGAGACCAGGACTCGCGATAGGACCTGGGGGAAGAGCAGGGATGGTGTAAGTGTTGTAAGGATGATATCTCAAAAGATCGGCTTTAGTAATATTGCCCTTGAAATTCGGAATAGCGTATATCGTTGTGGGATCACTTTGAAGTCTCATTCCTTTTTTGAGGCGATTATGAAAAACGGAGGAGACCAAAGGTCTTTCATCAGGATTAGCGGTCTCTTTCTCAATGATTGAAGCTAAGGTGACTATGTTTTCTAAAGTCATTCCTATCTTTTGAGCATTTTCTCTTAAAGAAGATCCTGTCTTTTTAATAAAGTTTTGCACCATCTGATCAATAATTTTGTCTTCACGATCGACACGCGAAAATGTATAGGTGTCAGGGAATAGATATCCCTCTAGGCTAGGAGCTTCGAAATTATATTTTTTTGCATAGCTAGCCGATAGGGCTTTTTCTAGAAAAGTGTCATTATTGATCAACTTTATCGCCGATAAGACCTCTGCGATTTGTCTAATGGAATAGCCTTCCGGGATAGTGACTTGATGAATAATGGGTTCATTGAAATAGAGAACTTTCAATGCGTCCATAGCACTCATTCCTGAGTGAAATCGAAACTCTCCAGCCCTTACTCTTTTCTCCCCTTTGGTGACTCTCAATAAACCTTTAAAGAGAAGAGGATGAGTAATGATACTGTTCTCTTGAAGAGTCTGGGTAACCTGCGCAATTGAAGAACCTCTCTGAATAAGAATCTCTTTAAACTCTCCTTCAGGTGCCCCTTGGTAGAGCATATAGACTGTGACTGCTAACCCCATAAAAGCAAATCCTAGAAGGGTAAAGAGAGTGGAAATTAAAAGATTTGGACGATTTACTTTTCTAGCCACGGTGAGGGTGACTCCCTTTCAAATCGCAAATGATCCAAGTAGCTTTGAAGCATAATGGATGCCGCTATTTTATCGATCACTTGTTTTCTGTTTTTCCGAGAAACATCTGCAGTAATTAAAGTTCTCTCAGCTTGTACGGTTGTGAAACGTTCATCCCATTCTATCACAGGGAAGTTCACTTTCTCTCGTAGCAGCGCAATATATTGTTTGATTTTCTGTGCATCTTCTCCCTCTTCGCCATTATGATTTAGGGGAATCCCTACAATGATCTGCTCAATTTTATAGTTTTGGAGAAAGAGGAGGAGCTTTTTCAGCCAATCCTTTTTGTCCGTGGCTTCAATGTGGCTCAAGGGAGAGGCGAGGCTTAGGGTTTCATCGGCTAAGGCAATTCCGGTTCGTTTAGTGCCTATATCGAGTCCAAGGGTTCTTTTAGGTTCTTCAAACACAGGATGGTTGTAATGTAATGCGTCATGAAACACAAGTATTCATGTCCATCTGGAAAAATACCACCACATTTCTAAAAAAGAGGGATAACGGTTTAAAATCCCTCGGTAAACAATCTTATCTTTGGAAGATACCTTATTAAACCATCTTAGATGATCGCCTCCACTTAAGAATCCTAGAGAGGGAATACCTAGTGCAAGACTTAAGTGTAAGGGGCCGGAGTCAACCGCGACTACTCTGTCGCATCTTTTGAGATAGGCTCCGAGAGCTCTAAAACTCGAGGGAAAAGCTAAGGTGAGTTTTGAGGGATTACCAATATTTTTTTTAGTCTCTTCTAGTAACTTCGAATCAGAAGGGGCGCCAAATAAAATAATTTTTTCAAACTGGGATCTCTTGCAGACCTTTCCAATAAATTTCTGCCATTTTTCAATGGGGTGGGTTCTATTTTGAGTTCCGGCAAAAGGGCAGATAGCTAACCAAGGTGTGGATTTTTTGCCAAGAGTACTTTCAGCCTCTTTAATATCGTCATCACCCAAATGAGGTGAGCGTTCTGCGGTTTCAGTTGATTTTAAAAGGTTGATTCCCATAGCTTGTCCAATAAGCTCGGCAATATTTAGGCTTTCATCTCGACCTATTGGAGAAATCTCTTTAAAGGTCATCGCCCAAATTCCTGTATGGAGTGTTTTAGAATTAATAGAAAACTTATCATGAGCTGGAACTAAGGTCAGAAGGTTCTCAATTTTCGCAAAGGGATCACAGAGTAGATTGATGGCAATTTGAAATGAGTAAGAACTTAATTGTCTATCTAAGAGCTCTTTTAATTCGGGTGATGAGAGATCTTCCCAATTAGAGGGAAGGACAGAATAGGTAATCTTGGGTTCAAATTTTAAAAGTGATTCATTAGCTTTGGAAACTAAGAGGTGAAGTTTTGTATCTGGAGCAACTTGAGTTAAAGCTCTAAGCACGGGTAGAGTTTTAACAAGATCTCCGGCCTTATCGGGTCTGAGTAAAACAACTGAGCTCATGGTTCTAAACGAGGAGCCTCTTTGACTAGGGCATTAATGTCAAAGCGGGTTTGATCCTCTAAACAGGTCATCATTTGTGTGCATTGAAGACCCGAGAAACTACCCATGGGGTGCTCATTTCCACTTTTATTGATTCCCCCCATAGGAAGACGGTAAGAAAGCGATGTAGTCGGCCGATTCCAGTGGAGCATACCGACTTTGATTTCATCTGCTAAGTGATAAAAATGTTCTCGAGCTCCAGTATAGACAGAGGCGACCAACCCCCATTGAGGCTGATTGATAATTTCTGCTGCTTCATCCAGATCTTTGATTCTGAAAATAGCAACATTAGGCCCGTGAATTTCACTTTTTTGATAAATGCTTTTAGGATCTGCCTTTTCAACTGTGTGGATAGAGGGGGAAACGTAGAATCCTTTTTTATCTCTTTCTAATGTTTTTCCCCTCATAATCTCTTCAGCCCCTTCTCGAACTGCAATTCCCTGAAAACGTAGATAGTCTTCGACAGCTCTCTCGCTCATCAAGGGGCCCATAAAAGGGCTAAAACTTTCGGAGAGGCCGTAGCCCACAGATATTTTTTTTGCGAGGTAATGAAAATCTTTTAAGAACTGTGTGTAAAGTTTGTCATGAACTAAAATCCGGCTAGTGCTTGAACATCTTTGTCCAGAAGTGACAAAACTTGAAAAGATTGCATCATAAAGAGCTTGTGAGTAATTACAGTCCTCCCAAATAACCTGGGCGTTTTTCCCGCCAGTTTCAATCACTGTAAATTTCCAGAAATCATTAAGAATTTGTTTCTTTACTTTAGCCGCTGTTTCAAAGGGGCCGTGATAAAAAATGGCATCGATTCCTGAGTGACTCACTAAACGTCTAGCGCTCTCGGAGTTACCTTGAATAAAATTTAAAACTCCAGCAGCAACACCTGCTTCATGAGCTATTTCCGACAGAAGTTGTCCTAATATAGGAGTTTGGGAGCATATTTTTACGACGGCAGTATTTCCATTCATTAAAGCTGGAATAAAGTAAGAATGGGGAAAAAGAATCGGTTGTGAAGCCGGGGTGATGATAGCAACGACCCCTCGGGAAGAAAATCGAGTAATACAGGCTCCATCTGAATTAGAAGTCTTTTGCTCGACACTGGTTTGGCTTCCTTGGTCGATAAAATAGTCAATTAGAGAAATTGTTTCTTCAATTTCACGTTCAGACTCCCAAAGTGGTTTTCCAGTTTCAAATGAGGCACAGTAGGCGACATCGTCTTTTTTTAATTTGAGAAGTTCGCGATATCTTACGAGTGTTTCAGCTCTGTTTTTTACGGGCTGTCTTTTCCAAATTGTGAAGCTCCGTTTTGCTGCAGAAACTGCATCGTGAATATGTTCATAGGAAAAAGGAAGTGTAAGAGCTGGAGCCTCAAGGTTACCTGGATTTTTACTCCAGATTTCTCCATTGGGATCATCAACTTTACGAAAGTGGCCTTGGATGTAATCCCCTTTGTAGTCTCTGATGTTTGATTTCATGAATGGATTCCTCCAAGTTTTTCTTATAATACCGTAGGTGAAGCTGAAGGGTCAATGTGAGGGATGACACTAAGAGTCTGAAGGTTTTCGTTAAGTATTATTATTTAATTATAAATAGGAGCCATTTGGCTCCACCTTTTAAGAATCCTAAAAAATATTCACACATTTATTTTTTTGCAGAGGTTATTTTAGAGGGATTAGTCCTGGCATCTTCTTTGCTTTCTTCTTTTGTCAAAAGAGGACCGTTATAGGTTTCGGTTCAAAAACAAAGGGGCAAGTCCATGAAAGCAAAAAAGATAAGTCGATTGAATTACTGGGGGCTGACAGGGCTCCTTTCATTAGCTGCAATTGGAAATTTGGCTTTGGGTGAACTTGGGCCAGATCCTAGAGATGTTCGTATTAATGGGATCTCCTATGCAGGAAGTGGTTGTTCAGCAGGGTCTGTGTCTCAGAACTTAAGCGATGATGCAAAAGCATTTACTTTGCTTTTTGATTCCTATGTTGCAGAGGCGGGGCCTGGAATGCCGTTGTCGATGGCAAGAAAAAACTGTCAAATCGCTCTTGATTTAAGATTTCCTCAAGGGTGGTCATACACGGTTTTTACTGTCGATTATCGAGGATATGCTCGGCTTGATCGCGGAACCTCTGGAGAACAGGTCTCTAGTTATTATTTCCAGGGTCAGCCTAAGACAGGCAATTTGAAGACCTCTTACTATGGTCCGACCGAGAAGGATTATCAAATTAGAGATACTTTAGGGCTGGATGCTTTAGTTTGGTCTCCATGCGGCGCAAACCGAGCTTTAAATATGAAGACACAAGTTCGTGTTAGTGCTTCGGGGTCTCGAAGGGCTCTAATGACTATCGATTCAATTGACGGTGAGTTAAAGCATGTTTACGGAATCAAATGGAGAAGGTGTCAGTAACTTAAAGTTGTTAGAACCTACATCCCTCTTTCTCTTTAAAAGAGAAAGGGGGGTGTGGTAAAGCTAAGCAATGAACCCAAATCTTAAAGAGATAAATTTTAAAAAAACTCGCTCAGAGATTTTGGAGAAACTTGGACAGTCTTTACCTAAGAAAAACATCTACGATCTAGCCATTCAATATCATGTCCCTACGCAAAGCCACGGTCATAAAAATAAAGGATGGGTAGGGCAAACAGTCGAGAGGGCTGCGGGTTTATCTATTAGCAATGCTCAATCCCCAGATGGAGTTGATTGTGAACTTAAAACAACGACGCTATTAAAGCGAGAGGGAAAATGGGTCCCCAAAGAGACCCTCAAAATTACTCAGCTAAATCCTAAACAGATACTTCAGGAAACCTTTGAAACTTCAATTCTTTGGCAGAAACTTTCCCGACTTGTATTTGTGGGAGTTCATCATCTGTCCGAGACTCAGTGTTATGCGGTACAATTGGGCTCGATAGATCTTTTGAACCCTGATCTGATTAAACCGATACAAAGTTTTTGGGAAGATGTGCAACATAATATTCTCTCAGGGGATATGCTAAATTTTTACAATCTAGGAAACTCAGAAGAGTTAATACAATTACGTCCTG
>SXPJ01000074.1 GCA_005776395.1 Bdellovibrionales bacterium | reverse complement strand
ATCCACTTCTTAAAGATCAGATTCGAAAGGTCTTTTCAAGTTATTTATCGTCGACAGATTACTTTTTATCCCTACTTCTAGATTAGCAATTCTAAATGCTGCACCCGAAGGGTGCCACCTTTTATGTCACTTTCAGGCTAGTGTGTCCTGTCTGCAATAATCAAGCAGGTCTTTTCGAATTTTAGCCCGTTCTTCTGTGGAAATTGTTGGGTCGTACAATTTTTCAAATACCACTTGCGATTCAGAACCATTTCCAACTTCCATGTTTTGGTAAGTCATTGTTGGAACGAGTACAGGAAGTACAGCCTTGATGCTGTTTGAGCCACCGAAATCTGGGTGAAAGTAATGAGATCTAAAAACATCCAAAAGATCTTGGAAGCGGTCTAAAAGGGCCATCAACTCATTAGATTTAGATGGCATGGCCTCCTGACCCCTGATATAAGTTAGACACTTTTGACTCGACGACTAGTCGTGTTAGAGTGCCACAAATCAGGAGGTTAGATGCCAACATATTCAGGAGAATTTAAGGACCAAGTTTTAAAAGAGATAACTGAAGTTGGAAATATCAGTTTAGTCTGCAAGAAACATAATTTGAGAACAAGTACCGTTCATGGATGGCTGTATCGAATTAAAAATAAGGATAGAATTTCAGAAGTAAAAGCAAATCGGGAGTTACATAAAAAGATTAGAGATCAAGAAGAAGAGATTATAGTTTTAAGAGCCCTATTAAAAAAAACATTCCCTCTTTGGGACAACGAAAAGAAGTTGTCTTAGAGATTTTAGAGCTTCATAAAGAGTTTTACCTTTCAAAAGTCTGCAAAAGCGCAGGTATTTCTAGGCCCTGTATTTATTACAAACAAAAGATTCAAGCAGTTAATCCACCAGGCAGAAAACCACCCGGTTACACAATTAATCGTGATGGGATCTTAATTTCAGATCAAACAATTATTTCAATTCTAAAAGGATATAGACAAGAAGTAGTGTTTTTAAATGCGGGAGGGGTCAAAAAGCTTTCTAAGTACATGGCTGTAGAAAAGAGAATTTACGTGAATCACAAGAAGGTTTATCGACTGTGTGATGAGAATAAGCTGCTTTTGTTTAAGCAGGATTTTTTAAAAAAGAGAAAATTCAAGAAAAACAGGTGTGAATACTTTGAAGTTTCAAAACCCAATGAACTTTGGCAATTTGATTTAAAATATATCTGGATTCATGGGGAACAGAGGTGGTGTTTTTTATTGGCATTTATTGATGTTGTTAGCAAAAAAGTTACTGGGTACTATCTTGGAAAAACCTGTAAAGCTGGAGATCTTGTTTTTACTTTAAATGAAGCGATTAAGGCTGAAGGAATTACCGATGGGCAGTCTCTTATTATCCGTTCATATAATGGCCCGCAGATGAGTTCAAATAGGTTCTATTTTTATTTAAAGACTTTGGAAAACAAATTAACTCATGAATTCATTCCCCCAAGATCACCTAATAGGAATGCTTTTATTAAGGCATTTAACTCAATTATTGAGCTTGAAATTTTACAAGTCAGATATTTTAAAACATTTGAGACTGTTTATGAGGCCGTAATGAAGTTTATTGAATTTTATAATGTCAGACGTTTACACGGTTCTTTAGGTTTTTTAAGTCCTAAAATGTTTATTGAGGGAGTCAATAATGGCTCTATAGCGCCCAGAGTCGTCGCGGTATAAATGTCTTTATTTAGGGGGTTGACGGGACTTCGCCATTGGGATCGGTGTATTCCATTTCTAGGGCGAGCTGTTGAATTTTAGTTACCGAGGGAAGACCAGAAACTTTGGCCAACAGTCCACCGTCGGTATTGAGGGTGAGGTCTTGCACTTTTAAAAATGCTTCTTCTGGGGATTGGTGACTTTCAGAATCAACCACTCCAGTTTTGACTGGGTTGGTGAAGAAGCTGTAGTCGGCTCCGCCGGGGACATCGGGAACAAAAGTTCCTGGTTGAAGGCTGGCTCGCAACTTGACCTTCAATCCCTTAGCTGGCCCACCTGACAGATAACCGGCAGAGAGGTCAGCTTTGATTTCGGTTGGTCTTACAAGATGTTCACCTTGAATCTTTACTGCTGCTTTCATCAGCGGCAATCGATATTCACTCACGATGAAGTGGCCAGTTTCTTGTGCGGTCCAATCAAAGGGATCATTTTCTTCGGTTTCTTTTTGCGGCAGTTGATCTTTGTTAGAAAGATAAATTGAATATCTGCCAAGAGTTGCGTCTTTAGGAATGGCGAACTTTCCGATTGCAGTGCCTGTTGTCTTGTCGAACTCAAACGGCAAAGTGTAGGTTTTCTTGCTTCCTTGGTGAACGACAAGGACTCGCTTCGGCAAACGCTTTTCATTCATCATCGCGAAGCCGTTCTCTCGATGTTCCCTCATAACATGCTTCATTTGAATGGCTTCGCCGGGTTGTGCGGCCATACGGTCAAGAACCGTATGCATGACGATCGGTCCCCACTGACGAGAAAGATATTCGGTGGACACATTGAAGCGATAGGACTCAATGCCTTTCGACCAGCTGCTCGATGAAAAAGAAACGTCATCGCCCTTTTGCGCGAAAGCAAAGACTTCGCAGGTGTCGTAGCTATAACTTTCACCTTCGTCATCGCCACTGTTTAAAACACACGGGTAATCGACTTCGCCTACCCGTAGAATACCGTCGCTATTTGTTGTGCCCTTCGCAAGTTCCTTTCCCGAGATGTCGACAATCGAAATTTTCGCACCACTGACAGGTTTAGCACTTGAGAGTTGGGTCACCCAGACAAGCGAAGACTCGCGGCCCTTTTTGAAATGGACGGCCATATCAGTAACAAGCGCTGCGGTGGCAACATACATGGGTGCAGTGCCCGTCAATGCCTCACCCAGTTTGGGACTTGCCATTTCAACCACATAGAATCCTGGCTTTTTGAGAGGAATTCCAACGAGCTCGAACTCGCGTTCGCCAAGAGGTTTGGGCATCTGAAATTTTGAACCTTGTCCATCTGCCAACAACGGCGAGTTTCTATTTTCGTATTGGTGCTCTTTCTTCAACACGTTTCGATACCAGGTAATAACTTCGGCAGCCTTAGCCTGGCTCGAAAGATTTAATGTCTTACCTTCGATTGATACCTGCTGGATGGCCATTTGTTTTTCGATATTGCGAACGCTCACGGGCAGCACTGGATCGGCCTTGAGTTCAAGAATTCCAAACGACGCCGGAAACTTTATCAACGGCAGATACTCATCAGTCGCGACCTCAAGAGGATACTTGTTTTGGTTTGTGAGCGCTCTTCCCAATTCGTCGCGGAGCTTTGCGGGCAAAATCACTTTGAATTTACCCGAATCTGGGAAGGGGGCCTTAAAGGTCAACGAGTCAACCTGTTCGTCTTCGAAGTTGCTGATTAACTTGACGCCGACGCCAGTCTTTGGAGTAGTGATAAGCGTTCCATCAACATTTTTATTCTGATCGCCCTTGGCTAGCTCAGCCGGAATCCATACTTTGCCATCAGCTGAAACAAGTTTTGCACCTTTGAGAGCCTTTAGCGGCATACGCTTGGTGAAATTCACACGCATGTCTAGAATTGGATTGCAGGGGCGATCAGGAACTGATCTTTCGCAAGAGAATTTTGCTTGAAACGGTTTAATAACTTTGAAATTAAAATTCTGAGCTTCTTCCACGGGCAGACCAGTCTTTGAAAGAATCCCTTGCGGCCAATGGAGTACGACCTTGGCTTCTTCTGGGAATCGTCGTGTCCCCGCTAGAATAATAAAATTATCTATTTCTCTGATTTGCGAAAATGGCTTTGGAGGTTTTTGGTCCAATAGATTTTTGTAGGTGTTCCAGCGCCAATTATTTTTGATGGCGGCTTTAATGACCGCCTCGCGATCTTTTCCGTCAATGACCCTCACTCCGACTTTGTCGGGCATTCCCTCAACTTCAAAGTAGGCTTTTGCTTCAACTGATTTTGGATCGATAGCTCCGTCGAACAAAGCAACAAAGTATTGATCGGGCTCGATGTCTCCGTAAATCGGAGCAACGCCCAAAAGGGCGGGACCGGCTGTTGAAAAACTATACTCATCAAGACCTTCAAGTTTTGCTCCAGACAAATCTTTAGCTTCGGGGTTCAATTTGAAAGCACAGCGCACTCCTGCCTTAAGTGGTTTTTCAAAATCTAAAACCCAGTTCTTATTGTCAGCCCATCGAGTGGTGTATTTGGGAGTCTCTTGAGGTGCGGCGGCCTGTTGTCCATTGGTGGGCTGCTTCTTCGTGGTCACATTGCAAGTCATTGTGAAGGGATCGGTCTTGGCGCGAGGATCACCCATCGCCACCATGTCAGACGAAAATCGCACAGTGGCTTGCTGCACCAGTTTCACTGAACCCGTGGGATAAAAGCTGACCACTTGCGCAGCATGGGCAACGGTTGAAAACAGAACAAACAGGGCAAATGAATATTGCGCAAAAGTGCGCCATCGAGTTGCGGCCATATACCTAACCTCTTGGTGATTTTTGTGACAACTTATGATTATCTATGGCGCTTTATGAATAGTAAACGGCGGAATCCTTCATTAGTTTGGATGATTCGCCGCACAAGGGAACGATGGCGCTGACTGAATCACAGAAGAGACATTTTGCATGGGAGTTCCTCAAGCGGAGTCCGGAATATCTCGAGTTTTGGGATTCTCATAAGTCCGAACTAGGTGCCATTAAACCCAAGAGCAAATGGCAGTATCGCCGGACGAGAGAAATTCTTCTCGCAAGGAAACAAGTAATCCGAGAAGACACCCAAAGAGCGATGCAAAGATGGTGTCTCACCAAGGTTGTAGATCCAGATGCGCCGTTAAATGCGACGGAATTGGAAAGGCACCCTTTTGAAAGTGGGTTCTTTAACGCAAAAAGAGCGGCCGAAACCTGATGCGGGTTCAGATCCACGCAAGCGTCGTTGAGCGCGCGCGAAATCCTGTCAGGAGAATCCGAACCGCTTTGCGCGAGGATCTGATGCGCGAATAACTTTGCGTGATAAACAGTATTCACTAGTTGCCTCTACCGTCCTCTGTTCCTGAATCCATTACTTTCTTCGCCATATAGCTCCCTAATAAACCAACTTAAGACGTTCGATGATAGAGCCGATCACGTCGTCCTGAAGGTCGATGTTCATTTTCTTTGAAACTAGTTTTTGTACTTTTACGACTGCCTCTACGTACTCAATCTGTTCTTTTAGCGTGAAGCGTTCCCAGTTATCGTTGCTTTTGAGTCGATTGTGGGACTTCAGCAAGATTTGAATATTGTCTGGATGGTGTTTGCCTGGATCGCTTTGGTTTAAGATCGCTTTTGCGTGTTCAAATTCAAAATCGAGATTAAAAAAGTTTTTTAACTGGCCGATAATCGCTTCGAACTCGGCTAGCCGATACTTTTCTTTTGTTCCAAGTAAAGCTTCGTCGGTCTTGATCTTTTGAGCTCGCGTTAGTGGCTCAAGGTCAGCCTCAAGTGAGTCTTCCTGGTAATGAGAAGCCGCTTCTTCAGAAAGAATTCGAACTCGTTTTGGACGTTCGGATTCATCGATTTCTATCTTTCCTGCAAAACCATCCGTAGAAACCCAAGAGCTGATGCGAGCCGCGATTTCGCGTATGCCTGTCGATGGTCGCTTATATGCCTTCGCCTCTTTGTTCGCCTTCTCCAAAAGATCCGGGTACATTTCTCCGACTTTAATTGCCCAGTCAGAAACTGTGGTCCAGTCATTGATCTGCCTAAGAGCTTCGAGATACTTCTCGGAAATGCGAGATTTGCCAGTTTCATTATTTGCCACGATCGGCCTCCTCGCTTGTTGTGTCTGAGTGCGCAACTGCACCACCAGACCTCACCCATTCGTCGACTTCAGAGGCTTTAAACTTCCAAAGCTTTCCGATTCGGTGCGCGGGGATCTTGCCTCGCTCTAACCACCGGTAGACCGTTTCCTTCGAAACGCCCATGTGCACGGCAATTTCCTCGACGGACAGCTATCGTTCTTCGCTTGTCATGAAAATCTCCGATTGGGGACCAATTGAAGATTATCCATGACTATCAAAGCCAAGTAAACACCAAGAAATTGACGCGTTTTTCCGCAGGTTCGCACCGAGGAGGTCGGTCCGAAGGAACCGAAATTCACTCAGAAAAACAGATACTTCCTAAGTCGTGAGACTAAAGTCTCATTTTAAAATGAGTTTTCTTTTTGCAAATCAGCATGTTGACTAATTTTAAGTCTCAAGATACTTAGCAAGATCTGATATTGGGAGTCTGCGTTATGAAGAATGAAGTCATTGGCAGTTGGGCGCTTGAGCGCTTGAGCGCTTTGACATCGAAGAACCAACCAAAAATGTCCGGCCTTGGGGGAGGAACGCTACGGGTCTGCTTATTTACACGGCAGACGGTCATATGAGCGTCAGCATCAATCGTGATGTTGAGAATAAATCCGGCCAAGAAGCGAAGGACATTTTTGATTCGATACTTTTCTACTCCGGCACATACGCCGCTGAGACCGAAATCATTCGCCACAAAGTAACCAATGCTTCCAACCCCTCCCGTATCGGGAAGGAAATGATCCGTTCTACCGTACTCTTAATCATCTCCTGAATTACGCCGCAATGTCCCGTCAGATCCGATAGGGTCTTCACGTTCTTCAGTTTTGCTTCTACCTTCGTTACATCAAATGCAGGTCTGTCATGCTGTTCCATTTGCTAGCTCCTTGTAGCGGATTATTTTCCGCTAGTGAAGCCAGTTACACAAATTTATCTACACTCCCGCTGCTGATACATGTTCCGTCTCACCTATTCGTCCCCTGTTTACAGTTTCATTCAACCAATACCCGATACTCGCCTTCAGGTGCATCATATATCAAGATTCTATTGGACTTTTTTTCGATTCGAAATCTTTCAATAATAGGACTTATTTCCGGATCTCCTTCACAAGCCTTGTTATGTTTTTCCCTTATCGCAATATCGGTATATTCTGCATTAACTTCTTCTTCAATGAAAGATAGGCATTCAAGCTTAAAGCTTGTATTTCCCTCCCCTTTTTTCTTTACTAATTCCACCACTAAATCGATCGCAGATACTTGTTTAATTTTCGAAGCAACACAAGCCCAGGTAAGAGGCATCAGGAGAAATATCAATAAAAAATAGCATTGAAGCTTCATTCTGTTATTTATCATATAGCACCTCTTCCAAATATTTTTACCATATTTTATTCGAGTTGTTACAGATTACACTTTTATATTACCTCAAAGTGTTGTCACCTAAGGACATCTGATTTGAAGAATTCAGAATTAAAAACTCTGATTCTCCCCCTGCTGCAAGATAAATCAATTCTGAGGTTCTTATGCTAACAAAGAGCTCTACCTCTCTTAGTTTTATGATAATTTATTCAACACCGAATTTCTTTTTACCCATTACCTTTCCACAGCCTGTCGAGGGAATGTTCAATCATCCTATTCCTCTGTCAAAGTTCCACAACATACAGAGCTTCCATTTAGCTCCAACTCCATATCCCACTCCCCCCTTCCAACATCATCGTCACACTTTTTTTTTATTATTCTCCACACTCCAAAAGTCTTTAAATTAACTGGTTTAAGATTTATTATTTCTTCTGTTTTTTGATTCTTTTCTACTTCGATTTCAAAGGGACCATAATCACCTATCTCTCCCCATTGCTTCTTCATAGCATCCCCAAAAAGAGGTCCTACTGCAAATCCATCAAATCGCATTTTAAGACGACTACCGGAAAGCTCAGAAATGTCTACAAAAAGATGTTCTGAGGAACAGCTCAAGAGAATAGGATTCTTATCGTTCCCTTGAAGTGAACTCAGTACTTCTGTGGCTTTTTGGTCCCAGCATTTCATACCCTCTTCATCTAAAGCACAGGTAGTTAGCATTCCGGCAACAACCATTCTTGGATTTTTGAGGGAAGGAACTTTTATTTGCTCATATCCATTTCCTCTCAACCAGTCCTTAACTCCATTTCCTCCCCAGCACTTAACTCCATTATCATCAATAGCACAGCTGTGGTGCCATCCTGCAGAGACCATTTTAGGGTTCTTTAGTCTAGGAACTTGTGCCTGACCGAACTCATTGCTACCCCAACACCTTACGCCTTTTATATCCAGAGCACAGGTATGATATGCCCCAGCAGAGATCATTTTTATTTTATCAAGAGATGGGGGGGATGATTGCCCGTAGTTATTGGCCCCCCAACACTTAACGCTATCGTAGACAGAAGCACAGGTGTGATACCCCCCTGCAGACACAAATTGGTATTTTTTATGGAGATGTGATTTAGCTCTACCAAACAAATTACTTCCCCAACACTTGACTCCTTCGTCATCAATAGCACAGCTGTGGTGCCATCCTGCAGAGACCATTTTAGGGTTCTTTAGTCTAGGAACTTGTGCCTGACCGAACTCATTGCTACCCCAACACTTAACATTTTCTTCATCTAAGGCACAGATATGACTACTGCCGTGTGATAGGGCCTTAGTTTTTATTAAAAGAGGAACTTCAGATTGCCCCCACGTATCATCTCCACAACACTTAACCCCTTCATCATTTAATATGCAAATATCATCCTGCCCCCCGAGAGCAATAATTTTTATATTTTGAAGATTGCTAATCTCTTTGTCTTTATCCAATGGATTTCTTAGTGACTCGCTAGAATTTGGCTCAGTCGAAACAAATAATGAACAGCCCGAAATTAGTAATATTGCCAATATTATTTTCCAGCTTTTATTTTTAACAACATCTTTAAAGGACATATTGCCTCCATGATCGCTACTAGTTTTTTGAAAAAAGAGGGGTTTTAACCAATAACGGGACTACCCCTTATCTGTTTTTCAATCCGCTTTTCAGTATCCTTGACGACTACCCTATTCGCATCACAACAACCTTCATAATTCCTGTTTAAGTGCGTCAGAAGATCGCCGACAAGCAATATTCAAACACTTGATATAATATATACAAAATAGCACCCGCAATAAGAACTAAATAAATCCCGATGGCCGTACATGCTAAAACAGTTCCGATGAATCTCTTTAAATAGCCTCGAATTTCCCACCAAAAATGGCGTTTTGAACTACCCACGATAGAAGAACCCGAAGAGAGACACAGGTACTGATCTAGTGTTATTTCTCTTAAGATACTAAACACTTTTTCTTTCTGAATATCCAATCTGAGTTCTTCTGAAATCAAGTCAGATAGTACTCCAAGTAAGGCAATGTCACTTTTCTTGCCAGTCCTCATATATTTTTCATACTGGATTCCAGCGCGAGATTTAAATCTGTCGCGACTTAGATGATCAAGAACTCCTTTTGAAAGTGGTCGTTGATTTTGAACTGCTAGTACTGATCGCATAAATCGTAATTCTAATGGCAAAGAAGAACGTTCTTTACAGCAAAACAAAAACACATAATAACCCAGAATTTCAAAGTACAATTTCTCAATATCGTAAGGCTTAGGTTCTTTTATTATTTGATAAAGCACCTTGTTGGTAGTTGCGAATGCCAGTGTGGCATAGGGTTTTACACGCTCCCAATCTTGTGGCTCAGGTTTAAACTGCTCGCTATCACGTTTAGTACAGTAGTCATCCAATTCTACAGCTACTGCTCTTATGAAAATAAAAACAAAAAAAAGAGCCAAAAAAACCCATCCACGTCCATTAACTATGTCTTCGAAGCTATGAACAGTCGCTATCCAATCTAGAAACCCATTAAACTGAAACCACAGCCACCACAGATGTGTTCCGTACATGAAGAACATAAAGACAATAAAAAACATGATCAAAAATCCACTTAATATGTATCCACCATATTTCGTGATTTTATTTTTTATACTTACTTCACCAGTCAGTTTTATTTTTTTATCTATCATTTTTGTACTCCAAACATATAAATGAAGGCAGCGCGCACTGAAGTACTCCCAGTTCCATACGCACTTGAATTCGAGTACTGATGGGCTGAAACACGAAAACCATATTCATCTCTTACTTTTCCGAATCCTGAAGGCCGAACCCACTGGAAGGTGCCACCCAGGGCAGTAACCGTATCTTCTCTAACATCCGCGTCTTCATCGCTGTATGCCAGCCAATCCTTAGACTTACTGGCTAGGCTGTGCGTGATGATTTCTGGAACAAGTGCAATTCCATTTTCGGGCAGGATATAGAGAGGCAATCCTGCCCGAACTCCAAATGCCTTATACTCAATTTGGGTTTGGGCACCTGAAGATTTTGGTCCGTACATTAAAAAGGGTTCTACTTCGAGCCCAACATAAGCCTCGAATCTTAACTGAAATGGCATACCTACAGTAATGCTACCGTCTTTAAAGTACTTGTACGGAGCGAATGCATAGCCAAATGTAAATCCGATATAAGTATTTATATTTAAGTCAGAAGCAGGAGTACTCGGTTTATACGATTTCCACTCTTTAACCTCCGGCTCTTTATTTTCAAGAACTAGCGAGGCAAGTTTTCTGTTTTCTCCACCATGAAGTTCTATAGTAGTTTCAGCAACTCCTTCGGTGCCCTTAGACACGCGCACGCGGTAATTGCCAGGAACCACCGAAAAAGTCGCTGGCGTTTTGAAAGGCTTTAATTCATCGTTTAGGAAAATTTCAGCGCCTTGAGGTTTAGATCTAATACTTATAAGAGCTGGCTTTAGTGGTAATTGAATATCAGCTATTCTCTCTTCGTTCTTTCCTAAAGTTAGACTCTGCACATAGGCTTCGGCCTCTTTGTGCTTAATTTCTAATTTCAGCTCTTTTCCAGCAATTACAGTCAAAAAGTTAGTAGGAGTGCGATCAACACGTTTATGATCAACCCAAACTTCGGCGCCACTTGGAGTAGACGTGATCTTCAATCTTCCCGAAGCACGCTTAAGTATTTTAGTAAGACGTGTAATTTTATTTGGAACAATAACAGCATCCTCTTCTACATCCTCATAAAGTGGATGAGACAAACGGACAATATGTTTGCCAGAGGACAACTTTCCAAAAAGTCGAAGAGGAGTGTCAGCGAAGGAAACCTGCTCGCCGTCAATAATAACTGAAGCGCCTAAGGGATCGGTGATGACTTCAAGAGTTCCACGTTCGATATCATCAGGTGAACCAAGTTCCGAAAACACAACTTCCTTCTGAGTGGCTTGGGAATCCAAACGATGCTGTTCAACATCTATTTCCGATTTTGGGTACCGAAATAGTACCCACAAAAAATGCTTACCCTCAGCTTCTTCCTTATATTCCTCTGTTTTTTCAAACCTCTTTATTTGAACAATATTCGAATGCCCCTGCATGCGTTTTGTCCAAGTAAGTTCTTTTCCAGATTCAAAAGTTTCTGTATCAATTCTAGTGCTAACGCCAAAATTTTCACGGATAGCTTGATCATAAGCATCTTGAGTTGCTTCTTTATAAGCTATTTCTTCAGTTGGTGCTTCACTAGAACGCCCAACATAAAACTTGTAAACTGAATCCGATGGCGGAGGTGCTGAAACCCAATTTGGTTTTGCGTAACAGAGGTTTGGAAATAATATAACGAAAATTAATATCCTAACCAATAAGCGGTAAACAGTCATAACGGCCTCTCTACTTAAGAGAGTAACTAGAAAATGTGTCACCTAAGGACACAGGCTTGTTTAGATCCCAGTCATAGTGAAGTTTGTAAAAAGACTTATATTGGAGCTATATGAGTAAGAGGAATCGTAGCAGGATAGTTCCAGCTGCATGAAGCGAAGACCTTTACCATTGGGGATACCTCGTACCTTGACTGTACATGAAGAAGCACCAGGAATAGTTCGATAAGTGCAGTTATCTTGCACGATCGTATACTCCCAACTTTCTGAGCCAGTTTTATAAGGTCCATAACAGTACCCGGATATTGTGCCTGTATTATTTACCGTTAATGTATAGATAGAAGTTTGGCTACCAATAGATACGCTTCCTAAATTCACATCCGTATTTGCCATTGAGATACTAAATGAAGGAGAATCTGGTGAAGCCCCTGTGGGAGTTCCAGACGAAGATCCCGACTTTTTGCCGCCATCGTAACCACAGCTAGTAACAATTAACACCATTAAGAGCCGAGCAAACCTAATATAAAACATACGAGCCCCTTTCTATATCTTAGATTACAAAAACATGGTGCCAGCCGAGGTCGCAGTGGGTAATGCCACGAACATCCCAAAAAGAAGAGTCCTTCGATGACACAGCCCATACCTAAACTGGTTTTAAGAGAAAAAGGAGTGTGAATATGAAAAATCTAACTTACTTAATCGTGATTCTTAGTTTTGTTGCTTGCGCTAGTCTTGATCTCCAAAAACGACGTTTTTTAGATTCTACTTCACATGATGATTCTCCTCCAGACTGGGTAAAAGAAGCAAAGATTACATGGGAGAGCAAGGAGAAGGTATTTATCCGAGCTACCCACTCTGTAAAGGGAAACGAGCGTATCAATGGATGTTTTGATTTAGCAAAACTGGACTCCAAAGAAAATATCCTTTCCGAAATTTCGAATGAAGTAAAAGGATCCATTGATAATGCCCAACAATCTATTTCTGAAGATGCAGAAGTCGTTTTAGGCAAAGTCAGAGCCTCTGAATTTCATGGACGCATCTTGGGGCTTAGATTCACCGATCAGTATTTCGAAAGATATCTTATTGGTGAGATTGAACGAATTGATTGCCACACTTTAAGCGAAATTAAACGTACTGATTATGACCGAATTAAAAAGGAGGTAATTGATCGAGTGGTAGCTGCAGATCCTAAAATTAAAGAGGCCATTACAAAAAAACAAATTGAATTCTTTGGTAGCGGAATAAATCCAGAACTTATAAAACAAGAATAAGCATATTCGGGACGAGCCATGAATCGCCTTTTTCAATTATGAAAAAAACACCATAATCAAAACGTAAAGAAAATGAAACATATGGTCGATAAATTAAAAAATATTGTAGCAGGCTGAAACTCACAAATGATCCGTATTTATACGGCCCTAAGTATCCTTGAAGGGGCGCCTCAAGGTCTTACGGTAAAGGAACTAACGGAACGCTTAGAGGTTCGCGATGTAGGGGCTAACAAGCGCACCGTCTGTCGCGATCTTGAAGCTTTAAGTACTGCCCAAACAGCGGCTCAGTTTTTAGAAATATATAAACGAAGAAAAGCAGTATAACGAGAAAGATATTGGAATGACTTTATGTTGTGCTCAATGTGCTATACATCACTCACCAGCAAGTACAAAGATAACCACGAATTTTTAACTTGTGCCAAGCACCCATTTGTCATGATACCAGTCGAAGAGCAACAGTCACCAGTTAACTCTACAGAAAACACATATGCAACCTCTCAATTGGAGGCATTCCGCAAGAGATTGATAGATCTGAGCAAACGAAATCGACTAATATCATTCACCCACCACCAAAGAAACAAAAGAATGGTACAGATTATTGACGAGCAGCCCGAGATTCTATTTGCGAAATTAAGCGAAGAGGTAAAACTTCAATTCAAATCAGTTCCCGAACCAGAAACCACTTTAGCGGATGAAAAATCAGATACTTTCATAAAAGAACTAAACTTAGCAAAAGCGCACGACCAAGAATATCTAAATGCACTCATGCAGCTCGGAATAGACTCCACCGATACCAAAGAATGTGATTTAGAAAATGCACTAAGAGATCGTATTCGTAAGCAACTCGAAATGCCTCCTATTAAAAGGCAAGCACGCCTTGCTATTGAGGAACAAGCAAGACTTCTGGGAATAGACTTTAATACTGAGCTTCCAAAACCAAACTCAACTCGTCCTCTAGTACATCATATAGATAATTTTATTCAAACGCCATACTATCCACAGACTCTCGAAGCCCGTCTTGGATTAATTTATCGCCAATTTACTTCGGATGAAGCTGAACGTGGTTCAACTTCATTGTTCTTGGCCTTTGGATTCATTGAATGGTTTGAATCTACAGATTCAGATCTCTCATTAACCTCTCCCTTGGTACTGATTCCTGTTCGCCTAAAACGAATACCAATCAAAGATAGATACACTTTTGAATTAGAAAGTCTCGGAGAACTTCCCGTGATTAACTATGCGTTACGAGAGAAACTCAAATCCGACTTTGGTCTCATAATACCAAACATGGAAACAGACATGGGACTAGAGCAGTATTTCGAAGTGATTGAGAAAATAATAGCAAAACAAACTCGCTGGAGCCTGAGGCGCTTTATTACACTTAGCTTCTTTCCGTTTTCAAAACTGGTCCTCTATCAAGATTTACTCGGTACGAATTGGCCTGAAGTTTCTGATAGTGACTCAATATTGAATCGCCTTCTGACTGGAACGCCTTTAGAAGAGAAAGATAATTTCGGCGTGGAGAACGCTCAATCTGAAGAACACATCAACGAGGAACTTGAGTGTTTGATTCGGGACGCGGATTCATCTCAGGTTGAAGCAATTAGCGAAGCATTGAAAGGGAAAAATTTAATCATTGAAGGGCCGCCTGGCACAGGCAAATCCCAGACAATTACAAATCTAATTACAAACCTTCTAGCCAAGGGAAAAAGAGTTCTGTTTATTGCGGAGAAAATGACGGCCTTACATGTTGTAAAAAAAAGACTCGATGAAGCTGGCTTTGGTGACTTCTGCCTTGAGCTTCATTCCGACAAAACAAAAAAAACAGATGTTTTAAATGCAATTAAGCAATCGCTAGAAAGCAAGCCATTTGAGGGGTCTGAAAGAGAGCTTTCTATTAAGAAGAGTGAATTAAAAGAATCTAAAGAGAATCTTGTTAAATACTCCGTGGAACTGAACACTCCCTTCGGAACACTGAGAAAATCTCCTCATCAACATATCTGGACACTTTTGTCACTAAGGTCAAAATTACCCTTTATACCTAAAGAGCTGGAAAATTTGGAGTTAACAGGACTAACAGAGCTTGACGAGAAAACATTCATGGAGCAACTGCGCTTGCTACGCGTACTTGAACATTTAGGAAGGGAAATTCCATGTGGTGGTAATTTACCATTTCAACATCCTTGCTATAGACTACTGAAGGTCTCAAATCCTAATCTTTCAGCACAAGAAAAAGTGGAAATCTGCCAGGAGCTAAAGGCACAACTAAATCTCTTATATGAAGCATTGATTGAAGATACTACTTGTGCTTCCCTAATTCACAGATTCAGTCCGGAGTTACTATTCCAACTGATCTCAATTGATATCAAAAGTGAGTTTTCTATTTCTGACATCACTTTGCGGTTCTTATCAAATCCAGATCCAAAGAACTTATTATCAGAATTAAATACAACCTTGGATCTTATGAATTCCTATATGCTCTTAAAGAGTAAAATTTCTACTTATTTTAACACTCCAACTATTACCCCCTTAAAGAGTGATGCAATATCGCGTTTGGCTACTAAACTTGAAAGCAAGAATTCATTAGGCCGTATCGCGGACATATCGTGTCTTCTAAAGAAAAAAACACAGGAACTCGATGAGTGGAATAAAGACCTGTTCGCAATTAAGAGCCGACTTGTAACTCTTGGCATCTTATTTGATCTTTCAAAGGCCCAATTGTGTGTTGTAAGCCAGGCATCCTCATTAGCATCAGAAGCTGCCTTATTCAGAGATTCTCGACATCTCAAACTGGAGGGGAAAGAGATAGAGAAAGAGCTGATCGAATTGGATAGCAAGGCAAAAGAATTAAATGCAGCTGAAGTGACTTTCTCTCAACTATTCTTTTTGGAACTTCTGCCAGACATAAATACAATAAGAACACACGCCACAGCATTGAAGACCACGTCTCTATTCTCATACTTTGCTAAACGTAATCGTGACGCTAGAACATTTCTCAGATCGATATCGAAAGCACTCACAAAGGGAGAACGATTTGAACATGGCAATACATTATTGGCCCTTGCCCAGCACATTGAGTACAAACGATCGTTTGGTGTAAATACGAAGGTTAGACAGATAATCGGAGAGCCTGACACAGGATTAGGCTCTGACTTCGGGAGGCTTCTTGCGATTTGTCGATGGAAAAATAAAGTTAATATAACTTTCTTTTCAAAATCGCAAATTTCCTTGGTTTTTACCGACATTTTAACTGGTCAATCCGTGGAAAAACTTGAAGATTTAGTGGAGATTGGCAACTGTCTAGAATACTTTCGGCTATGTAAAAGAATAGAGACAAGAGAACATGATATAACTCTGGAGCAGGTCTCTTGCGAAATATCGACTAAGATAGGGATTCTCACTGAATTATATGGACTCGCTTCTCGCACTGGACTTCATGATGATTGTCAGCTTGCTGAGATTCAAAATATTAACATGAATCTTCAGAGATTTAATAAACTTCGAGAATGCATTCTAAAGAACAGTGTGGTGCTAATGTTTTCAAATAACATTGATGAAGCATCCAATGAAATTGTCGTTTCGATGAAAGAAACAGCAAAATATCTGGAATTTATATTCCGAAATGAATCGCTTGCGCCTCTAATGGATGTATTGATTTCTGAAACTGGGCCACAAGTTCTTTTGACAATAACGAACACAACGTCAAAAATCAGAGACCCTCTTTCAAAGAGTATAGGTCTGATCAAGAGTCTTGGTGATTGGGGAGCTGCTCAGCAAACAGGTGAGAAAACATTCGAAAAACAACTTCCATATTCGATTGCTGAGTTATTTGACTACTTCAGTAACATTATTGCGCTTGAATCCCACATACCGCAGATTGAGCAATTTATTATTGAAGAAGCCCATGCGAAACAAAAGGGATTGAGTGAATATATTGAGCGACTTGGCAGCATAAGCGATAAGTTGTGGGACTACGATTTGATGTATAGATTCTTAGTATCATCAAGATCTCTACAGTTATTTTTTGAAAAGAATCCGGAAATGAGATCCATTTCAGGACGAAGTATGTATGAGATTAGAGAGGCATTTCGTGTGATAGACAGAAGATTACAGGAAATTGAGCGAAGGACGATTTCAAGTAGATTACGAAGTCTCCGATATTTGGATGAAGGAATTCGAGGAGAGCGTGCAAGTGACAGAACAGAACTACGCCTCATTCGGCACGAACTATCAAAGAGCAGAGCCCATATACCCATTCGACAACTCTTTCAAAGAGCAGGAAATACAATACTCAATTTAATGCCATGTCTGATGATGAGTCCACAATCAGTTGCCCAGTTTCTTCCAAGTAACCGAAAACATTTTCATGTTGTTATCATGGATGAGGCTTCACAATTACGACCAGAAGAGGCTCTTGGAGCTATTGGGCGTGCTCAACAGATGGTGGTTGTTGGGGATCCGATGCAGCTTCCTCCGACAAATGTAGCTGAAGCATCTCATGAAGACATTGATAACAACTCTGAACTTAATGAATCAAATCAAGAGTCCATACTTGATTTGGCATTTCGGGTGTGCCCACGACGGCGACTACTGTGGCACTATAGATCGCGGCATGAAAGTCTAATAGCGTTTTCGAATCGTACATTCTATCAAAATTCATTGATAATTTTTCCATCTCCTAGTGGCGAAGATCAAAACACAGGCATAAAGCTTATGAAGTGCAAAGGTATCTACGAAAATTCGCTGAACATGCTTGAAGCGCAGACTATTGCTGAAGAAATTTCCACGTTCATGCAAGCAAATATAAATAAGAGCTTGGCTATTGTGGCAATGAATCGTCCTCAGGCTGAGCTTATAGAGCGAATCATAGATGAAAGGGCAAAATTTGATCCGGTAATCGCAGGATATAGGGCCAAATGGGAAAGTACACTGGAACCCTTTATCGTAAAAAACCTGGAGAACATTCAAGGGGATGAGCGAGATGTGGTATTCATTTCTACCGTTTATGGGCCAAATAAAGAAGGAGTTACTTACCAACGATTTGGACCTATCAATGGTCGATATGGACACAGACGTCTCAATGTTCTTTTTTCGCGAGCCAAGTATCAGATGGTTGTCTTCAGTTCTCTTGACTCAGGGGCGATTACTCATGACGATTCAAAGTCCAATGGTAAATGCGCCTTCAGCGAATTTCTAAAGTACTGTGAAACTGGCGTACTCCCTAATCCGCAATCAACAGATAGCGTTGCCCCCCCGGACAGCCCGTTTGAGGAGTTCGTAATGTCTGAATTTATAAAACGCGGCTACAAGCCCGTACCTCAGGTTGGAGTTGGGGGATATAGAATAGATTTAGGAATCAGACATCCCGAATTCTCTAACAAATTCATACTTGGGATTGAGTGTGATGGCGCTCCTTATCATTCAACAAGGGAGGCTCGAGATAGAGACCGGATTCGTCAAGAGATACTCGAGTCTCTTGGTTGGCGAATCTATCGAATTTGGTCCGTTGATTGGTACAGAGATCACGAACGAGAAATGAAGAAAGTAATTTCACACATTGAGCAAATACTTGAACAGAAAGATGATGACTACATATTAAAGGCGTCATAATCCCCGTCTTTTCTATGCGTCCACTTTTTTGAGGAGGATCAAAGAGCCTCCTTTAGTTTTTTGTGTCGCAACAAAAAATTCTAAAGTGCTTTTCTTATGAGTTACTCAGTAACTGACTCAAAATCGTATTAAAAGTGTGCCCTCACTCTCACGATCCCTCCTTGATTCTTTTATTCAGCGCGACACCGCCACTACCGATAAGAATGGAAATCCCTTTATTTTAGGAGTTATTATTGTGTCAAAAACCAGATATCTCACGAAGTCCCGTTTCAAAACGGCTCAAGAATGCCCCACTAAACTCTTCTACGGTAATAGACCTAATGAGTATGAAAATAAAAAACTAGATAATCCCTTTCTTGAAGCTCTAGCCGACGGAGGCTTCCAAGTTGGAGCGTTGGCGCAAATTTACTTTCCGGGCGGAATTGAGATTAACACTAAAGATCACGATCAATCGGTCAAAGAGACCGAAGAATTACTAAACCAAGAAAATGTCACTATCTTTGAAGCCGCCTTTCGCTATCAAAATCTTTTTGTCCGCACCGATATCATAGTCAAAATAGGCAATTTTATTCGCCTCATCGAAGTCAAAGCCAAATCTTACGATGAAACCGAAGATTACTTTTATGACAAAAGACTTCAAAAAAAAGGAATCTACAAAATAAAATCTAATTGGCAGGAATACCTCTATGACATTGGTTTTCAAACCTACGTTTGCAAAAAATCCAGATCCGATCTCAAATTTACCCCTTACCTTATGCTCGCAGACAAGACTAAAACCGCCAGTATAGAAGGGCTTAATCAGAGATTTATCCTATTAGATCAAAATGGTAGAACCCGTGTCGAAGTGGAGCCCAATACCACTCTTGAAACGGTAGGAGATAAAATCCTAAAGGAGATCAACGTCCAAGAAGAGGTGAATCTCATTCATGCAGGCAAGAATTTAGGAGAAAAAAGTCGGTTAGAATTAAAAATCCCCTCATTCGAAGAGGAGATTCAACAACTAGCAGAACTTTACGAAAAGGACCAAAAGGCAAATCCTAAAGTAAGCTCTGAATGCAAAAAATGTGAGTTTCGAACCCAATCCACTGAGAAAAAAAATGGATTTCACGAGTGCTGGCTCCCCATAGTCTCAGAAAAAAATATCAATAACCCCTTTGTGTTTGATATTTGGAATTTTCGTAAGTCCGCTGATTTTATGACCTCTCGAAAGTACTTAATGAATCAAATCTTAGAAACTGATATTGATCCCAAAGAGGACTCTGAGAAACCGGGGCTCACACAATCTCAAAGACAATGGATTCAAGTTCAGAGAGTTACGAATAAAGATAATTCCCCCTATATTAACTTCGAAGCTTTAAAAGAGGAGATCTCCTCCTGGAAATTCCCCCTCCACTTTATCGATTTTGAAACCTGCACCACCGCCCTTCCCTTTAACAAGGGACGACGACCTTACGAAGTCACCGCCTTTCAATTCTCCCACCACACTATCCAAAAAGCTGGAAAAATAGAGCATGTGGGCCAATACATCAATTTTGAACGAGGTCACTTCCCCAATTTTGACTTTGTTCGCGCCCTAAAAAAAGAGCTTGAACAAGATCAAGGGACCATTTTTAAATATGCACCCCACGAAAATACAGTTCTTTGCCAAATCTATTCTCAACTAAAAGTTTCTACCGAACCTGATCGTGAAGAACTTATGGAATGGATTAAAACCATTACCGAGTCAAAAAATTCCAGTAGCAAGAAAAAATCGGAAGATATGCTCTGGAAAGGGAAACGCAGCATGGTGGACCTATGTGAAATGGTAAAGAACTACTATTACCACCCCTTCACAAACGGCTCGAATAGTATCAAACAGGTTTTACCAGCCATCTTAAGAGAATCTCAGTTTCTAAAAACAAAATACCAAAAACCCATCTATGGTACCCGTGGGGGCATCCAGAGCCTAAACTTCAAAGAATGGGTTTGGTTAAAACTTGATGATAGTGGTGAGATTATTGATCCCTACAAACAACTCCCCAAGCTTTTTGAAAATGTCTCAATTGAGCAACTTGATAGTCTTATGACTGATGAAGATCAACTCAACGATGGTGGAGCTGCTATGACCGCCTATACAAAAATGCAATTTACCCGCATGACCGATATCGAACGGGGAGAGCTAAAAAATGCTCTTCTTCGTTACTGCGAGCTCGATACCCTTGCTATGGTAATGCTCTACGAACACTGGATTGAGATCACAAAGCCTCAAGCCAAGAAAAAAGCAGCTTAGTTTTTAATTTCGCTCATTTTTCTCCCGAATAACATACGTAATATAATACTGGCTTACACTTTCAACCACTTACAGAGGGCTATCCTTACTCTGCCAGATTACGCTAAAAACGACACAATATTTTCACAACCTTCTCACAGTCTTATGATTCATTTTGTCTTAAAATTAGACAAGGGGATTTTATGTCTGGAAGAAATGGGCAAGTATCGCGATTCTATTGCATTCTAAATATTCTTGAAGCCTCAAATTATGGGCTTACTGCAGATCAGATCTGGGAACGAGTTAAAGAGGCGGGACATAAGGCTAGTAAAAGAACCATCTACCGGGATATTGAAGCCCTTCAGCAATCGGGATTTCCCCTTTCAAATCCAAATGACAGTGTTCAAGAAGGAGCTCAGAAATGGAAATTAGAAAGACATGCTAAAATCACTGACAATTTTATTTTGAATTCAAAAGAGCTCTTAGCTCTTTTCTTGGCTCGTGGTGTTTTAACACCATTAAAAGACACTCCTTTTTACAGCGATTTAGAATCTATATTTAAGAAAATTGAAACCCGCATTGATGGCAAAGCTAGAAAGCACCTAACAGAGCTAATGGAGGACTTCCATTTTGATCCACTACCTAAGTGGGGGCTCGGGCTTGATTCTGATACTGTGGAAACGATACGAGCTGCCACTGCTGAGAAACAGGTCTTAAAAGTCACCTATTCTTCGGTAAATGGAAGGGACAAAAGAGAACGAAAACTAGGTCCACATTTTCTTTATTTTGCTAAAGGCTCTATATATTTAATTGCCGAGGACCTAGAGGACAAAACGGTTAAGCTTTGGAGTGTCGCAAGGATGAGTGACGCTAAATTCCTAGAAGAAGTTTATAAAAAACCGACTGTTAACCCAGAAGAGTATTTTAAAAGTGCATTTGGTGTCTTTATTGGTGGAAAATCCCAAACTGTAAGATTAGAATTCGCCCCTGTCATTGCTCCTTTTGTTAAAGAGCGGGGATGGCATCCCACACAAAAAATTATCAGTAAAGGTAACGGCTCTATTCTATTTGAGATGGAAGTGAGTCTTACATCAGAAGTGGTTCAGTGGGTTTTGGGATTTGGTCCTAATTGCAGAGTCATTGAACCCAAAGAGCTAAAGGACAAATTAATTGAACACTCAAGAGCACTCATATCGATGTATGAACAGATTCGAAAAGTGGCCTAATTTAACTCCCTATTCCCTGATAGAAACTTGGGTAGCTTTCAATAAGCCCCCCAAATGTAAGAATTATATTTTTGATACAACGTAAGATATAAGAATAAGTAAACAGGTCCCGGCAAGACTATAAAACCTGAGCCCACTCTGCCTATCTCGAAATAGATTCATTTTAAAAGGAAACATAAACATAGGGGGAAGCAGCCCATAAAGAAGCGAACCTACAGCAAGGTTTAATGCAGAGGCAACACTCCCTTTAGCTCCCGGATGATAGAGCAGCGAAACAATCGAAAGAACCGTTCCTACAAACCCCATAATAAGGCCAATACAAGCAAGACCGAATATAATGTCTTCATCCTCTTGTTTAATTTCATTTCTGTGAATCCTTCTAAAAAAAGAACCTATATTATTCTTACCCACATGAACTAGTAGGAAGACAGCCAAAGGACCAAACACTAACAGGATGGCCGTAGGCGCAAAAAAGCTAATCAGGGGAATTTGATGAAAATAGGCTACAACCAAAAAAACTAAGACACTTACTGAGACAAAAAGAAAAGATTTCATTAGTACCTCCATTAACCCTATTTTAAGGATGATTGTGTCAGTTAGGGTCACGCCCCCCCTCTTGTTATCAGTTATCACTACTATCTTTCACATTGAGATAAGGTGAATATGGGAAGTTCTATTTTCCAGAAACAGCCTCAAGTGGCTCCCCCCATTCCTACTCCCTACTAAAAAAACACCCTCGACAGGAGATTATGCGGCGGACATCCCCGAAACTTTAATGGAAGACCATTCCACTAATTGGGTTTCTACTCCTACCAAATAGATAGATTATCTATTTTGATGTGTCGGAGTTTTAAATACTTTGGGCACGACTGTCCTTTAATGACAGAGTAATGGATTTAAATAGAACCATGGAGGTTGGAGATGAAAACATTGGCCTTTCTTGGTTTGAATTTTTTTATACTACTCCTTATTGCAAATGGGTTTGGAATTAAGCCCATCGCTTTTTTCAACTTAAAAGCGCTATGCATTGTTTTTGCGCCTCAGATTCTTATTGTGTTTTTTAGCCATGAAAAGCACCAAATAATCCCTTTTTTAAAACGGGTTTTTTACACTCATACCAACGAAAGCGATGAACTCATTCTCCAAAGAATGGTAACATTGGGAATGGTGCAGGGGTTGATGGGTGGATTTCTAGGTGTCATTCACGTTATGAGCCATCTTGAAGATCCTTGGCAAATCGGAAAAGGTTTTGCGTTGATGTTGATTTGTCTTTTTTACGGACTCTACCCCACAACGCTCCTCTTGTTTCGTTTGAAACAATCGATTCAGGAAAAACTGGGCGGCTATATGCTCCTAGCTCTTCCTCTAATGTTCTTTTCTATTTATCTTGTATTTAAAGGGCTTGAGACGAAGCCGAGTCTGGAGTCGAAGACAATACCAGCCAATCAGGTTGCGGTGAAAATTATTCGATTGTAGGTAAATTATGACATTCAATCTATCTATATGAACTTTTTTTATTGGCTAAAATGGTAGATCCTATGATTTAGCTGGCACTTTGAAGTGAATTCAATAAGTGGAAGTCGAGTGGTCTCATTCAATGGAAATTGGGGGGCCCCATTCAGAGGAAATTTTACATTTTTAAGCGGCAAGCCGAAAGGTAACTTCATCATATTCCACATGAGGTTGTTTCACCGCTCGACCTGAAACCTTAGCTGTTTTCACCCGAATAACGCCAATCTCTTCAAAAAACTGGATTGTCTTATTCAAATTAGAAACATCCAAACCAGTCAATTTCGCCAGTTCGTAAACAGAGCGGGGTTTAAAAACGATAATTGCAGACAAAATTGGAATATTGCGAACAAACCGATTAAAGTCGGCCTTATTATCGAAACTCACTTCATATTCAGGTTCGCCTTTAAATTTCCTTTTTTGCGCACGGAGCATGGCTCCCTTAAAATCATCAAATACCTGATCGGCTGTCTTACACGACACTACTAATCGTTTCATATTTGAACTCCCATATGTTCAGTAACTAATCTTCTAAAATCATTAACCAACTCACCTAGTCCCACGTATTCGTAGGGAAGCTCTTTGTCATCAACGTGAATATGAGCGCCTTTGGGATAATGATTGTCCATAAGAACACGTTTTCCCGAAACTCTATCTACACAAATCAGGCCCCACTTGAGCCCATCCGTATAATGAGTAGAATGTGGAACTTGATGTACGAAAATCTCGACCACATATCGCCTTCGAACTACAAATTTTTCGTGCCGAACAAGAACCGCCTTCATATTGGTAAATTATACCAATACAGATTGAGTGTCCAGCAATTTAACCAATCACTTTTTTCCCTGCTACTATTCGTCAAGCGATAGTACTGGTTTTAAATTTGATTTCGTAGAAATCACCTTAGGCATTACGAGATGCCCATTAACCATTTTCGGATTCATAGACAACACGTCTGGAATACTTTGAAGTGCCTTTTTGGGATTGGGAGCAAACTCAATCAGCGCTACGATAAACATTAAACTACCGAACCATTCAATTATTCGAGGCATTGTTTTCCCCCCCTCATCTTTCCAGTTTGAACTTAACACTTCACATGGTATTGTCAACTTATAAGAATATATTGTATCCCATAAGATACTACACGATAAAATCAACAAGGAGATCGGATGCCTCGTAGCCCCAAGTCTTCAATTAGCGGATTAGTACAACGAAATATTAAGGCATTTAGACTGGAGGCCGGACTTACTCAACAACAGTTGGCCACCAAGGCCGGTTTACATGTCCGTTACATTTCTAGGTTAGAAATAAGTCCTCAGAATATTACCCTGGAGATATTAGAGAGCATTGCTGAAGCACTAGGCAAGAAACCCTCGGAGCTACTTGGAGGAATCTACTTAACTAAAGCAAAGGGAGATATGGAAGTCCTCGATGAGGCGATCAAGAATCTTCAAGTTATACGCGCTCGATTTGGATAAATACGCCACTGCCATTAGCTGCCACGTTTAAACCAAAATTAACCAAACTACACAAAACAGAATAGAAATAGACTGAAAACTGAAAGAAAGTGATGGAACCCGAAACGCCTTAGTGGAAAAGATTCTCAGAGGATCTGTCAGTCAGATTAGATGGTTATTTATTAGAGGGTCTGTAGCTCAGTTGGTTAGAGCGCTACCTTGACATGGTAGAGGTCTCCGGTTCGAGCCCGGACAGACCCACCAGGTCAACTTTCTGATATTACAATGAAAATCAAAAATGGTTACTTGCATACTCGAGCAACCTCTT